>CAZTJY010000045.1:0-28022 GCA_964613725.1 uncultured Parapedobacter sp. | reverse complement strand
TAGCGGTAGTTGATCAGTGTATGGTTTACGTTCTGGTTCCAATAGTTGGCATAACCATCACTCAGGCCCCGTGGGTCGATACCCAGAAACGAGTACTGACTGAAAAACAGGGGGCCTCCGGACGGTGGGCCAAGCGGCAACTCCACGCCTTCGTACATTTCGCCATTACGCATCGCACCATCTCTCGCCCACCCTTTGGTGTATACACTTTCGGGAATGCCGTGTGTCGGCGATGCTGCCGCCAATACATACGTAATGAGCGATTCGTTCCAGCCCCGGATAGGAAGGTTCATCGCCCATTCTTTATCCGGCGACCAATGCCAGTAGAGCACATCCTGGCCATCGCGGCGGTACCAATCCCATTCCACGGAGCCCCATAACGCATTGATGCGGTCGATGAGCTGCTTTTCGGCGGGTACTGCCCCTTCGAGGTACTGTCGCATGGTGAGGAGGCCCTGCATCAAAAGCGATGTTTCAACGAGGTCACCACCATTATCGTTGGCGCTGAAAGGCATCGTGGCGCCCGTATTGCCGTTGATCCAATGTGACCACGCACCATGGAAGCGGTCGGCCGCCTCCAAGAAAGACAGGATGGTCGCTAACCGTATCAACCCGTCGTTGCGAGAGATGAACCCCCGCTCCATGCCCACGATAAGTGCCATCACACCAAAGCCCGAACCACCACTGGTTACCAAGTTGCCCGACGTGTTCCGCTCGCGCGCCATGCCACTGGCCGGATGGGCGAAATCCCAAAAGTATTTAAACGTTTGCCGTTGCACAAGCGTGAGCAGGTCGTCGTTGCTAATAACGGGAAATTTGGGTTCCGGGGCCGCAGTAGTATATAATATCCGCTCCAAGCCACCAAACCTTTCACCTGCCGCACCGGCCAGCGCATCTGAAACCTCTAACGTATATTTTGTGAAGTCCTTCAGCGACACGCCGCTTGCCAAGCTCAGTGAGCGCCCATCGGCAGCAAGTTCTTTTTGCAAGCTTACCGTCCCCGCAGCTCCGGTCAAAGTTACGGCCTGTTGTACCGTTTCGGCATCCAACGGGCCTGAAAACCGAATCGTCATCCCCAAGTTAAGCGGTACATCTGCCAATACAGTCGATTGGTGGACATCCGCCCCTTGCACTTCGATAGCTGTGACCTGCAAATCTTCCATCTCCGTTTTAAACCGGATGCTATAGGCTCGGCCCCGACCACCGTCGCTACCCTGCAATTTATTAGAAATAGCCAGCGTATATAAGGTATTGCTCAACAAGGTCCCCGTGGGATGCACCACTATCGTACTTCCATCGGCAAGAAAGCCCAAGCTAATGGCCGCTTGCCCGCCATCGTGGTACAACG
Organism: uncultured Parapedobacter sp.; assembly: GCA_964613725.1. Lineage (GTDB taxonomy): Bacteria > Bacteroidota > Bacteroidia > Sphingobacteriales > Sphingobacteriaceae > Parapedobacter. Next base: position 26,674 of record CAZTJY010000045.1, on the reverse strand, counting down.
TGATCGCCGTATTGGCCGACTCGGTATTAACCGGGCCCGAAAACGCCAGCGTGATGCTACGATCGGTGGGTAGCCCTTCCACCACACCGTCCATCGCTAATTCCACATCGCCTATCATCGCCAACTGCAAGGCAAGTGTGCCAATACGGTCTGTTTTGCACCGTGTAGCCAGCAAGGCTACACATAGCATACAACTGATCCGAATCGGCACACCCAGCTTTACCATGCTCTTGCTAGTTATCTTCAACGATGGCCTGTACTTCTTCTTGGGTCAGCGCCTTATCGAAGATCCGCAACTCATCGATGAGGCTCAAATCCGACAAGTGATTCCATTCGGTGAAATTTGGTGCGCCCGATCCGATGGTGAGGATATCGCAGTCTGCCCAGCTTATTCCCGGATAGGTGCCTTTGCTTACTGCCGTACCATTAATGTATACAGCGCATTGGTCGCCAGCTATCGTAAACGCTACATGCACCCAATCGCTACCTGCATCGATATCGGCGGCAGCACCACCATCGAACCAGTTATCCGCCGTACCATTCCCCACGTTGAGTTTAATGCGTTGCTTACCACCGGCATTTTCCCGGAATAACCGGAACCCGCTTGTCCGATTGTTATTCGTCGGACCCGGAGGGCTCACTGTCAAGATACCCGCCCGATCCGGGGTGGCGTTGACTTTGTACCAAAAAGAGGCGCTGAACTCGTCGTTTATCAAGCCCGCGGTTGGTAGTGTGAGGTAACTATCCGTTGCACCGCCGTAGGCGCGTCCAGATTTGCCTGCGGCGAACCCAGGGCTACCCACTTTCGACGCCGTGATGTTTTCGAGCAAGTCGAGATAGAGATTGCCTTCAAACGGCATGTAAAAAATCTCACCGAGATATTTCGCCTGGTATACGTTACTTATCTCGAACGCGAAGCTTTGAGTGGTGGTCTTCCCTGAAGCATCGGTAGCCGTTACATCAAAGGTATAATCACCAATGGGCAAGCTCTCACTTAAGTGTGTGGTTGCCACTCTCCGATAGTCTTTGAAATCCGTGTATGTCTCCAATGTGCTGCCATTGAGGGCAATGGCTATCGTTGTAATTTCAATATCATCGTTTACCTCAAATTCAAAATTGATGTTTGTCGCTTCGTCTGTAAAGGGAATCAACACCGTTTCGTTCGTGGGATAAGTAATCACCACCTGAGGCGCTTCCTCATCCGTGCCAGGTTGCACAGGGTTGATATCGTCGATGTAGCCGTCTTTACAAGACGCGACGGCAATCAGCGTGACGAGTAATATATGAATCGTTTTCATGTCCAAGGTTTTATTTAAATTCAATGGTTTCCGCTAATTTCCTTCGTTCAGTTGCGGGATGATTCCTTGTTGTTCCAGCGGGTACGGGAAAAATCGGTCCGCCGATGCATCATAGGACCGTCCGCCATATGACAATTCAGCCGTGCGGTCGTACCTGACTAGGTCGTAGAAACGCACGCCCCATTCCGCACCGAACTCTGCGAATTTTTCCGCCAACACTTGGTCTAGGGAGACACCACTTAGCGGTCCAAGTCCTACTCGGTCGCGCACAGCGTTTATAGCGGCATCTGCAGTCATCACCGAACTGGTCGCTCCATTTACCAAAGCCTCCGCATGCATCAACAACACTTCAGCGTACCGTAGGCAGATAAAATTCTTATTTTCGCCATAGGCGGTTCGTCCGGTGGTGAGTTGCGTTGATGGCAGGTAATGCTTACCACTTAGGAACTTATAACGTGGATGGTTGTTGAATACATCACCTTCTGGCGTGATATTTGATATCCAATCGGGCAGGTTTGCGTAGGCCGGATCGGACTTCAGATCGGCAATACCAGCCGGTGTGAACAGTACAGTGGTTTGCAAGCGTTCACGCTCGCCGCGGTCAAGCATAAACTTGATGTACTTCACACTAGGCTCCCAGAACCCCCAACCGCCACCAGCGCCACTACGGGCGGGCGTCCAGTTTCCAGGGCCAAAGAAATCCCAATTGTATTTATTTGATGTACCCGTTGGCGTACCATAATCGGAATATTGCAATTCGAGCAGGTTCTCGTTGCTCAGCTTACCCGGAATTTTAAACAATTGATAATAGTCTTCTTCCAGGCGGAATAAGCCGCTGCCAATTATTGCATCGGTAGCCTGTGCCACCGCCGGATAATTTTTCAATTCCAGGTTGGCAAGCGCTTTCACAGCTTGGGCGGTATAGCGTGTAATACCTCCGGGCACATCGGTGCGCTGATTAGGGCGCACATCGGGCAACATCGGGATGGCCTCGTCCATCAGGGTGCTGATGTGCTGCATGACTTCTTCGAAGCTGGATAGTTCCACATTGAACAAATCGGACGGTTGCGACGTGCGCGGAATGAGGATACGTCCCCACAAGCGTGCCAATTGAAGCAGCTCAAAGCCTTGCATCACCTTTACCTCCGCGATATATTGCTGAGCGGTGCCCTGGTTGGCCCCTGCTTCCTGATACTTCTGGATTTCTTCGATGGCTCCTTGCCAATGGATGAGGTCGGAATACAGGTTAAGCCATGCTGAGTTGAGCATCCAGAAATTCCGATCGTAGCGAAAGCTGTCAACCTGTGCCAAAAGCGGCTGATCGCCCTTCCCCCCCACGTCGATGTCGTCGCCGCGTACGCTCACTAACGGAAACGTCTCCCATTGAAGGTTATACAATTCATTGTAGGCGCCATACAGCATAAGTGTCATATTTTCTGTACGGGAATAATCCGTTTCATCGGCGATTTGTTGGTTTTCGAGCGGCTCATCCAACAGCTGGCTGCATGACGTGCTCAGCAATAACCCGATTAGCGCAACGGCAAAATATTGGATATTTTTTATGGGTTTCATGATTTCTTTTCTTAATTGCATTACAATTTGATCGTTAATCCGAGGGTATAGATCGCCGGTATTGGATACACCTCACGGTCCACGCCATTGGAGACCTCCGGGTTGAAGCCGTTATACTTAAATACGGTAAGCGGGCGCTCCGCGGTAAACGTGAGTCGGGTCTCTGGCCACATCACGCCATTGATTTCCTTACCTAAAAACCCGTAAGAAACACGTATGTTTTGCACGCGGAAATATGATCCGTCTTCGACGAAGTAACTGCTCATCCGTTGGTTCCAAGCCCGGCGCAATCCCGAGGCAGATGGATAATTTTTATTTGACGATCTGTCTTCCGTCCATAAATTGGCTGCCAAATCGGCGTCGATATTGGTGTCGTTGGTAAAGATCATCTCGCCACGCTTCCTGTTCAAGATGTCGTAGCCCATTTGTCCCTGCAGAAGTGCAGAAAACTCGAGTCGCTTGTATTGAAAGCCAACATTAAACCCCCAGGTAAAGTCAGGCAAATAAGTCCCCAGCACCACAAGGTCTTCATCATTGATAAGCCCATCGCCGTTTTGGTCCCTGAAAATGAGGTCGCCAGGCTGCAAGTTATTTTCGGCAATGGTTGCGGCATCATAAGTCGCCTCGATTTGCTCATTGGTATCAAATACCCCAGTAACTTCGTATCCAAAGAACGCTTGATAAGGCTGCCCAATGATCGAACGCTGCCGAAATTCAGCCGACCCGGCATCCAAGTAAGTAGGCCCACCAAGGCCGAGCACCTTATTTTTAAGCGTCGCAAAATTACCACCAATGTTATAGGAGAAATTTTCGGAAAGCTGGTCCCGCCAATTCAAATTCACTTCAAGCCCTTGGTTACGGATTTCGCCGACACTACGCCGCTCGTTAGCACGAAATACAGGTGGAATAATACCTACAGCGAGATTTCGTGTATCACGAATGAAGTAGTCAGCTTCCAAAGACAAGCGCCTATTTAGGAACTGTGCATCCAAACCAAAGTTATTCTCTACGGTGGTTTCCCATTGCTCAATAAGATCAAATGTTGGGTTCAATCGCCGGCCAACGATTCGTGTATCGCCGATAGCGCCGTTATTTTCTTGCAGTGTAGGTCTGCCTACTGCTGGGCTGATAGCGTCGTTACCCAACTGCCCCCATGAAACACGGAACTTCAGGTAATCGATGCCCGGCACATTGAAAAAGTCTTCCTCCGACAATACCCAGCCAGCGCCTACCGTAGCGAAGTTACCCCACGTTTTCTGGAATTTGTTGTTTCCATCTCGACGGAATGTGGTGTATAGGAGGTAGCGATCGTCATAATTATACGCGGCTCTGCCGAAGAACGATAAGAATTGAAGATTGGCATTCAACGTGCCTCCCCCTGCATCACCAATATCATTTACGTCAAAGTCTGTTGCATTGGAGAGGTACCAATACTGCTCTGCCGCCCGGGAAGGTGCCGGACTGATGGCCGTTCCACGTGCGAAGAGGAGTTCACTGTATTCACTGCGGTACGATTGGCCCAACACAACATTGAGATTGTGCTTTCCGAAGTTATCGTCATAAGTAAGAAAGTTGTCCCACACCTGGTCGTAATCCGAGGTATGCTGCCGCCGGATCGCCGACGGGTGGTCTGTCAAACCGTCACTATATTCGAAATCGACCCGGCGCTGGTTTACAAGACCCAAACTATAATTATATTGTGTTCTGAACTTCAGCTTGTCTTCCCAGAAGTTAATCTCCGTATGGAAATTACCCAATACTTTGGCAACGTGATGGCGTGTATCAACGTACTCCATAGGAAAAAATGGGTTTTGCGCACCGCGATAGCCCAGCAAACGGGCGTTAGCGTAGTGTATGGGTGACGCATCTGTATTCGTGTCGTCGTAAACCGGCAAAATAGGCACTGTAAAATATGCCCTGAACCACGCGGTATTTTCCCCAACCTGTTTGCGGGCTGTGCTCACGTTGAAATTTCCCCCTACGCTTAGCCAGTCTTTCACTTTACTGTCTACCTTAACACGAAAATTCAATCGTTTGTAATTGTTACCACCCCGCATATCGAGCAAGCCTTCTTGGTTAAAATAACTTCCACCGATGGAATAGCGCGTGTTTTCTCCGCCACCATTAAACGACAGGTTATGATTCTGCATCGGTGCAGGGCTCATGATTTCGTGATACCAGTCGGTATTGACATCGGGAATGTTCGGGTCTAGCCGGCTTCGTCCATATCGTTGCATCGCCGCTTCAATAAAGGCGATATCTGCCGAGCTGCCCGTCTCGTTGATATACTGCACAAATTGCTGCGTATTCGCCATCTTAAGCACGTTCTGCGGATTCTGGATCCCATAATAGCCATCGTAAACGATCTCGCCCGGCTTGTTATAGGCACCCGATTTAGTTTCTACGAGCACGACGCCGTTACCAGCGCGTACGCCGTAAATCGCCGCTGCCGATGCATCTTTCAAAACCGAAATGGTAGCAATATCATTCGGGTTCAGAAAGTCGATATTATCGAAAAACATTCCATCGACTACATAGAGCGGAGCGGAACCTCCCTCAAACGAACCGATACCCCGTAAGCGTACTGTTGGACCGTCGCCGGGCGCCCCGCTACTCACAATCTGTACACCGGCTACCCGGCCCTGCAATGACTGCATCGCCTGGGCATTGGGCGTCTTGGCGATGTCATCTGCCCGCACCGTGGTCACCGCTGTCGTCAGGTCGCGCTGCCGTTGCGTACCGTATCCAATCACGACCACCTCTTCCAGTTCCGTACCTTCACCTTCCAACACGACATTTATCGTGGTCTGGTTTGAAATCGGCACCTCCTGCAGTGCGTAACCCAACGAGCGGAAGACCAGTGTATCCGTCGCTCCCGCTTCAATGGTATAGTTTCCCTCAGCATTGGTCTGCACAGCTGTCTCCGTGCCCTTAACGATTACCGTGACACCCGGCATACCGCTTGAGGTCAACGCATCAGTTACCCGGCCACTTACTCTGAACTGTGCCAGGGCTAAGGCAGGAACCATGCACAGCAATAAGAAGCATGTAAATAAATTCCTCATGTTGTTTTTAGTTAGTTGGTTAATCAATCATTTAATTCACGTACATCCCGATTTTCTTGGCGGGATTTAATCGGCCTTTGTTATCTTACAGCTTTTTGCGCCGTATTGTTTTACAAAATTGTGATGTATTACGACAAGCAACAAATAAACAGCTTGCACATCCCTACATCATGGCTATAAAATTTTCTCAATACACTCAGGATATCATGATTAACATACTGTAAATAAATTAGATATAACATTTTTTCACCTACTCACGATTGGCGCCTATGTGTACCATATACACTATTTCTTATGAGAGGTAATGATGTAGTCAATTATAGATAATGCGGTATCGACTGGGTTTAAAAATTGGTATACCTTGGAATGAGCGTCTATCTTTAACGCTACATATTAATGAGTGAAAACAACTACCGCATCTTCACCTTTAAGGCGTATCCGCCCTATGAACTACATGTTTGATTTCCTCTGCTGCCTTCCGTGCTGCCCGCTTCTCGGCCAGCGAAATCGCGCTGTCCCACACCCATTTGTCCTTGCTTCGTATGCCATGCGTTCCTCCTGTTTTAACCGTGGCACTTCGGATATGCTGAACACCTTCGAAAAAATACCTTTATTCATGAAGGCAGGAATCTTATCCGAACTTAAATTGGCGAAAGATTCAATTGATAAGCTAAAACTAGGCCCAGCCTGCTACGGGCGGGGACCTTCGCATGGGTACAAACACACGATTCTTTGATATTTCTTCGACGGGTGTTCGACTGCTGTTCGGGACCTGTTCGACAATCCTTCGACAGCGCTTCGACAATTGTTCGACTGGCCTTCGAGAAACCTTCGGCATCCCTTCGGGAAAATGCCGAAGCAATGGCAAGCAACTGCCGAACCAATAGCCTGCTAAATTCGAACCAATCCCGAGTGGTTAACGGACACCTCGCGGTCCGCATTCTTACGGGATCGCCTTCGGAATGGCTTGGGTGCTTGGTCTGGTCTTAGGCTGGGTTTGTATTGCGCTCCTACTGGACTCCGTTTGGCGCCGCCAGTTAAGTGCAGTACAAGGCAGCGTGGCGTGCAAGCTTACCTCCGAAGCCGATTCGAAGGGGTCTCCAGCATGGTCCCAACCCGCTCCCCGCGCCATCCTTTGCCTCTCCGAATGTGCATTTCTCCCGTAGGTTTGCCGTATACCTTCGGTAAGTGCCTTCTTTTGGCCTTTTTACCGAGATATATACCGGTATCATACGGATATCCCACGGATAGGGGATAAGGGAAGGTGGACTGGAGCACGGGGCTGGCTGGCCTTTCTCTTGACCGCCGTCAGCAAGGCGTTCCGCTTCCGTGTGCACGTTTCCCAAAGGGGTACCGGTACCCGAAAGGCTCCGTATAATGGTCGGATCTTCGTGCGGTATGCCGGCCATCTTCTTGCTGTTTCGCTGCTGAAAACCAGCACGTGGACCGCTCGAAAGCGCTCGTACCCCCCTGAGACCACCGTAGCAGTCCGGCAGCGGTCTAGGAGCGGTCGTAAAGCCGTATCCGACACGGCAGTTGTTCTATCAATATATCTATCGGCTACCTTATACAGGCACGTATCCACTGCCTAAAAAGTGAATGAAGATGGGGTTTCTGCACGGGGTCAGTTGCGTATGACCGACCCTTGGTGAAATTTATAGATCGACCTTACGCATGCAACAACAAAAGCCGCTGTCAGGTCAATAAATCAGTGGGAATCAGAAGATTGATATGCAAGACTTAACCACTATTTTCGCAGATGCGGATATTGATGCTAAATAAAGACAGACATCCGCAAACTGTTGCTGCAATCACCGTTTCCTACTTCTTCACCATCGCCACGTAATCGGCCATCACCGCGAGGCTTTCCTCTTGAATAAAATCGAGGCCTTCATCCACTGCCGTGGAAGCACCGCTACGCGGTAGGTTTATTTGCAATTGCTGCAATGCTTCAGTACGCCCCTTTCTTTTCAAACGGTTTTCTTCACGCTCTTTTTTGAGCCGCTCTTCCTGCAAAGTCACACTGGTTTCCGTTTCCTGCTTCTTCATCGTTTCGATGTCTTCGAGCAGGAAGCCATAAGCCGGAGCGTCTTCCATACGCGCCTGATGTTTAGAAGCCAATTTATCGATTACAGGTTTTAACTCAGCAACCGGCGCAAAATCAGTAGCCACAATGCGGTCCCATGGCAGTGCCGATGGTTCCGAGCTTTCGCCGTACTTCTCAGCGGCGTACAAGGATGGAAACACGATATCCGGTTCTACGCCTCTGTGTTGGGTGCTGCTACCCGTAACTCGGTAAAACTTGGCAAGGGTAATGTTAATCTGACCAAACTGAGGTGCTCCATCCGGAAGGCGTTGATCATCATCTGCCCCCGCTTTGAGCAATAAACGGTCGGTCGGGCTGATAACTCGGCTCATGTCTATGGCCGATTGCACCGTCCCTTTGCCATACGATTGCGAGCCCAGAATAATCCCCCGACCGTAATCCTGTATTGCAGCAGCAAAAATTTCGGAGGCAGAAGCACTGAACCGATTGATGATAACACCCAATGGTCCATCCCAAGCCACCCCATCTTCCCGGTCGCTATTCACCTCGATCCGGTCGCGTGTATCACGCACCTGCACTACCGGGCCGTTATCGATAAATAAGCCGGTCAACTCAATGGACTCTTGAAGCGACCCACCACCATTAAACCGCAGATCCATCACCACAGCATCCACACTATCCTGTTTCAGCGAATCGAGCAACAACCTGACGTCGCGGGTTGTACTTTTATAATTCGGATCGTTACGTCGGTAAGCGGCGAAGTCGATATAGAATTTGGGAAGGCTGATGATACCAACCCGATAGGTTTTACCATCGTCACCTACCACCTCCTTAATCTCGCGCTTGGCAGACTCATCTTCGATAACCACCCGGTCGCGCGTAAGCGATACGATTTTAGGCTCTGCCGTAAGTTCCTGACCCGCAGAAATTACCTTTAGCCGGACAACGGTACCTTTCGGACCTTTGATCTTGGTTACGGCGTGATCCAGTTTCCAACCGATAATATCTTCAAACTCGCCGTCCTCGCCCTGTGCCACACCGATGATACGGTCATCAATCTGCAAAGCTTTTTCTCGATATACGGGCCCGCCGACAATCACATCTGCAACCTTCACCACCTCATTTTCGATGGTCAACCTTGCCCCGATGCCTTCAAAAGTATTGGCCATCTCCTCGTTAAAACGCTGTGCGAAATACGGATTGAAATAGCTTGTATGCGGATCGATGGCGTCTGTGAGCGCTGCCATGATTACTTGGAAAGCCTCGTTGTTGTCCGTTTTCTTGGCCATCGAAATCAAATTCTCATATCGCTTAGTCAGCGTCTCTTTCTGCTTGGCCGTTGTTGAATCACTACCGTCTCCGCTGATGCGCAAGTTGAGCAAATCATATTTCACCCTTTTACGCCATTGTTCATCCGCATCGGCCTCCGACGCAAACCAATTTGCATCTTCCCGATTGTAAACATATACTTCGTCTACCGAAAAATCATGCGGTACAGTCACCTGTCCTATAGCATACTCCAACCGCCCGAGATAACGTTCCAAGTACACATTAAATATATGGTAGGCCGCACTGAGGTCTCCTTCACGAAAATCCTGCGCCAGCGTATGCCGGTATTGTTCAAACTCGTCGATATCCGTTTGTAGCAGGTAATTCTTCCCTTGGTCTACCGCATTGATCAGATTATCGAAGATAATCGACGAAATGGAATCGTTGAACGGAACCTTCTTGTAGCTCACCGATTCAAATAACCCAACCACATCCTTAGCAATCACCGCATGTTGGGCAGTAGGCTGTAAAGCACCCACTTCCGCATCCAGGTTGACCCGTGGTTTGGATCCGCAGGCCGCTATGGCCACTACAAACAAGGCAAAAAAAACTTTCTTCAACATATTCTCCATACTGATAATCCTGTCCCTAAATTCCGATTGTGCGCCATCCACGATATCACACTTTCAAGTCGCTAAATGTAATTAAAATCCAATTATCTTAATCACCTAATTATTATCCAAATTTACCTCAATTGTCTACGGGTACCACCCCTTTGAATAATATATTCTTCAGTGTATCATACTGGTTGAGGGCAAGTGCGGCACCATCATAGTCTCCCGCTTCGTGATATAAATTGCCCAGCGCATCTTGGATGGCCAACTGCATACCAATCCGATGGTCCTTTTTCGCTAGGTCGCTAGCCACTTTATATTCCTCGATAGCCACCCTCGGGTTGCCTGCATACTTCTTCGTTTCGGCCAGTTGGAACATAATCTCGGGCAACTGCTCCGAAATTCCTTCCCGGTCCACAATGGTCTTGGCTTGCACTAAAAACCATTGCGCCTCGGGGTATTTATGTTGGAGCGTATAGATTGCAGCCAGCGTACTATAAGCCGAAGCCCGCCCCGCTTCGTCTCGTATCCGCCGGAACAGGGGCACCACCTTTCGGATGATATCTCGCTCGGCCTCAGCCCACGCGCCCGTTTTTGCTTTGATTAATGCTAACTTCATCAACGCGGTTGCTTGACTGCCACTGTCGTGGCTCTTTACGGCGCGTACATAGAGCGCTTCCCGAAGCTTATATGCTTTATCCAACTGCCCCAGGTATTCATAGGCCACGGCGAGGTTGTGCGTAATAGTTTCCCAATCGTCCATGCTATTCGTAGTCTTTTTCGCGGCAATAGCCTTCTCAAAAAACTCAACAGCGTAATTCACGGCCCCCACAGCAACATATTCCATTGCCAATCGGTTCTGGACATCGCCTAGCGCACTAAGATTATTGCGGGCAGCGTTGTAATCCGCCGCCATCAATAATTTGCCTTCTGTACTGGATACTTGTGATTCCCGGATAGGCACATACTTAACGGCGACGTCTCCATGGCCGGTCATTTCTAAGCGATCGTAGTACTGCATCCGCTCCACATATTCTTCCACCAATACGGAGTCTACTTCCTTTTCCGCGTACCGATCATCCAATAATTCAGCTTCCGTTTTAGGCGGCGGTAAAAAATAAACTTCAGGGCCAATGCCTGAAAAAGTGCTGTCATATTTGGATATGGTACCGGAAAAATCGACGCTTCCCTGGCCAAAAACGGCCGCCAAACCAACCCACAAAAAGAAGCAAAAGCTCATCAAAAAGCGCCGCAGCGGCTGTTTTACCTTCATATGTAGTTCCAATCAGCGCACCAAGATACAAAAATTGTTCCTGAATTTTTCGCCATATACCATAAATCCACTTACTTTTGCTAAGAATTATGGCAACAAAAATCCCATTGGCAGAGCGGATGCGACCCACTACCATTGCTGATTATGTAGGTCAGCAACACATCATTGGTAAAGACGCCGTGCTCTATCGGGCCATCCATCAACAAAACATCCCCTCCATGATTTTGTGGGGACCACCGGGCGTTGGCAAAACGACATTGGCGTCGATTATTTCGACACAATTGAGCCGGCCATTTTTCAGCCTAAGCGCCATCAACTCAGGTGTAAAAGACGTACGCGAGGTTATCGATAAGGCGACTCAGCTACGCAATTTCCAGCAAGAACAACCCATCCTCTTCATCGATGAAATCCATCGGTTTTCCAAGTCGCAGCAAGACTCGCTACTCGGAGCGGTCGAGCGCGGACTGGTTACGCTAATCGGGGCCACCACGGAGAATCCTTCATTCGAAGTCATATCGGCCCTGCTTTCACGGTGCCAAGTGTATGTGCTGGAACACCTGACCGAGGCCGAATTAATTAGTCTCATCGACAAAGCACTGGAAGAAGACGAATACCTTCGAAACCTGCCCATCGCCGTCAAAGAGCACGGAGCCCTGCTCAGGCTCTCGGGAGGGGATGCCCGAAAACTACTCAACATCCTCGAGCTAGTCGTCAATTCAGCTGGAGGTGCACCCCTTGAAATCACCAACGATTTCGTACTTAAACAAGTGCAGCAGAATATGGCGCGCTACGACAAAACGGGCGAGCAACATTACGACATCATATCGGCTTTCATCAAATCGATCCGCGGCAGCGACCCTAACGCCGCCGTTTATTGGCTGGCCCGCATGATCGAAGGCGGCGAAGACCCCTTGTTTATTGCCCGTCGCCTGCTCATCCTTGCCTCTGAAGATATCGGCAATGCTAATCCCAATGCGTTACTGCTGGCCAATAATTGTTTCCAGGCGGTTAACGTGGTCGGATGGCCAGAATCACGAATCATCCTTTCGCAAACCGTTACCTATTTGGCGTCTTCGGCCAAAAGCAATGCCGCTTACGAAGCGATCAATAAGGCGCAGGCGCTGGTGCGTAAAACAGGCGATCTACCTGTACCATTGCCCATACGGAACGCGCCTACCAAGCTAATGAAGCAATTGGATTACGGCAAAGACTACCAATATGCCCATGCGCATGAAGGCAACTTTGTCAATCAGGAATTTATGCCTGAAGGGTTGAGCGGCATGAAACTATACGACCCCGGCAAGAACCCAGCGGAGGAAAAACTACGGGAAAAGCTACGATTAAATTGGAAGGACAAATACGGGTATTAAGGGTACCAAATCCGCCCAAGTGGAAATCGGTTCTCGCAAACCCGCCATCCTGCCGATCATCTGGTAGATATCCGCGCTTGAATAGCCGTTATTTCGCAAATACCGAATCGACGTAGCTCCGGCCGATTTGGACATTTTTTCACCGGTGGCACCTGCTTTTAACAAAATATGGTGCACGAACGATGCCTTACGGAAGGGCTCGTACCCTAGTATCTCGGCTAGAAAGATTTGCGCCATTGTCGATCCCCATAAGTCTTGCCCCCGCACAATCAAATCTACCCCGAAGTGCTTGTCGTCTACCAAGGAAGTCAATTGATAGGCCGGCATCCCGTCCTTCTTCCTAACGATGAAATGCTGCACAGACGCCGGAAGGTCTGCCTTGTCCGTGTCAATACGCCAGCAATTACCTGTGCCGTCCAATGGCAGGCCGCGATGTTTGCACCTCCCGGTATATACGCCCTTCGGGTGGTTGCGCTGCAACATCGTACGCGAACAATCGCATGCGAAAACGGCTCCCTGTGAACGCAATTGTTCCAATGCCTCCTCATATAACTTCAAGCGGTGCATCTGCGAATAGGTGGATGCATAGGCTCCATAGTCCGCAGGTCCCTCATCCCACGGCAAATCGAGATACGCCAACGTATCAAAGATGTCTTTCACATATACGGTACGCACTCGGTCCCGATCAAGGTCATCGATGCGCAACATGATGTGGGCACCCGACTGCTTGGCCAGCACCGACGTTAGGGCAAAAGAAAGCACGTTGCCCAGATGCAGATAACCGCTCGGCGTGGGTGCTATACGGGTACGTATGGTACGTTGCATCGCATTGAACCGGTGCTTCAACGCTTGGCCAGCCAGGTTATGAAATGATTAAACCACTTATCTGTGGTCGTTTTGTTATTTAGGCCAAACCCATGGCCTCCTTTAGGGTACGTAAGGAGCTTAGCGTCGACACCATGCTTATTGAGCGCGGCCACATACACTTCACTGTTAGCTATGGGTACCGCTGTATCGTCTTCGGCATGCACCAGAAAAGCTGGGGGCGTATCTTCGGTCACCTGCAGTTCGTTGGAAAACAGCGCTACATCGGCTGCTGCGGGACTGTCGCCCAACAAGTTCTTTTTCGAGCCGCCGTGGGTCAACTGCGCTCGCATGCTGATAACCGGATAAAGTAGCAACGAAAAATCGGGACGCAGGGAGGTGTGGTGCGGATTGGCGATAACCGCATTCTGATAATGGGTAGACAGTGTGGCTGCCAGGTGGCCACCTGCCGAAGAGCCGGCAATACCGATCTGGTTTTCAGCGATTCCCCATTCAGACGCCCTTTCGCGCACCAGTTGGATGGCCCGCTGGGCGTCCTGCAGCGGACCGATGCGCTTATCCACCATGATTTCGTCCTTTGGCAACCGGTACTTCAGTACAAAAGCGCTGACGCCATTAGCTGCGAGCAATTTGGCAATATCATGCCCTTCATGGGTAATAGCCAATATCGCATATCCCCCACCGGGGCAAATGATGACGGCTTTCCCGGAATTCACCACATTCGTTGGCGGGAAATAGGCGGTTAACGTGGGGCTCGTTACTCCAGTTACACGTGTAATACCGTTGTTATCCGTTGTACGCACCTCTTCCATAACAAAAGGCTTGCTGTTGGGCACCTCTGTACCGTACAACATGATCTCTTCCTGGCTAACGGCCGTTAGCATGACCATCACCAAAAGCACAGTCCCGAAAATCGCTTTTATGTATTGCATAATTGCTCATTTAATGGTTAGAGACGACGAGTAAATCCAAGTCTTTGGGTGTTAGGTTAAACTTAGTCGCCATATCTTTATTGGTAAGATGCCCTTGGTACAAGTAAATGGCATTCCGTACGCCAGGCTTTGCCCAGATAAGGTTCATAATGCCCCCCATCTCGCCGATATCCAATAAAATCGGTGTAAAAATATTCGTCAGCGCATAGGTCGCCGTCCGCGCCACCCGCGACGCTACATTGGGCACACAATAATGAATGACATCGTACTTACGGAATACGGGCGATTCATGGTTGGTGATTTCGGACGTTTCAAAGCAGCCCCCTTGGTCGATACTGATGTCAATCAATACCGAGTTGGGTTTCATCCGAGAGACCGTTTCCTCACTGATGATACATGGGCTACGGCCGTGGACGGCACGGATGGCGCCGATGACCACATCACAGCCGATTACCGCTTTACGGAGTACAATTGGCTGGATAACCGACGTAAATACCCGACTTCCCACGTTATTCTGCAGCCGGCGCAATCGGTATATCGAACTGTCAAACACTTTCACCTGCGCCCCCAATGCAATGGCCGTACGCGCCGCGAACTCACCCACCGTGCCCGCACCGAGAATGACCATCTCTGTGGGTGGCACGCCGGTAACTCCGCCCAACATCAACCCTTTTCCATCGAACACGTTGCTTAGGTATTCGGCAGCAATCAATACAGACGTTGCACCCACAATCTCGCTCATAGCCCGTACCACGGTCAGGGTATTGCCCTCATCCCGCAAATATTCATAGGAAAGCGCCGTTATCTTCTTTTTCATTAAGGCATGCAGTAAATCGATGCCCATCAACGAAGGCTGCTGCGACGAAAGCAATACTTGCCCATTCTGCATGAGGGCAACCTCTTCGAGGGTAGGTGGTGCTATTTTAATGATGATATCGGCCCGATAAACTTCTTCCTTGTCATGTACAATACGTGCGCCTTGTTCGCTGTAATGGTGGTCAAGAAAATTGGCGGCATCGCCAGCGCCACTTTCCAATACGACCTCGTGGCCATATTCCACAAGCAATGCAACAGAAAGTGGCGTCAATGGAACGCGATTCTCCTGAAAACTGATTTCTTTGGGTATGCCGATGTAAAGGCTGTTTTTCTTCCTCCCTGTTTCAAGCATCGCTTCCTGCGGTTGCAGCAATGCCTGGCGCGCCAACTTCGATAGCTCACTCATGATGCGCTCACTTTATCATTATATCAAGGTTCATCATGCGAAAATAATCAAACTTTTAATAAAATAGGCGCTAATTGTGTAGGAATAGGCGAAGTCAAACGTCCAACTCACTTGCCAAGAACGACTTAAAATATATTCGCTCTTGTTTGCTAATGGAAAATACCTATATTTGAAGCGCATTTACAGTATGGCGACATAAGTAACGCTGCACGTTAATCACACTGGATGTTTGACAGATTCAATATCGTCCCCCGCTGGATTATCTTCACGCTAGACTTGGGCTGCAGTGCAATAGCATTATTTTTTGCCTACCTCCTGTTAAACCGATTTACTTATAGCACCATCAATTCCACCGACTTCAGCCGGACGTTACTCGTGGTGTTTGCCGTAAGTGCCCTGGTATTCTATCGGCTAAAAATGTATGCCGGCATCGTACGCTATACCAGCGCCCTGGATTCGGTCCGCATTCTCTCATCGGTATCATTGAGTGTGGCGGGACTATTTTTGGTCAACACCATCTTAATTGCGCTCAACCGCCCGCCGTTGATCTCTAATAGTTTGCTGATAGCCTATGGCTTGATGAGTTTCTTGTTATTGATTACCTACCGCTCTACGGTGAAGCTATTTTTCCTTTATATCAAAAATCTCAAATCCACACGTAAACAAACCGTCATTTACGGTGCCGGTGATTTGGGTATTGCGGCCAAGCGTACACTTGACCACGATCATCATGCAGAAAATGTGGTTGTAGGCTTCATCGACGACAACCTACATAAAGTCGGCAAGATAATCGATGGCATACAAATTTACCATACCGATTATTTCGAGCAGTTGATTGTGCAAGGCAAGGTAGATGAACTCATCATTTCAACACATAACATACCTGTAGAGAAGAAAGCCAATATTGTAGACCTGTGTTTGGAGCGTAGTATCAACGTCCTCACGATGCCACCAGTGCACCGACTAATCAATGGCGAACTTACGCCTAATCAAATCCAGAAGCTACGCATTGAAGATTTGCTGGAGCGTGAACCCATCAAAATCAACAACTTATCTATCAAGCAGCAACTTGCCGGTAAGCGGATACTGGTCACGGGAGCCGCAGGATCCATTGGCAGCGAAATTGCCCGTCAATTGGGCAAATATAGCCCTCA
This sequence comes from uncultured Parapedobacter sp., assembly GCA_964613725.1. Lineage (GTDB taxonomy): Bacteria > Bacteroidota > Bacteroidia > Sphingobacteriales > Sphingobacteriaceae > Parapedobacter. The sequence goes on along the minus strand of CAZTJY010000045.1, from coordinate 10,033 downwards.
AATGATCATCCTTACCGATCAAGCAGAAACCCCGCTGCACGAACTGCAATTAGAACTTGAGGATTTACAGAAAAACCAGGTGTACCATGCATTCATCGGAGACATACGAGACAAAGACCGTATGGAGGCATTGTTCAAGACATTTAAGCCCCACTACGTGTATCATGCAGCCGCATATAAGCACGTACCAATGATGGAAAACCATCCTGTGGAAGCCGTTCGAACCAATATTATGGGCACGCGGTTAATCGCACGTTTAGCTGTCGCCCATGGGGCGGAGAATTTCGTCATGATATCCACAGATAAGGCGGTAAACCCCACCAACGTGATGGGCGCTTCTAAGCGGATTGCCGAAATTTATGTGCAAACCTATTTTAATTATTTGTCGCGTCGACGAGCCGTACGCCATGGCAGCGCACCAAGTACCGACACGAGATTTATCACCACCCGGTTCGGGAATGTACTGGGTTCCAACGGTTCGGTAATCCCACGGTTTAAGGCACAGATCGAAAAAGGCGGTCCGGTTACGGTTACCCATCCCGAAATTACTCGGTATTTCATGACAATTCCCGAAGCATGTCAGCTGGTATTGGAGGCCGGATCAATGGGTAAAGGAGGGGAGATTTACGTGTTTGATATGGGCAAGTCGGTAAAGATTGTCGAGTTGGCAACCAAAATGATCAAACTGTCGGGACTTGTACCAAATAAAGACATCTCTATCGAATATTCCGGGCTTCGGCCGGGCGAGAAATTATACGAAGAGCTGCTCAATGACCTAGAAAACACCCTGCCCACTCACCATCAAAAAATTATGGTTGCCAAAGTAAGGGAATACGATTTTGAACAAGTAGAAGCTGAAATCAATGCGCTAATCGACATGACCAAGACCCAAAACGAGCGGGAGATTGTTTTAAAAATGAAGGAACTCGTACCAGAATTCAAGAGCAATAACTCTATTTACGAAGAACTCGACCAGAAACATAAGAATGGCATCGATGTTTAACACGCCCTTTCAAAAAGCACTTGGATATAAATTGTAAAAGTGTATTTTTGCAGTCCGAATTTAGAAACAGAAATGTCAAACAATCAAAAACATAAGGCGCCTTCAGCCGGTGCCAAGCATACAGCAAGCGGCAATTTCGTTCAAGAAAACCAAAAAAGTTTAGTATTCATCATCGGTGGTATCGTTGTATTGGTACTACTTTATATCGGCTACCAGCGTTTTTATCTCGCCCCCCGCGCGGAAACCGCTGCTAACCAGCTTTTCAAGGCAGAAACATATGCTAGCATCGATTCTCTACAGCAACGCGCGATTGATGGCGATGGGTCTTATCCCGGGTTCAAGGAAATCGCCGCCGAGTACGAAAACACCAAATCCGCCAATGTAGCCAATGCCTACTTAGGCGGCCTATACCTTCGGCAAGGCAATTACCAAGAAGCAATCAATGCCTTGGAAAAATACACGAATACCGGCAGCGTCATATTAGATCCGCTCGTTATCGGCCTGCTTGGCGACGCATATTCCGAATTGAAGGATTATAAAAAAGCAGCGTCATACTACAAAAAGGCAGCGGAAAAAAACGCGAACGCGTTCACATCACCGTTGCTACTCAAAAAGCTTGGTTTGGTATACGAAGCCCAAAACGATTTCAAAAACGCGGTTTCGACCTATAAACGCATTCAGTCGGACTACCCGGAAAGTCATGAAGCTACCTCTATTGAAGGTTTCATTGCAAGGGCAGAAGCGCAATTATAGTCTTCGCTTTAACCACTCATGGCAAGTCATCACAAGAATCTTTCTGATTTCTCCCATATCGAAGTCGCTTCGGCGGCTCCCTATCGGTTTGGCATTGTCGTTTCGCAATGGAACGCTGAGGTGACGGGCTCGCTATTAGATGGTGCATTTGAGGCACTGATTAAGCACGACGCGCGTGAAGAATATATCCAGGTGGTTTACGTACCGGGTAGCTACGAACTCACGGCTGGGGCAGACATCCTTTTCCGCGATAGCCAGGTGGATGCTGTGATATGCCTCGGCTGTGTTATCCAGGGGGAAACCAAACATTTCGATTTTATCTGTAGCGCTGTTGCCCATGGCATTACCAATGTTGGATTGAAACACAATAAACCCGCTATCTTCGGCGTTTTAACAACTGACACTTTGCAACAAGCGCTGGATAGGGCGGGCGGGAAACATGGCAACAAAGGTGAAGAAGCTGCTATTACCGCTATTCAGATGGCACAATTAAGTGCCCCTCCGACCAACAATAATAGTTAATCCGCTAATCGTATGAAAAGGATACTCATTATCGGCATTGCCTCATTTACATTAGCTTCATTGTCGTTACAATCCTGCTCACCAAAAACCTGCCCAGCCTACAATACATATCCGAAAACAAAACGGCTCCGGTAATCGTTACTATCCGTCACATAAAGTTACCCATTTGCGGTCATTAATACCTTCCGCATTTTCAACCAGCAATGATAGTCGGGTTGAAAAACAAGAATGATAAAGATGATGCAACGTTCTGTCAAATCCAAGCTAAACCTATTGGTTGCCTTATGGTGTTGCGTAGCTACCGCACATGGGCAAGTCATGCCATCAGCCACAGACAAAAATCTGGCAAGCAAACTCTGGGATGCGGCCGGGGGGCAAACGAATTGGGAAAATGCCCGGTATTTTATGTTTAGTTGCATAGGTGGGCGTCATTCATTTGCACAAGGCGAGCGTAAATATCTTTGGGACAAGCAAACAGGCAACTGTCGGTTCGACGGTATTACGACAGATGATGAAACGATTACCGTATTATTCAACGTTGAAACAAGCGAAGGGTCGGTGTATATCAATAACATAAAGCTCGAAAACCCGCGCACCACGGAAGACATCATTACCGAAATCACCGAAGAGTTCAACAACGATGCGCAGTTTTTATTTTTACCCACAATCTTGGAGGGAAACCAAGTTTCTTATCACATCGCCGGGGAGAAACTTGTGGGCTCCCAACGTTTTACGGTCTTGGAAATTGAGAACAAACGTACAAGCTTTGGAGACACTGTAGCGGGTCAACTTTATATTGATGCACAAACGGGGCGGATACACCAGTGGCGGCCCAACAACAGCTCCAGTAGGTACGCCATCAGCAATTACAAGTCCATTGGTAGCGGACTGGTATTACCTACGCATTTCACTGGCAACGATACGACCACGAGCATCACTTACCCAATCGCCGCGGCACTGGTCAATATCGAAGGCCAGAAATTCAGCAAACCTTAATCCGCTTCCCACCAATCATTCTGTAAACTGTCGATGTCCCGGCGGTCCTTTTTAGTGGGCCTGCCCGTGCCGCGGTCGCGCGTAGGGACCGATGCTCGGTACATCGATTTATACCCATAGGTTTCTTCCAATGGCGTAAGATCTTCGTAAAAAGCGATTGCCGTTTTGGCGCCCACCCGTTTATCCAACAAGCCGGTAACCCGTAGAACCTTCTTCTCCATCCCTTTCTGGATGTGGAAGCTATCGCCCACTTTCACCAACGCGGAAGGCTTCACACTGCGGCCATCGAGCTTTACTCGGCCTGCTTTGCACGCCTCTGTTGCCAGGCTTCTCGTCTTAAATACGCGGATTGCCCACAAGTATTTGTCTACACGTAACTTTTCCACTTCAGCCATTACAGCAAACTTAGGCAAAAAGTAGCGTAAGTCACAGGAATTTGCTTTCTTTGCCCGAACAACTTTCGATACACGGCTTAATATGATTAAGGAATTAAAAGGACTGGTTGAAGGTGCCTGGGAAAACAGGCAATTTTTGGAATATAAAGAGTACCGGGAAGCAATTGAGGCGGTCATTCAACGACTGGACGGTGGAGAGTTGCGGGTGGCTGAACCCATCGGCACCCGCTGGCATGTAAACGATTGGATAAAAAAGGCTGTCATTCTTTATTTTCCCATCCGGCAGATGGAAGAGGTGGCTACAGGCCCATTCGTATTCCACGATAAGATGAAACTTAAAACCAACTATAAAGAGTTGGGTGTACGTGTGGTGCCGCATGGGATTGCCCGCTACGGTGCGTATTTGGCCAAGGGCGTCATCATGATGCCATCGTACGTCAATATCGGAGCCTATGTAGACGAAGGCACCATGGTAGACACTTGGGCAACGGTGGGATCATGCGCACAGATCGGCAAACATGTACATCTCAGCGGTGGCGTAGGTATCGGCGGCGTGCTAGAGCCGGTGCAGGCTGCTCCTGTCATCATCGAAGACAATGTCTTCGTCGGGTCGCGGGCCATTGTGGTAGAGGGCGTCCACGTTGAATCGGAGGCCGTATTGGGTGCTAATGTAGTACTCACCGCCTCGACGAAAATCATCGATGTCAGCGGCACGGAACCCGTCGAATACAAAGGCGTTGTGCCGGCAAGGTCTGTGGTTATCCCTGGATCCTATACCAAAACATTCACCGCCGGCGCATACCAAGTTCCCTGCGCACTGATTATCGGGAAGCGCAAAGAGTCGACGGACAAAAAGACATCGCTCAACGATGCGCTACGCGAACATAACGTAGCCGTATAGCGACTACCGGCTGTGGCACCATGCATAACGAAGTTAAACAAACGGATATCAATCAAGCCCTCGAAACATTGCGGAACGGAGGGCTGATCCTATACCCGACCGATACCATTTGGGGCATCGGTTGCGACGCCACCAACCCAGATGCCATAGACCGCGTATTCCGGCTTAAGGGACGCGACCAGGCAAAAAGCTTGATTGTATTGCTCGACAGCGACCATAAGCTCCAGAGTTATGTGAAGGAGGTCCCCGAGGTTGCCTACCAGCTCATCGAATATACGGAACGACCGCTTACGATTGTTTATTCTGGTGCGAAGAACCTAGCGCCAAATCTCCTCGCCGCAGATGGTAGTATCGGCATCCGAGTCGTGCGGCACCCCTTCTGTTCGGCGCTGCTCCAACGGTTCCGCAAACCCATAGTTTCTACGTCGGCCAACATCAGCGGCCTCACGGCGCCTGCTAACTTCAACGAAATCGACCAATCCGTTATCGACGGTGTCGATTACGTAGTTACGCACGGCCAAGACGACCCCCGGCGTGGAGCGGCATCCATTGTGATGAAGCTCGAGCCCGACGGTCAATTTTCGTTTATTCGCCGTTAGCGTGGCCTAAATAGGTGACTTATTCATACTAGCTTCAGTGCCGTTAAAGACAATTTATTTCCGACGAAATAGCTAAGTTTGCATATTGAAGAAAGTGGTTATGAAGAAAATAGCATTCACCTTTGTTGTCCTTTGTTGTTTTATGGCAACATCGATGGCCCAAAATGAGAATGAAATCCCCTCCGCTCAACCGGGCGTGCAATACGGCAAGGCCATCACTAAAAACGACGCCATCGACGTATGGCAATTGGAAAACAAGTTAACTGCCGATTCTACCTACACCGGAAAGGTGGAAGGTAAGGTCGTGGAAGTATGTAAAAAGAAAGGATGTTTCTTACGCGTCATGCGTGAGGGCGGAGGCGACCTGATTTTGGTGCGGTTCAAAGACTACGGTTTTTTCATGCCCCAGGATATCGTCGGAAAAACGATCGTACTTGAAGGCCAAGCAAAACTGCTGGAGATTTCGGTAGCCCAGCAACGGCACTTTGCGGAGGATGCGGGCAAAGATGCCGAAGAAATTGCCAAAATCACCGAACCCAAAATCGATATCAATATCATCGCCGATGGCGTAGTGGTTGTGCGGTAAAATGAACGCGGGTGGCAAGCTGATCGATCTTTCCACACCAAAGGTGATGGGCATATTGAACATCACGCCCGACTCCTTTTACGACGGTGGGCGCCACCATACCGTGACCGCGGCATTGGCACAAGCCGACCGGTTGCTTACCGAAGGCGCTGATATGCTCGATATCGGAGCCTATTCGTCGCGACCAGGCGCGGCAGATGTGAGCGCCGCCGAAGAATCCGACAGGCTGCTCCCGGTAATTGAGGCCATCTCTTCCCATTTCCCCGAAGCCGTCCTATCCATCGATACGTTCCGTGCTACGGTAGCCCGTGCGGGTATCGCAGCCGGCGCCCACATCATCAATGATATTTCCGGCGGTACCCTCGATGACAAGATGTTCGCCACCATTGCCGATTTGCAGGTACCTTACATTCTCATGCACATGCGGGGCACCCCGAATACGATGCAACGGCTAACCGATTATGGCGGAGATGTCACCGGTGAGGTTAGCCTGTTCTTTGGCAGGCAGGTGGCCACGCTACGCCAAATGGGCGTACGGGACATCATACTCGACCCGGGATTAGGGTTTGCGAAAACCCTCGAACAAAATTACGAGCTGCTTAGTCGGTTGGAAACATTGCATGTGCACGAACTCCCCATACTGGGCGCCATCTCCCGTAAATCCATGATCTACAAAAAACTAGGCATCAAGCCCGACGACGCGCTCAATGGCACGACGGTACTCAACACGGTAATGCTTATGAAGGGCGTACACATCTTGCGGGTGCACGATGTGAAGGCCGCCAAAGAAGCCATCGCCTTAGTCCGCTAGCGATCACAAACACCAACGCTATCGGACCTATCGGATCATGCTACCCGGACGTACGGCCGTTTGCGGCGACACGAAGTCGAGCCGACCATCAGCATCTTCGGCCATGAGTATCATGCCCTGCGACACGATTCCTTTAATGGTACGCGGTTCCAGGTTTACCAGAATGGCAACTTGCCTGCCTACAATCTCTTCTGGGGCAAAAAATTCGGCAATGCCAGATACAACCGTGCGTTGATCAATGCCAGTATTTATCGTAAGCTTCAATAACTTCTTGGTTTTGGCTACTTTTTCGGCTGCAAGAATCTCACCTGCACGGATATCCATTTTTACGAAGTCCGAGAACTCGATCGCCTCTTTTGCTTCGGCCACCACCTCAGTGGTTTTTCCGTTAACAGTCTTAGCCTCTGAGAGCTTGGCAAGCTGCGCATTGACCTGTTCATCGGTTATTTTCTCGAACAGCAACTGCGCCTGCCCCAACTGGTGTCCAGCAGGCAGCAACACATCGCTGCCCGCATTACTCCACGTTAAATCATGCATTCGAAGCATTTCAGCCATTTTCTGTGCGGTGTGCGGCAGAAAAGGCTGTGCCAGCACCGCCAAATTGGCCGCGATCTGCAACCCAACATTTAATACCGTCTTTACGCGCTCCTCATCGGTCTTGATTACCTTCCATGGCTCCGCATCGGCCAAATACTTATTGCCCAAGCGGGCAACATTCATGAACTGTGCCAATGCTTCGCGGAAGCGGAAATGCGTAATGGATGTCTCAATGTGCTTCGGGTACCGTTCCAATTCAGAAAAAATGAAACGATCCGTATCGGTAAGGCAGGTAGCCGGCATCACCTTACCCTCAAAATACTTATGCGAAAGCACCAAAACACGGTTGATGAAATTGCCAAAAATGGCCACCAGCTCATTGTTCACCCGTGCTTGGAAATCGCGCCAGGTAAATTCGCTATCCGATGTCTCTGGCAGGATGGATGTCAGCACATAACGTAACTCATCCTGCTTATTTGGAAACTCCGCAAGGTACTCGTGCAGCCACACGGCGTGATTGCGCGAGGTCGAGAGCTTATCGCCCTCCAGGTTGAGAAATTCATTAGCGGGTATATTCTCGGGCAGCACGTACTCACCATGCGCATGCAAAATACTCGGAAACGTGATGCAGTGGAATACGATATTATCCTTGCCGATGAAGTGAATCAAGCAAGCATCATCGGCGGGGTCGGCCTGCTTTTTCCAATATTTTTCCCAATCATTACCGGTATCCAACGCCCACTGCTTCGTGGCCGAAATATAACCAATAGGGGCGTCGAGCCACACATACAACTTTTTCCCGGCCGCATCGTCAAGTGGAACATCTACGCCCCAGTCCAAATCACGCGTCATTGATCGGGGCTGCAAGCCCGATTTGAGCCACGAGCGGCATTGCCCATAAACATTCGGTTTCAACACGTCTTTCTTTCCTTCGAGCAGCCACTTTTCCAGCCATGGCTGGTATTTATCGAGCGGCAAATACCAATGTTTAGTTTCGCGGAGCACCGGCGGCTTCCCGCTTAATGTCGAAATCGGATTAATCAAATCCGTCGGATTGAGGGATGTACCACATTTCTCACATTGGTCGCCATAAGCCCCCTCGTTCTTACAGTTGGGGCAGGTGCCTGTGATGTACCTATCGGCCAAAAATTGGTGGTACTCCTCATCGTAATATTGCTCGGTTACCTGCTCGGTAAACTCGCCTTTCTCGTACAAATTGAGAAAAAACTCCTGCGAAAGCTCATGATGTATTTTCTCCGACGTACGGTGATAGATGTCAAATGAAATCCCGAATTGCTCGAAGCTGTCTTTGATCTTCGCATGGTATCGGTCGATAATTGCCTGCGGCGTTGTTCCTTCCTTTTTCGCCTTGATGGTAATGGCGGCGCCATGCTCATCCGAACCGCACACATAAACTACGTCGCGTCCATTCAAACGCAGATAGCGCACATAAATGTCGGCAGGAATATACGCACCCGCCAGGTGGCCGATGTGTAGCGGACCGTTGGCGTAAGGCAATGCCGAGGTAATCGTATAACGTTTAAAAGGCAAATCTGTATTACTCAATGTATCAGTTATTTAGTGGGGAAGCAATGCAATTTTACAGAAAAATGTAACGCCATTGCTTGCAAACATGGCAAAGATAAATCAATTTGCGCGGAAATAACAGAGGACGTATAAATATCACTAATCAAAAAATGGCGGCACTATCATCGTTGAGCAAATTCAGGAACACCGGACTGCTACTCATTCGTATTGGCCTTGGGTTCATGTTTATCATGCATGGTTACCCAAAGCTGCTGGGAGGCCCCGACCGGTGGGAGGGCGTTGGCAGCGCCATGGGAAATATCGGCGTCACCTTTATGCCGATAATGTGGGGTTTTTTGGCCGCACTTGCCGAAACCGCCGGTGGTGCATGTTTCCTGCTCGGATTGTTTTTCCGACCCGTGGCCATCTCGCTCGCGTTCACTATGCTTATTGCTGCGCTCTCGCACCTAGACCGTGGCGACGGCCTCATGGGGGCCTCGCACGCCATCGAAATTGGTGTGGTCTTCACCGGTCTAGCTTTCGTGGGACCCGGCAAGTACAGTGTCGATAAACGCTGAACGTCATGGGCAAACCTACCGATTTCAAGGCAGTCGCAGCGCAGCTTGCTAAACCGGAAGGCGAAGCTGGAATCGAAACCGCCGAACACATGAATGTGAGCAACGGCGAAATGACTCGCTATGCCATCGATCTCATGGCTTACCAACCGGACGCTCAGGTGCTGGAAATCGGCCCTGGTAATGGGAATTTTGCGTCGTACTTGCTATCCAAGGGCCAGGATGTTCTGTACACCGGCGTAGATTGGTCCGAAACGATGGTTAAAGAAGCCCGCAAAATCAACGAATACCACATCAATGCGGGGCGCATGCGTTTCGAATTGACCGATGGGCAGACATTCCCGTTCCCTAGTCAGTCGTTTGATAATATATTTACCGTCAACACCCTATACTTTTGGGACAACCCCGGCATACAGCTCGCTGAAATCCGACGTATGCTGAAACCGAGCGGTACATTTTGCCTGGCTATCGCCAGTCGTTCCTTCATGGAGCAACTTCCATTTACCGCCTATGGATTCAAACTCTATACGCCTGAAGCCGCACAGGAGTTACTGTTGACCAACGGCTTTTCGGAGGTCGACACGACTATTCGCAATCATAAAATCATTGGTGCATATCGGCAGGAAATGATGAGGGAAGAGGTATTTATTCACGCCCGCTAACGAGACGGGAAACTAAACACTAAATTTTATCATTTTTCTTTGGAACGAATCGAAATACTTCTATCTTTGCAGACCGAAAAACAAGAACATGTTTTTCGAAATTGAAAAAAAGGCCCGTTCGTCTAGGGGTTAGGACGCAAGATTTTCATTCTTGAAACAGGGGTTC
>CAZTJY010000044.1:0-28193 GCA_964613725.1 uncultured Parapedobacter sp. | reverse complement strand
GGTAAAGGTCTATTGCCTACCAACGACATATCCCCCTTCAATACGTTTAAAAGTTGTGGAAGTTCATCCAAGCTGGTATTACGTAAAAACAATCCCAGTCTGGTAACTCTCGGATCATTCTTTATTTTGATGAACGCCGACGAGCCGCCATTTGCTGCGTACTGATTTAGCTCGGACAATTTATCTAATTCTTCATCGGCATTGACACGCATGGAACGGAATTTATAAAAATCAAATACCTTATAGCCTGTTCCTGCCCGTTTGCTTCGATAAAATACCGGACCTCTCGAATCGAGCTTTATCAACAATGCAATAATCAGCATGACCGGCACAGCAGCGAGTAAGACGAGCGCGGCAACCACGATATCAAACAATCGCTTGGTAACTGGAATTCTATAAAGTGGTGCCGGAACGTTGACCGAATGGGCATTGCCCTCATTTCGGATGTACTTAAATCTCAATATGAACTTTATACGCTCTCTAAGATCAGCTACGTTGAATGGATAAAAGTAAATGTCATTCACCAAAGGCCGGAACGTGTCTACAATCATTCTTTTATTTCCCGAAAAACTCAGCAAAATAATGCTGATTCCTTGTGCGACAGGGTTATTCTTTATGTCAGTAATCAGGCGTTTGATTTCAACTGTTTCGTTGCCGACTTCCAGCAGCAGCAATTCTGGAACGTGTAATAGATTGCAATTGCTGATGAACCGCTCCAAATCTGCGATTTGATTAAATTTAGTAATTTCAGCGTTATCGAAGAAGTCGTCCGCTAATTCGTCACTAAACTTGGTTCCTAAATATGCAATAGATACCGTAAGAAAATGCTGTTCCTTTTTTATATCAGTTAATAAATCCATAGGTCGATGTGTTGAAAATATTTCCGATTGTTTGCTTTAACCTAAGCGGATCGAAAGGTTTACGGAGACATTGATTAACGGCGTACGGGAGATCGTTCAATTTCTCGCGAATATCTTCAGAAGCAGATAATACGATTACGGGTATTTCACAATATAGACCACTTACTTTAAGACATTTAAGAAAGGTTCTGCCATCCATGTGTGGCATTACCCAATCCATGATGATCAAGTCAGGCACATTCCTGTTTTCCAGATAAACAAAAGCTTCGTAACCATTAGCTGCAGCGTCTACGTCAAAATCCTTTGACAATATGAAATGTAACAATTTTTGTATGGTGGGCTCGTCTTCTACCAGAAGTATTCTCTTCCTCATGTTTTACAGCTTGGAAATCTTACTTTGACAAATCTCCGCGTTTTCTACGAAATCCAATTGAAAAACTGCGGCTTTTCGCTCAATTGTAGCGATTCCACTACAATCGTACTTTCTTTCTTAAAAAAACGTATAGACCGCTGTTGATTAAACATGAAATTTTCACACTTTTGACTTTATTTTATATAATCTGATGAGAGCTTTTATTAAGAAATATGAAGTCTGGATATTCCTGACGCTTGCGCCCTTGCTTAATGCAGTTATAACGTATGCAAGCAGTAAAGGAATTATAATAGGATCTGCATATCAGCACGGCCGATTTTTTGCGCTTTTATTACTCTTGATTTGTGTCGTAACCTTTACGAAAGGGACCAAAGGAGTGAAAGATTTATTTAGGCCTATGTTGACATGGAAAATTAATCCCAAATGGTATCTATTTAGTTTATCATTTTCATTGACAATTTGTGCTTTCGCATTATTGCTTAAGAGCTTTTATTATGGAGTTGATTATTCTTCGCTTATAAAGTTTGATTTCCCACCATTAAAAATCTCTTTCATGTTGTTGGCTTGGGCATTTATGGGGGAGGTTGTTTGGGTTAGCTATGCCATTCGTGAACTATCAAAAACGCTAAAGCCTTTTTTTGCAAGTCAAATCATCGGTTTCTTTTGGACCTGCTGGTGGCTGCCTTCAGTTTTAATCGATGTCGGTGTGATTTCAGATCTTCCACTATGGGCCCTCCTGCTGAATATGATGGGCGCGGCAGGTATGTGTGCGGTCGTTTATGGAAAAACGAAAAGTGGTGTCTGTGTCTGGATATTACAGTATATGCTTAATATGTCTTTACTTATACTACCAGTCTCCCCAACAGTTGGGGGTGTCCCAACGTATCAAGCGTTCGCTGTCCTTTATTATATCGCAATGTTAGGCTTTATGTATTTTATGAATCCGGCAACCGAGCGAGCAATCGGATTCAAGCCTAGTCCGCGGTGATTGCCATTCGCCCGTAAACAAAAAGCCGGACATGCAGGAAAATGCATGTCCGACTTTCAAATCCCTGTCTCAGATATCTTACAACCGTTTCACCCTGATATTCCGGAAATGCACTTCCGAACCATGCCCAAGGAATGCGATATGACCCGTCGTACGTTTTAATCCCGGGTGTTCTTTCTTGTCCAATGTGCCGTTCTTAGAAGCGTCAGCCAAGTCACCATCCACAATTACCGTCCCGTTCAACGTCACCTTAATTTTGTTGCCTTTGATCCAAATTTCCTGACTATTCCATTCGCCCACGGGTTTGAGGAATCCCCGCTTGGCTGGAATGACCCCATATACCGAACCATGGTATTGATATTCCGCCAAGTTCTTATACATGTCAGCCTCATTGTCAAGTACCTGTATCTCCATACCATGGTATGCGGCATCCCCTTCCATCGGTGCCCGGATGCCTATGCCATTATTCGCACCAGGTGTCAACCGGAATTCAAATCGGTAAACGAAATCCGCGAATTCCTCCTTCGTATACAGGTTTCCGCCGGACCCCTCGGTGGGATAGATAGCCAGGGTGCCTTCCTCACTCACACGGTACGCCGTCGTGTTGCCTGTCCATTCATCCAAGTTGGTCCCGTCAAACAACACTTCGAATCCTCCGGCTTGTTCTTCCGCGCTTAGCTTAAAAGGCTCACGCCTTGGAAGTTCTCGAATATATATGTCGCGATACATCACGTGTGTACCGTGTGCCTGCAATTCGAGCTGTTCGATCGGGAAAATCGGCAAGCTACGGTCCCAATAATTCTCCAACACGACGTTGTCGGTTACCAGTTCCCCGTTGAGGTATACGGTTACCTTATCGCCCACCATGGTGATTCGGAACGTATTCCATTCACCCAATGGGTTGTCGGCTACCTTAAGCGGTTTGCTTTCGTGCTTTTGGTTGTTATACAAGCCTCCTGAGCCAACCTGTGCGCCGACATTTACCCTTGACGTATCCCAAATCTGCACCTGCGGCGTCCCCCGCAAGTAAATGCCCGCATCGCCGTCTTTCCCTTCTTTATCCAATTTCCAATCTACAAGCAGTTCAAAATCACCGTACAACTTTTCCGCAACGATGTTGTCGCCATGGCCATTGAAATGCAGCACACCGTCTTCGGCATACCAACCTTCACGCATCGCCTCATCGGCTTTCGACTGTTCAGCGGCAAGCGTTTCGGCATCCATCTTCGCGCGAGCGATCGGGTTGGCCACCAACCCTTTCCATCCATCGAGGTTCTCGCCATTGAATAGCGATACATAACCAGCGCCTCTAGGTAACTCATCGATATGCTTCTGAACGGCTTCGCGCAAGTAGCTGCTCTCGCTTCCAGACAAAAGGCCGATTACCTTATTGAGCAGGCGGGTTACATCGGCACCGTAAAACTGTTTGTTTTCCAATGCGATGTTCATTACGGTATTTGCCGCCGTTGCGCCCAGCGCCTCGTCATCCAAATACTGTCCTGCGAACATTAGCCCTTGATAGGTTGCATTGTCTTGCAACGACCGCAATATCCGCTTGCGCTGATCAGCCGTTTGGGCAACTCCAAATGCGTCACGCAGGTAAAGCACTTTTTGCTCGGCAGGCATATCCGCTATCCCAACCAAGCGGACCAGACCACTAATCACCTCGTTCGATTGGTCCGAATCCATTACTTTCTTACGGCTCAATGCAACCAGTTTAGGCAACGCGTCTTCGTCCGACCAAGCCGCCAACGCTGAGGTCGCCGCCCGACGCAACGCCGGGTCGTCACCATCGACACCATCCGACACCAAGCTTAAAGCCCGTTGGCCGCCAATACCGGCTAGGACGGCGAAAAAGCGGGGCTGGCTTCCCGCATCTGCCTCAGCAAAGGCTGAAACAACTTCTTCAATTTGGCGATCTCGGTCGGTTCCCCGGTCGACCGCTACAATAATGGCCTGCTGGACAGGTATGATGTACCGGGCACCTGCGCGAACCAATAATCCCAACAAATTGTCTAGATCGCCCGGCCGTGCGACCTTTGGCAAAGCGGCATAGGCAGCCGCCTTTACATCATCAGATGCCTGGCTATTAATAATTTCCAACAGTACCGGCAAACTTTCTCCCGCCCCTCGCCGGCCTAACACGTCGATTAACAATATCCGTACGTCATCGTTTGCTGCTGCCGGCAATGCCTCAACAACGGTCTGCGTGAGCCGTTCATCGTCCGATACCAACAATACGTTTTTGATTGCCGCTCTTGTTTGATTGTCCGCATCCATCAAAAGCGGAATCAATTCCTCGACTTCGTGACCGTCCAATTGATGGATGGCATTTACCGCAGCTATCCGCACGGCGGGCGAGGCCGCATGCAACGCGTCCTTCACGGCCGGCAGCGCCACCACTTGCCGTTGGTTTCCAAGATACCGCAAAATATCCACTTGTGTTTGCTCATCAGCCTTCTTCGCATTTCGGACCAGCCTTGCCGAAGTCCGGTCGCTCAGGTAGGGCGTTAGCAAGCCTAATGCGGCGTTCCTGTACACGGAATCGTCATCTCTCGTAGCCTTCAACAGCTTATTAACTTGCTTCTCCCCGTTTAACGTGGTAAGCAATTCCAATGCTGCGAAGTGGCTATGGACCTGATGGGCTGCCCCTGTGCGCTTGAATAATCGGGCAGCAAATTTACGGGCTGTTTTACGTTCCCCGAGATCGGTGAGCCGATGCATGTAATTAATATAGGCTGCCGTCGCGTCGGTCGGCTCATACGCGTAATCGGCCGCTCCGGCCGCATCCGCTAAAACCGTAGCGGAGGCCGTGCCGCCGATGCGTGAAAGCGCATATAATACCACTTTTCTTAAGCCGGTATCCGTTGCATTCGCCATCGCTAAAATCGCCTGCTCTGCCGGCGCATACTGGATAAATCCGAGGGCATTGATGATGTTTACCTGCGCTACGCCACTGGCATTGGGCAATGCAGCCAGCAACGCGCCACCAGCAGCTTCGGTACCGATTTGGGCAAGTGCGCGCGACGCCTTTTCGCTTAGATAAGCATCGGTTAAATAGCCGCGGAGGGCTTCCACTGCCGTGTTATCTCCGGCATTCTGCAATAACTGGATAACGAATCCTTTATTGTCCTTGTCGCCCAGCGCATTCAGTGCGGCGATGGCGCCTTGTATAAAGTTAGCCCGCTGCGCGTCTTTACCGGGTGACAACACATGGTAGCTATAGCTATTGGCCGCATATTCGATTCCGGCGTTGTCGCCCTGTCCCGGAGGTGTGAGTTGGGAGAGCAGCTTCGTCATATCCGAAGCGGTGAATCGCTCCAACTGCTCCATGGCATCGTGGAGCCGCTGCCGCGTTTCTGATGGCTGCAGCGCCAGGATGTCCGCTATTTTGGTCGCGGTCGTCCGGTTGTCGCCCTGCTGGGCATACACCGGCGCCTGTAAGGTGATAAGCGCTATAAGCGCGACGATGGTCCTGATCATGGATCTTTCTCTTTTATATTTTTTTATATCGACCAGGTGCCCCGCATGGGTTGGTCTAGTAATCTGTTTGCTGCTTCGTCGTCAATAAATTCAAGCTTTTCGGAATCGAACTTCAGCGACCGCCCGAGGCGCAACGCTATTAAACCCATATTTACAATCGTACACGATCGAAAACCATTCTCTTCGTTAAGCGCAAATTTTTGCCTCGTCTTCACCGCTTCCACAAAATCCGTCAGTTGTGGCTCAGGGTCGGGGAACGAGGCAAGCTTTCTTTCCATATCCGGGATATCGGACTGGAACCCCCGATACAACTTCCCTTTAGGTCCCTCGATGTAAGGCATCCCCACATCTTTGCCTTCCCCGTCGAGTACGATCTGGCAGCCATCGGCATACGTAAAGGTGACACGGCGCCAAGTACCGACAGCGTCGCTATGTTGCTGAGGAGCATCAACCTCCACGGTTACGGGGCTCTCTCCATCTTTATCCAGGAAATATTGAACCGGATCGATGTAATGCTGCCCCATATCGCCTAACCCACCGCCGTCATAATCCCAATATCCCCGGAACGTGGTATGGACGCGGTGCTCGCTATAGGGCTTGTAGGGCGCCGGACCTAGCCACATATCATAGTCTAGCTCTTTCGGCACCTGCTGCACCGGCAGGTTCTCTTTCCCAACCCAATAAAATTTCCAGTCAAAACCGGTGTGCTTGCTGATGGTCACTTTCAATGGCCAGCCCAGCATGCCCGAATCGACCAACTTCTTGATGCGCTTTACCGGCACGTTCATTCCGTAAAAAGTGGCATCAAACCGGAACCAGGTATTCAAACGGAAAATATTTCCGCGCTGCCTGATGGCCTCCACCACCTTCTTGCCTTCGCCGATTGTCCGCGTCATCGGCTTTTCACACCAGATATCCTTACCCATTCGGGCCGCTTCGGCTGCCATGATTCCGTGCCAATGCGGCGGGGTCGCGATGTGGACAATATCAACTTCCGGAAGTTGAATCAACTCACGGAAATCTGACAACTGCTTCACGCCGCTGTCGCCCAGTTGCTTCATGGCCAAGGCCAAATGCCGGGTATCCACGTCGCAGATGGCGACTGTTTTGGTGCCTGCATAGCCGAAATGCCCCCGT
Organism: uncultured Parapedobacter sp.; assembly: GCA_964613725.1. GTDB lineage: Bacteria > Bacteroidota > Bacteroidia > Sphingobacteriales > Sphingobacteriaceae > Parapedobacter. The sequence continues at coordinate 21,352 of CAZTJY010000044.1, read as the reverse complement.
CCCATGGCCCCTACGCCAATCACGCCTTTGGTGAGGTGGTCGCTCGGCGGTAGGTAGCCTTGCCCACCTAAAACAAAACGGGGGACAATGCTGAACGCGGCTGCCCCCACTATTGATCTCCTGATAAATTCCCTACGGGACTGGTTTTTTTCCTTCATGCTTTTTTGATTTCCAAATCGGTTCTGAAGTCGCAAATTTATTATTTCTATGAATCAATGTCAAAACTTTTTGAATTTTTTTCAAGAAGATTAATGATATTTATAAATATATATTTAAAGTGCAATCAATTCATCATTTATCCTTAATTTTGGGTGCTAATTAAAGAACATGCCTCCATTACTTTCACTGGATAACATCGCCGGTAGATCACGTATCGAGCGTAAAAACCACGGCTCCAAACTGAAGCTCGTTAAAGCCCTTATCGAAGCCGATGGGATGACCAATGCGGCGTTATGCAAACACCTGAACCTCAGTGCGCCGAAGACCATGGAGTTAATTAGTGACTTAGTCGACACGGGGATATTGGAACAAAATGAGAAAGGCAGTTCCATCGGAGGCAGGAAGCCAATCTTGAACAAGCTAAAAAAGCGTACGTTCTTTGTTTTATGCGTGGAAGTTGAACTATTCAAAGTCAGGATGACCATCGTCGACAATACGAATACATTCATCCACACGGCTTCGGCCACTTTTTTACTGAGCAAAGATTGGTCTTCGGCAGATCGACTGAATGCATTGGTTGCCGACTTCGTTGCGGCGGCAAGCATAAAATGGGAGTCGATATTGGCCATTGGCATCAGTATGCCTGGACTCATTGACAAAACAGATGGCCGCAACCACACTTATATGGCTAAAGAACGGAACGCGCAGCCGCTGCAGGAATACTTAAGGACGGCTTTCGACAAACCTGTTTTCATCATTAACGATGTTAAAAGTGCCGCTATCGCTGAATTGAAATTCGGCCTGGCCAAGGCGTGCGACGACGTATTGGTTATTCTGATGGATTGGGGCATCGGCCTGGGCATCATCATGGACGGCCAGTTGCGCAATGGGGCTGCGGGCTTTTCCGGAGAAATGGGGCACATGCCTTTCGTCGACGACGGTGCTTTGTGCTATTGCGGAAAAAAAGGCTGTTTGGAAACAGTGGCCTCCGGTATCGCGTTGGCCAAAATGGCCAAGGAGGGCATCCGATCGGGGGAGGACTCCCTACTGAACACCCTTTCAGAAAGTGAAATCGAAAACATCGAACCCCAAGTGGTCATCGATGCGGCAAACCGTGGTGACCAATATGCCATCAACATCCTATCCAATACGGGCGAAAAACTCGGGAAAGGCATCGCAACCCTGGTGCAGCTCTTCAACCCGGAACTCATCATCTTGAGCGGCAAAATCGCGGCAGCAAACGAATACATCACCATTCCCATCCAACAGGCTATTAACACCTACTGTATGACTCAACTAAAAAACATTGTCTCCGTTGAACGGTCGCGGCTTGGGGCAGACGCCGGGGCAAAAGGTATCGCCCATATCACTTTCGAACGCTATTTCGACCAACTCATCGCGCATACCCACGCTCACATCAGATAGCCGATGAATCATACAACCATCATATCAACATGGATAGACGAACCGCCGCTGGCAGACGGGTGGGCGGTTATACAGGATACCCAACCCGTCCCACGACCCAGCCTATGGTTAATCAATCCGATATACGCCCACGAGCTGCTCGCCAACCGGTACAACCACATATTGAGCGGCGATGAGGTGAGCCGAGCAGCCCGCTTCCATCAACAAACACACCAAATCCGTTATAAAGCAACCCACACCGTGCTCCGGCTATTGTTGGCAAATGCCACGGGGTCAGTACCGGCAGCCCTCCATTTTGTCGGCGGGCACCACAACAAGCCAAGTTTGCCGCTCTACGAGGGTGGCACCGTAGGATTCAACCTTTCATATACAGAAAACAAGTCATTGATCGGGATTGCCGACGGCGGTGCCATCGGTGTCGATATCGAATGGTTAAATCGACCCCTCGCCATCGAGGATATGCTGACGGCGTGCTTTTCGGCTTCCGAAATCGAATACATCACCTCACGGGACGAAGGCACCCAAAGCCGCTTCTTTACGTTATGGACGAGAAAGGAGGCGATCCTGAAACTGACCGGGGAAGGGATTGGTGAGCACCTTCCCTTCTTTGAAGTTTTAGATGGCACCTGTGTTGCCAAAAAAGAAATCATCGGCGGTAACCCGCCAGATAGGATTCATTTATATTCATTCCGTATCGGCAGTGCGTACTTAGGCTGCTATGCCGCATCCGCACCGCTGGATCGGCTACCGGTTTTCAAGCTTTAGCATTATTATGGTCGATTAGTGGGACTACCCATTCTTGCGGACCGACCGTTCCCATACCGCGCTTTGGCCGCTTCCGAAATATCGTATTATGCCCGCTATCACCGCGTAGTTCATCACACAGAAGTAATAAGGAATAAACAGCAGTTTTACCCGCAGTGCCCGGCGCTCAAGCAACAGGCCTATGAGCGCGCATAGGTAGAATGCTACCTGCCCGTAAAACAATAACGTATAGATGATGCCCGCACCGGCCATATATAGAATGGCATTGATGATAAAAACGATCACCAGTATGATGGGTGTCACCGTCCACCGGAGAACACGATGGCTGATGTATTGGAACGTTAATAGCGGATCGGCAAAAATATTAGGTGCGCGCTTTAAACGCAAAATAGACTGGATGCCGCCCGCAGCTATCCGGATTTTCCGCTTCAATTCCTCCCCCACGTTTTCCGAGGCCATCTCCGTCGCATACGCAGCGGGCTCGTAAACCACCCGATGCCCCCGCTCGGCAATCCGCATCGAAATCATGAAATCATCCAACACCGTATCCGGGGGCACCGGTTCGTATAGCGCCCGCCGGATACTGAACAGTTCGCCGGCGCTCCCCACCACGGTATGCAATTCGGAATCCCACCGTTTCAGGGCCGACTCATACTTCCAATAAAACCCCTCCCCAGCGGCACTGGCATCTGCCCTAGCATCCGAATGCACCCGCTTCTCTCCCGCCACCGCTCCAACCCCGGGGTCCGCATAATGTTTACATATTTCCAGTAGGGACTCGGTATTCAGCAAAGTATTGGCGTCGGTAAATACGACTACCTCCGTGGTTACCTGCGCCATGGCACGGTGCACGGCCGCAATCTTTCCGCTGCGGGCATCGTTATGCAGCAAGTTGATCTGCGAAAACCTTTGGACAATATCAGGCGTCGTATCTGTGGAGCCGTCCGTCACAAAACAATAGGCTAATTTCCCGTCGGGATACGATAAGTTCAACGTATTACGGATCTTTTCTTCGATAATAGGAGCCTCGTTGTACGCCGCGACGATGACCGTGCACGACGGCAACGTTACTTCGTCCTCCACTTGCCGATTTACACGGGCCTGCCCGGCAAACAACCGCTTCAACCAAACGACGAAGAACAACACGGCTCCATAACCTATATAGGTATAAACGATGATAAACAAGCCGAGCCAAAAAAAGAATTCCATCGCGTCAGTTTACATATGCCGGCACGAAAGTATCAATTTATCCGGTTCGGTGCACCGATTTCTGACGGACTTCAGACTTAAAAATGTAAACCGTGGCTTTTTTCCGACAAGAACGCCCGCAGGGCGATACGGTCCAGTTCAAAGGTAAGATCCGATTCGGTTAACTTACCGACAGGAATCCAACGGAACACCTGATCAACGGCCTTCCCCGGCCTGAAATCAAATGGCTGCTCACTGAACCGGCATTCCAACGGCGTTTTATTCTTCACGAGATAGTAAACCGCAATGACCTGGCTGTCGTTGAAAGCCGATTTGATAAACACGTCGGTGGTATGGATGTGCCGCAAAATAGCGATGTCCGCATTGCACTCTTCCTGGAACTCCCGCGCGAGCCCATCTGCCAGCCCTTCACCATATTCCAGGCCGCCGCCCGGAAACTTCGTGAATTCCATCCCATATTCACGCTCATCACTGATCAAGACCTCCCGATTGCCGTTAACCAATATCCCGTACACACGTATATTAAAATGCCTGTTCATCATAGCAGCTCAAAACTACAGATAATTACGATTCCTATTATAATTTAAATTTTAATCAGCTACCTTTGCATAGACTATGCAATTGACTCAACAAATACCAGAAGGATCACGTAAGGAAGTGATGGCGTACTTGGAGCCGTTCATGCTCAATGACATGGCTGAGTACCTGAAGCCGGTCGAACAAATGTGGCAGCCCGCAGACTTGCTCCCCGACTCCTCAAGAGACACTTTTTTTGAAGAAGTTAGGGACTTACAGGAAAGTGCCCGGGAATTGTCCTATGATTTGGTTGCTGTATTGATCGGTGATACGATTACCGAAGAAGCCCTGCCCACTTATGAATCTTGGCTCACCATGGTTGAGGATGTTAACAAAAACGGACAGGGCGGGTGGATGAAATGGGTACGCGCGTGGACGGCCGAAGAAAATCGACATGGCGATCTGCTCAATAAATACCTCTACCTTTCCGGTCGCGTGAATATGCGCGAAATGGAGATTTCCACCCAATACCTCCTGCAGGATGGCATTGAAATCGGCACGGGCAATGACCCTTACCGTAACTTCATTTACACATCCTTCCAGGAGTTGGCCACCAACGTATCGCACAGGCGGGTAGCTGCCTTTGCGAAAAGAGATGGCGATAAGCTACTGGCTAAGATGTGCGGTGTCATAGCTGCCGACGAAGCGCGGCATGCGAAAGCATACATGTCGTTTATCTCCAAAGCTATGGAAGTAGACCCGAGTGAAGTCATGCTGGCCTTCGAAGACATGATGCGCAAAAAAATCGTGATGCCTGCCCATATGTTGCGCGAGTCGGGCGAGCCCCAAGGGGAAGCGTTCACCCATTTTTCCGATGCTGCCCAACGGCTTGGCGTATATACCGCGGTCGATTATGTCGATATTCTCAAAGAGTTGCTCCGCGAATGGAAGGTTGAGTCCGTTAAGGAATTAAACGAAGCCGGCGAACGTGCCCGCGATTACTTGGTGCGCTTACCCGATCGATTGCTACGCTTGGCCGACCGTATGAAGATTCCTGAAAAACGCTACAGTTTCAAGTGGATACACGCTAGATGATGCGTTTACTCCGCATCAATTTGCTTAATTTGAGATAGCCGGGGTGTAAATCATCATCCGCTTGCGTGGCATCGCGTTCTCCAATTATAATCGTGAATTCCTCTTTCAGACGGGGCGCCAATACATCGCCTATTTCGTAAATATCATCGACATCGATTCCGTATTTATCATCGATATGGGATGAAATGCTGTGTTTCCAAAAGGTCTGCTCCTTCGCTAGCCTTATCGCTTCGGCGGCCGTTGCACCTACCGCAAGGCATTTATAATGATACTCTTCAAAATCGTTCTCCTTATATCCGCCAAGATTTATGAAAAACAGCTTAGGTTGTTCGCGATACACTACCGAATCATTCCTCAAACCAACTTTGATGGCATGCCCGTCCACGACCGTCACTTCGCGCCAGGCGTCGATATGGATTCTGCCCGCTGCTTCTGGCCAAAAATCAATGATATCCGGCACCAAATCGCTCAGCGACGTACCAATTCCAAAGAAAATGTCGTGTTGTTCGGTGTGCCTGCCGTCGGGTTTGCACCCGAGCAATAGCATATACAGATTCAAATCAGCCATGATTCGCGATATGAGGTAAATAAACTTCTGCCATCATACATCTGGCGCTGCCGCCGCCGTTTCGCTCAATGGTATCCAATGGCGAATGGATGATGGGGTTAAACGATTCCAATAGGTTTACTTGCTCTGGCTGAAGCGAATTGAACGCCTGCGATGACATCACCAGGTAACGCTCCCCGCGTTTGTTTTCAACCTGCAACATATTGCCGGCAAAGGCGGCCATCTGTTCATGGCTAATGGTAATGATGAGTTTACTCGAAGCACGTAATGCGTCGGTTACCATTACCCGATCCGCAACTGCAACGGATTCCAGGTTAATAACCACGTAACGGTCGGCAATGCACATCATGACGTTGGTGTGGTAAATGGCCATACCGTTTGGGTCTGCAGCATCGAAAATAATCGCCCGGTACCCCATTTGATCACAAAAACCTCGGAACAATTGTTCATCGGTGCGCGGCGAACGGCAAGCATAAGCTAGCCGGTACTCGCGGTCGAGTACGATGCTTCCTGTCCCTTCCAAAAATCGTCCTTCGGTTTCGTGGCTGCTGAAATCAATCTGCCGCTGAATGAGGAACCGGCTCTTTATCGCTTCAAGCACAGCTTGCTTACGTTCTAGTCGCCGGTTTTCGGCGAACATCGGATACAATACCAGCGCCCCATCGCGATGGAATGAGACCCAATTGTTTGGAAAAATGCTATCCGGAGTTTGGGGCTCGGCGCTGTCCTGAACCACCATTACGTCGATATCGTGTTGCCGCAATTCCGCTACGAATGCATCAAACTCCACCACAGCCCGGTGCGCTATGGCATCGCTATCACCCTCCAACCGCCGCTGGAAAGCATTGCTTTCGGCAGTTTGCACATTGTAACTGAACCGTGCCGGTCGGATCATCAGTATCGTCATGGCTCTCTCCATAAAGGCATACTCATGCAGTGGAAACCGCCCCTAGCCCGCGAGAGCTCCGCCGATGGCATCAATACCAACGTGTCGGTCAATACTCCTGTATCCACTTTACCCGATTCCAAATCGTTCAACAAATCAGCCACATGGACCACATCAAACCCGATTGACCGGAACGCCTCCGTAGTCTTGTCATTCCGGTCATAACCCAATACCACGCCTTCCTGTATAGCCAGTACATTACAGCTATCCGTCCATTGCTCGCGCGCATCATAAGGAAACTCATTATTGCCCGACATCACGATGCGGACATCCTCGTGTAGGCAACCGAGATCCCGTACACTGATATCGACCAACAGGGCTTCCAGCGACTCGAAGCGGCGCGGGTTGGACGGTGCCGCTTTTTCAAATTGCCAAATTTCCAAATCGTCCGCGCTGTGGGATTGGATACGCAGGGCTCGGTGCACCACATCGGCCTGCGACCCGGTGACGCGTTGGCTGGAAAAATCACCCAACATTACCCACACATTCCGCTTCACCTGGGTGAAGACCGTGTCGATATGCATATAATCTCGCTTACGAGGGATTTTCACAATGGAGGCTTTTTGCACGACATCACGGTCAAACAACCGCCGCACCGCTTGGGCCGCTGCTTGACGTGATGTGCGCTCGCTCACGCCGATCAATACATGGTGGGGGCTGACCACCATAACATCGCCCCCTTCCAAGGTCACCCGTTCCACGTCTACCTCATTGGGAAGCAGGAAGTGGTTTTGTGTGTCGGTGAGCTCGATGACCTTATCGTGGTAGGCAGCAAAAAGAGGGTGGTGATAAAAAATGTATTTGGCAATCAGTGCCTCCCGTTTTCGGGCTTCTTTCATCGGCTTGTTGAGCAAGATATGGTCGTTGATCACAATACCAATGTCCCGTGTAAAAATGAAATTCGGAATAGGTGGGAAAATCATCTCCCGCTCATCGGGTGTACCGCTGAAGAATACCCGTGCGAGTGTGGCCGGTGCGTAGCCCATCAGTTCACGCTGCACGTCATAACTGCAAGCTTCTATTGCACAAACCGATGCAACTAACTGGCTTTTGATCGCCATATCAGCGAGGATATCCGTCAACAAGACCTGCAACTCGATTACATGCTGTGAGTTGTAAAAGCCGGGGTGATCAGGCTTGAAGAAGTTGCGTTGATGCTCGGGGGCATCGATTTCAGCCAATCGGCCTTTGATCTTTCCTTCATCCAGGAAATATAAGAGCAATTTGATATAATAATCGTATTCATGCCGCCGGATGGTTTCGAGGTGAACGATGTCTTCGAATAGCCAATCCTGTGCTTTAGAGGGAACAACCCTGCCGAGGCCGCTGTCTGGGCTATGCACCAGCACTTTCCTCAATCGGCCGGTTTCGGAAGAGACATTCAGGGTATCATCGGTACGATGCATAATATCATGACTTTGCTAAAAACGCAATATACAAAATTCACTTCATTTCCTATTATCAACAACCAGCTACCTACTTGTCATAAAAGCTTCATTAACATAAGAATTTCTAGGGACATACTAGGGATGTTATAGGGAGATAATAGGGAAAAATACCTATAATTTTCTTTTTAATTATCTATAAAATTTCAATTACTTTAGGAATTGGCCATAACTTTTAGTTTCATTGGAATGAACTAACTGAGAAAACGATGGCAATACTAAAAAATGGTCCTAACGGTGGATTCAGCGGTCGAGTCGGCAGCGTGGTCGGCTACCAATGGCGTGGCAAGGATGTGATACGTGGGTTGCCGCGTTTAACATCTAAAAAACGTAGTCCAGCACAGTTGGCAAACCAGTTGAAAATGAAGCTCACCCAACAGTTCCTCAAATCCTGTATCACCTTTATCCGTGATGGGTTCAGACACGAGGCTGAGCAACGGGTGATGAGTGCGTTCAATGTCGCCATGTCGTACAACAAGAAACAAGCTATTACGGGAGAGTATCCAAATTTGGTGTTCGATTACCGTAAGGCACTGGTGAGCATGGGAGGGGTTCCTGCCATGAAAGATGGTGTGGCGGCGTGGACGGATGCCGGCTTGAAGCTGAAGTGGTCTAACGATGCGGGCAAAAGTGGCGCCAGCCGCAGGGACAACCTATGGGTACTGTTATATTTCCCGGAGTACGACGCGTGCGAAGCGTGCTTCAATGGGGGTTCGCGGGATATGGGCGAGACGGTTGTAACGGTTAGGCCGCACCAGCTCGGAAAATCGGTGCACGTCTATACGTCATTTGTCCGGTACAACGGGACCGACATATCCCCCAGCACGTATCTTGCGCCGCTCACCTAGTCGGCGGCAACGATGGCCGCGATCTCATCCATGATCTGCTGTGCAATTGCCTCCGCGCGTTCCGGTGTTGGCCCCTCGGAATAAATCCGGATGATGGGTTCGGTATTGGATTTGCGTAAGTGCACCCATTCTTCCTCAAACTCAATTTTCAAGCCGTCGATGGTACTGTGGGGTACATCGGAATATTTTTGCTGCATCGCAACCAACAAGCCGTCGATGTCTAGTCCCGGCGTCAGGGTCATCTTGTTCTTAGACATGAAGTATTGTGGATAGCCCGCCCGCAGTTCGGAGATGCGTTTGCCACTTTTAGCCAGATGCGTTAGAAATAACGCAATACCAACAAGTGCATCTCGGCCATAATGCGTAGCGGGATAGATGACCCCTCCATTGCCCTCGCCCCCAATTACGGCATCGACAGCTTTCATTTTCGTCACTACATTCACTTCACCCACCGCAGCGGCATGGTATTCTGCTCCGTTCGCAACGGTCACATCGCGTAACGCTCTTGTAGATGATAAGTTGGAAACGGTATTCCCCGGCGTATGCTGTAACACGTAATCGCTCACGGCCACCAAGGTGTATTCTTCGCCAAACATTCTTCCGTCCTCCATGACGAAACATAACCGGTCCACGTCGGGATCCACCGCGATACCTAAATCAGCATGCTTTTCTACAACCAATGCCGATAAGTCGGTTAGGTTTTCCGCTAGCGGTTCGGGGTTATGCGGAAAAATCCCATTTGGCTCGCAATGTATTTTATAGATAGTTTCCACACCAAGAGCCGTCAATAAGGCGGGTACGAAAATTCCGCCTGTAGAATTGACAGCATCGACGGCCACTACAAAGCCAGCTGATTGTATGGCACCTACATCTACCAAAGGTAACGATAAAACCTGATTGATGTGCTTCTGCAAGTAGCTATCATCTTCGGTAACCTTGCCCAAACCATCTACGTCAGAAAAATCAAAGTCTAGTTGTTCTGCAATTTCGAGCACTTTGCTACCCGCCGCGTCGTCGATGAATTCGCCTTTGGCGTTCAGCAATTTCAATGCATTCCATTGTCCCGGGTTATGGCTGGCCGTTAGGATGATGCCGCCAGCAGCTTCTTCTTCGGGTACAGCGATTTCCACGGTCGGTGTCGTGGAAAGGCCAAGGTCCACGACATCCATCCCGATGCTCTGCAACGTCCCTACCACCAAATTCCGCACCATCACGCCCGAAACGCGGGCATCGCGACCTACAACGATCTTTTTCGATTCGGACTGTTGTTGGATTAAACGACCGAATGCAGCCGTAAATTTGACAATGTCGATTGGTGTCAATGCCTCACCGGGTCTGCCTCCAATGGTTCCTCGTATCCCTGAAATGGATTTGATTAACGTCATGTATGATTCGTTTTTGAACCCGTAAAAATAGGAATATAGTATGAATTTAAAATTTATTTTTACTTTTGTTGCAACTTTGTTTAATTTATATGATCGACCAACTTATTTCATTTGACCAGGATGCGTTCCTGGCGATAAACCAGGGGTTGAGTAATGCGTTTTTCGATTGGTTGATGCCTATTCTACGGAATAGGTATACCTGGGCACCCCTGTACCTGTTCATTATCATTTTCTGTATTAGGAACTACAAGAAAAACGGGTTGTATATCATAGCTTTTCTATTAATAACCTTTGGTATAACGGACCATGTATCTTCGTCCATTATTAAGAAGTCCGTAGAGCGAGTGCGGCCCTGCCGGGATGTCGAGTTCAAAGACCAGGTGAATGTGTTGGTAAGGTGCAGTGGCGGCTATAGCTTCACATCATCCCATGCAGCTAATCATTTTGCAATAGGCGTGGCGCTCATCATGGTTTTTTACCGAAGGTGGAAACACATCCTTTGGCTGGCGCTTTCATGGGCCGCCGTCATCAGCTTTGCCCAGGTCTATGTGGGAGTCCATTATCCCCTCGATATCATCGGTGGGGCGTTGCTTGGAAGTACCATTGGGTGTCTCGCTGGTTTAGGTTTCAGGTATTTGGTTCCTAATCTAACACCCGTCAAAAACGAAGCATGAGTCCGTTAGTCGTCATTGCCACTCTATTTTTCTCGGCGTTTGCAAGTGGTATAGCTGTGTTTTTTGTTAAGCGCAACAACACGAACCTGTTGAAGCTTGTCCTTTCATTCAGCGGCGCTTATCTCTTTTCCATTACCGTGCTTCATTTGATTCCAGAAGTTTACCATACACACAGTACGCACGATCAAACGATCGGTTTGTTTGTCCTGTTGGGATTTCTTTTACAGCTCGGTTTAGAACAACTTTCACACGGCGTCGAACACGGCCACATCCATCATTCTGAGAGAGGAAGTAATATATTTCCCCTCGGGATTATGGTCAGCCTGTGTCTGCATGCGGTGTTGGAGGGCATGCCATTGGCGGCTGGTCACCAAGGTGCGTTAACTTTTGGGATAGCATTGCACCACGTCCCGGCGGCCTTTGCCCTTGGTAGTTTGCTGCTCAACACATCGCTGTCGAGGCAAAAAATCACGCTGTTATTGGCGCTATTCGCCATCATGACACCGCTAGGCTACTTATTCAGTAAAGCAATAAGCTCGGGTGGCATGGGGTATATCGAGCAATATTTCGATCGGATGATGGCTGTCGTCATTGGCATTTTCCTTCATATTTCCACGACAATCCTGTTTGAGTCCGGGTCTGCGGATCACCATAAATTCAATAGAAAGAAAATGGTTGCAGTCGCACTGGGTATTGCCGTATCCTTATTGAATTTCGTATTAACCCCCCATGCGCATTAGCAAGGGCTAGTTAGCAATACGTTCGGGAAGGTGTCCGCGTAATTTGTCGAGTAGGTTATTCAGCATCTCACATTCTGCTTCCGTTATGTTTTCTTGGAGCACATCCATCATCAGCATGTGCTCCTCCAGATCGGTCAGCGTATCCAATCCCTTTGGCGTAATCAACACATCTACAGCGCGGCGATCCGAGGTACTTGGTGTCTTTGACACTAACCCTTTGGACACCAAGCGGTCGACTATACGAGAGACATCAGGCGTCTTGTCAAGCATGCGCTCCCTTAGCAGGCAGTTGGTGGCCGGTGCTGGATATTGTCCGCGCAAAATGCGTAGTATATTGTATTGCTGTAGCGTTATTTTATGAACAGCTGCCCGCTTTTCCAAAATATCCGTGATCCAATTGCTGGTAAATAGGATATTAATCGTCGCCTTGTGCCGGCCATTGTAAAATTTACGGGTCTGGATTTCGTCTTCAATTTTCCTCATCGTACGTATTTCCGGATGCCAACGATCCATTAGGTTTGAATTCCAACGTCTGCATCAATTTTAAAAAGGTTGTCACCGCCTGTTTCTTCTCCTCATTATACTGATAGTCGATGTTTTCCATCAAATATTGGCGGTAATCGAAATCTATCCGGGCAGGCAGCTCGGCAATCAATGCTTCCCGTTGGCTAAGGCCATAGGCTAGGGCATCGTTGAATGCCCTAACAAACGATGGTTCCAACGGCTTGTTGGCTACCCAAGCTGCAAACGTAAAAGGCAAACCTGTGAATTCCTTCCAATGCCACGACAGGTCATACACATAAGGATGGTCGTGCTGCTTCCCGAATGTACGGTCTCCGATTTCAACATAAGCATCCGCGTCGCCAGTCACCGTGATCACTGCATCGTTTTTCCAATAATGGCGTAAGAGTATCCTTGCTAATGCGTTGGATGTGCGTGACTGGTTATCCAAACGTAGCGATTGGATAGCCGTAGCTGGCTTTTCGCCATAGATAAAAACAGAATTTACCGCTCCGGATGCACCCAAGCAATAATCAGAAATGATTTCGGCATGCGGGATATCTGGCAACGCCGCAATAGGCACTATACCCAGATCAGCCTCACCGTGAATTAACTTATGCGCGCATCTACTCGGAACATCAAGGCTTAACGAAATCTGATCGATTAATGGTGAATGCCGGAGCCCATACAGGAAAGGCAAGGTGTTGGTATAGGATACGGCCGATATTTTTACTTTTTCCATAAGACCAATTATTCGGTAAGCAGACCTGCTAAATGTTCAATATTATAGGCATCCACAATGGAAAACTGTTTGCCATTGTAATGCACCTTATACAATGCTGTGTTAGTATGGGGGAACTCGTCCATCGATGCGATATCGCGACCGATGAGTAAGCAGAGAAATACTCGCATCGCCCTTCCGTGCATGCATACGAGTACGGTCTTCTCATCCGGGCGGGAGAGGATATGGTTAAGCGCTCCACGTTGCCTAACTGCCAATTGGTTGGGCGTTTCCCCGCCTTCAACCGCACGGTCCAGTTCACCCTTGCGCCAGCGTTCGGTCAAGTCAACGAACCCCTCCATGATGTCGGGCGTTTGCTCTTTCCCTTCATATATGCCCCATCCAATCTCATCAAGCCCGGCCAGTTGTTCGGTCGGTATGCCGATAAAGGGTGCTACCGTTTGATGGGTACGCACCAGTGTGGAGGTATAAATTTTATCGAAGTGAATGTCTTTATAATGAGCGTAAAATGCTTCAGCTTGCTTTCTCCCTGTTGCGTTCAATGGAGAGTCAACCCCCCTACCCTGCACAATCCCCCTTAAATTGAGATCGGTTTGGCCGTGGCGAATAATGTAAAGTGTTTTTTCCAAAAAATATTGCTATTTATCGTTCAATACGGGTAATTGATAATACCGAGCTTTCTTGTCGGATGCATCGTCATCAAAGACGACATCGTTGTAATCGGTAATGACGTTATACAAAGTATCCCGTTCGATGGGATGCTTGCGTACTTGCTTGATTAACTCAACCAACTCCCGCGTCGCCATTGCTGGGTGCTGTTCCTCCGCGCCCGCCATGGAGTAAATCTTTGTAGTGTCGTCTAACGTTCCATCGATATCATCCACGCCAAAGCTTAGCGACAATTGGGCGGTCTCCCTACTTATCATCGCCCAATACGCTTTGATATGCGGGAAGTTATCCAAATAAATACGGCTGATGGCATAATTACGGAGATCTTCCACCACGGTCGACTCCGGTACATGGGCCATCTGGTTGTCCTTGTTCCGGAATTTCAACGGAATGAACGTTTGGAAGCCGTTCGTTCGGTCCTGCAGTTGCCGCAAGCGTTCCATGTGGTCCACCCGGTGCCAATATTCCTCGATATGACCATACAACATGGTGGCGTTTGAATGCATGCCCAGTTTATGCCACTCTTCGTGTATCTGCAGCCATTGCTCGGCATTGCATTTATCCTTCGCGATCTGCTCCCTTATTTCGGGATGGAAAATCTCGGCCCCGCCCCCCGGCATAGACTCCAGGCCGGCCTCTTTCATCATGGCCATTCCGGTTGCGTAATCGACCTTGGCCTTTTTGAAAATATAATGGTATTCCACTGGGGTAAGCGCTTTCACGTGGAGGTTGGGTCGATGTTTTTTGATTGCCGTAAACAGGTCCATGTAGAACGCCATGTTATATTGCGGCAACACCCCGCCTACGATGTGGACTTCGGTAACCGGCTCATTGTCGTAAGATTTTACAACATCCAACATTTCTTCCATCGTGGCTTCCCATCCGTCTGCCCGCTCTTTGATTAACCGCGAATACGAACAGAATTTACAATCATAAACACAGAGGTTAGTGGGTTCGATGTGGAAGTTCCGGTTAAAATAGGTGATATCGCCGTGGCGACGCTCGCGAATGGCGTTTGCCAACACACCTAAATACCCCAATTCACCGCGCTCATAAAGCAACACACCTTCGGCCTGCTCAATCCGCTTACCATCACGCACCTTGATGGCGATGGCCTTCAAATCATCGTCCAGGTTTTTATCTTCAAGAAGAAAAGTGAGCTTTTTCTCGGCGTCCATACCTTGATATCTATGAGAGCAAATTTAACAAATTTTGCCTTTATATACAATGGCAGTGCCTACTCCCCAAACTGCTGCATTTCTATCAGCCGTTTGTAAAGGCCATCGTTGGCCAGCAATTGCTGATGATTACCTTCTTCCACGATGCTCCCCGCTTCAAGCACGACGATTTTATCGGCATTCTGAATGGTGCTCAATCGATGGGCAATAACCAAGGTGGTGCGATTTTCCATCAGTTTTGCCAATGCTTCCTGTACCAATTTTTCCGATTCGGTATCTAGGGCAGACGTGGCTTCGTCGAGCAACAAAATCGGCGGATTTTTCAAAACCGCTCGAGCAATGCAGATCCGCTGGCGCTGACCACCCGAAAGCCGCACACCTCGGTCGCCAATACGTGTCTCGTACCCGTGTTCCGTCTCCAGGATAAACTCGTGCGCATTGGCAATCTTGGCTGCCGCGATTACGTCTTCCTTGGACACGTTGGTTGAGGAAAAGGCAATGTTATTGAATATGGTATCGTTGAACAAAAAGGAATCTTGGTTAACCAAGCCGATAAGTGCCCGAAGATCATCTGTTACAAGATCTTTAACATTGACACCATCCACCAACAACTCGCCACCGTCCACATCCATGAACCGTGGAATCAAATCCATGAGTGTAGATTTCCCACCGCCGGAAGGACCAACCAATGCCACGGTCTGTCCCTTAGGTATCTCTACGTTAATTTGGGTAAGCACGTTGCGCTCACCATACGAAAAGTCGACGTCTCGAAGTCGAATGTTTTCATTGAATGTTTTTATAGGTCGCGCATCCGTTATTTCAGGTAATGCGTTTTTTTCATCGATCAACTCCAGCACCCGTTCCCCGGCAGCTATTCCCGAATTGATGTTACTGAAGGCATCCGTAAGCGCTTTAGCCGGGCGCATAACCTGTGAGAAAATAGCGATATAGGTGATGAACGCTTCGGCGGGAAGTTCACCGGAGCCCGTTAGCACGAGGTTACCTCCATAAAGCAACACAATGGCAACCATGGTCACCCCTAATAATTCGGAAACCGGTGAGCCCAGCTGTTGCCGCCGGACCATCCGTCGGCTTATTTTCGAAAAGCGAATATTCTCGTTATGGAAGCGGTCTTTGATAAATTGCGTTGCGTTGAACGCCTTGATGATTTTCACGCCTGATAGCGCCTCGTCGAGGTAGCTGATCATGTTGCCGTAGACTTGCTGTGCCTGGGTGGCCTGCGCTTTGAGCCGCTTGACGATACGCGAAATGATAAAGGCGGACAGTGGGATAACCAGTACCGAAAACAAGGTCAGTTTTGCTGAAATCAGAAATAGCGCAATGATATAAAAAACGAGCGTAAGGGGTTCCTTGAACAATACCTGTAAGGTAGCTGTTACAGAAAACTGAACCACCTGCACATCGGAAGCAATCTTGGAAATGATATCGCCTTTACGTTGGTTATTGAAATAACCGACATGCAAGTCCATAACGTTATCGAATACCGTCCGGCGTAGGTTGAGCAGCGTGTGGATACGCAGGTTTTCCATGATCCGCTGCGAAAGATAACGAAACAGGTTGGCTAGGAACACCGAGCCGATAATCACGACGCATACCCGTTGCAAGGCGCCGTAGGCCCCGTAAACCGTGATGGCCTCCGTTGCATAGTACTTGAAGTATGCCACGATATCAAACCAATTATCGGGCTGGGTGACATCGCCCCCACCATCGTCGTTGAATAATGTGTGCAGCAACGGGATGATCAGCGCGAGATTAAGGGTGGCGAAGAGCACGCTCAACAACGTCGTGGCCGCATAGGGAATAGCAAATTTCCCTAGGGGTTTGGCATATGATAGTAATCGGAAATATATCTTCATCAAGAATCAAACAAGCTGCAAAGCTACCAAAAAAAGAAAGGGCAGCCGAAAATTGCAATCGCAATTATTGGATGGTTTTGCTTAATTTAGTCGCCTAAACGTAAAAAAATGCAGTTACAGGTTGCCAAACGGCTACAACATACCGAAGAGTATTATTTTTCAAGAAAACTACGTGAAATTGAGGCATTGAACCAGACGGGTGAAAAAGTAATCAATTTGGGCATCGGCAGTCCCGACTTGCCGCCCCACCCCGCTGTTGTAGAAGCCCTTTGCACGTATGCTTCACAATCGGACACCCATGCTTACCAAAATTACAAAGGCATATTGCCACTCCGGCAGGCTATTGCCGACTGGTATGGCAATTGGTATGGCGTCACCTTAGACCCCAACGCCCACGTACTTCCCTTAATCGGTTCGAAAGAAGGTATTGTACATGTGTGCATGACCTACCTACAGGAGGGCGACGAAGCGCTATTTCCCAATCCCGGGTATCCTGCCTATGCGGCTGCGGTCCGTCTTAGCGGCGCCACCGGCATACCTTATCCGTTGGAGGAAAAGCAAGGATGGTTCCCCAATCTCGATGAATTGGCCAAGCGCGACCTTAGCAGGGTGAAATTGATGTGGTTGAATTACCCCCATATGCCCACGGGAACATCTGCGACGGCCGCCTTTTTCACCGAAGTGGTTGCCTTCGCGAAAGAACACCATATCCTGCTATGCCACGACAATCCCTACAGCTTCATCCTGAACGAGCATCCACAAAGCCTACTCGCTACCGAGGGCGCGATGGATGTTGCGATCGAACTCAATTCGTTGAGCAAGTCGTCAAACATGGCTGGCTGGCGCGTAGGCATGTTGGTTGGAGCCGAGGTCCGCATCCAAGAGATTATCCGGTTTAAGAGTAACATGGATTCGGGGATGTTCCTACCTGTACAAATGGCCGCAGCCAAAGCACTATCGCTCGGACGTGATTGGTACGACGAGCTAAACACCAATTACAGAAACAGGCGAGAAAAGGTATACCGCCTTTTAGATGCACTGGAATGTGAGTACAGTCGTAAGCAAGTGGGGTTGTTCGTATGGGCAAGAATTCCAGCCTCCTATTCCGACGGATACGTTTTGAGTGACAGTGTTTTACAGCACTCGCGTGTCTTCATTACCCCTGGCGGTATTTTCGGGGACGGCGGGGACAAGTACATCCGGGTGAGCCTATGTGCCACGCCTGAGGCGCTGGACGAAGCGTACGACCGTGTAGTACGTTTGCAGGTAAAAGCGGATAGCAATCTATAAAAAAAGCACGTAATAGTAATGAAAATAGCCATAGTTGGCGTAGGGCTCATCGGAGGATCCATCGCCATCACCCTAAAAGAAAAGAAAATTGCGACACGCATAATCGGTGTGGACAAGAGCGAAGCCAATCTCAAAAAGGCCGTTCAATTAGGCCTGATTGATGAAGGGATGACGTTGGACGACGCCGTGAAAGCGTGTGGAGTGATCATTCTTACCGTTCCAGTGGACGCCATCCTTAAGATGCTTCCCGGTTTGCTGGATCAAGTCACTGATCAAGTGGTTATTGATATGGGGTCTACCAAAGAACGTATTCTCCAAGCCATTGCAAACCATCCGAAGCGGGGTCGCGTTGTAGCCGCACACCCCATGGCCGGCACCGAGTACTCCGGGCCAGAGGCTGCCATACCGAATCTATTTGCCGGTAAGATGATGGTGTATGTGGACGCCATGAATAGTGACGAAGACGCCTTTGAGACCGTGGATATGATCGCAGAACAGCTGGACATGCAGACGACTTTTATGAGTGCGCATGAACACGATGTTCATACGGCTTATGTTTCACATATTTCACACATTACCTCATTTGCATTGGCACTTACCGTTCTGGAAAAGGAGCGGGCACAGGGTAGGATCTTCGAACTGGCCGGATCTGGCTTCGAATCCACGGTGCGGCTTGCCAAAAGCTCACCGGATATGTGGACACCCATTTTCATGCAGAATCGCGAAAATGTGCTGGAGGTACTTCAAGAACACATCAACCAATTGCAGCATGTGCATGACGTGCTTCGTGACGAGGATTACGAAGCTTTTTATAAACTGATTAAAAAATCGAACAAAATCCGAAGGATTTTGAAGTGAAAAAGGGCAGCTTTATCAGCTGCCCTTATGGGTTCCAGGTCGATTGAATTCCTTCAAAGGCTAGTAGGCCAATACGGTAACCTCCGTCCGCCTGTTGGCTTGGTGCTCGGCGCGCGAACATGGAACGCCGTCAGCGCAGCGGTTCACCAACCGTGTCTCGCCATACCCTTTGGCCTCCATCCGGTCGCGGGCAATGCCTCTTGACACCAGGTAATCTACCGCTGATTGCGCCCGGCGCTGCGACAGGGCCTCGTTGTAGCGGTCGCTGCCACGGCTGTCCGTATGGCTCGACAGTTCGATCTTCAACGTCGGGTTGTCACGCAGCGTCCGCACCAGTTCGTCGAGTATCGCTGCCGCATCTGGACGGATGTTGTGCTTGTCGAAATCGTAGTAGATGTTCTCCAATTCGAACGTCTGCCCTACCTGGAATACGGGTTCCAATAGCAACGCCACTTCCAGTGTGTCTGATCTTGTGATACCCTGTGTGCTTACCTTAGCCGAATCGGCATGGTAACCCGCTTTTTGGCCCAGCACAGTATAATCTTGATTACGATCGAGCACGAACTCGAACGTACCCGTCCCGCTGCTGCTTTTTTTGGCAACGATTTCGCGTGCGCCATCATATAGCGTCACCGACGCGGCCGGCAGCCGTTCACCAGTCGCTTTGTCCGATGTGGTACCTTTCAGGATGATGATGATCTGCGGCTTTTCATATGAAAACGAATAGATATCATCACCGCCCTTGCCGCCACGGCGGTCTGACGACAGGAATCCCCGGTAACCGGTTTCATCTTCATCGTAAACCAGGTAGGCAAAATCATCGGCCGCGCTATTGACCGGATATCGCAGGTTTTCCGGCGTACTCCATTGTGATTTACTACCTATGGATTTGAATACGTCCAGCCCACCCATGCCAGCCAGGCCATCCGTGGAATAATAAAGCGTCCCGTCGGGCGCGATGTTGGGGAACAGTTCATCGCCGACGGTATTTATAGTAGGTCCGGCATTGACTGGAGCACCCCATGAGTTGTCGGCCTGCCGCTCGCTGTACCAGATATCCGTTCCGCCTTGGCCGCCGGGCATATCACTCACGAAATACAGCACGTTTTCATCGAGCGATAAGGCTGCGTGCCCCACTGAATAGGCCTTCACATCGTTATAAGCGAAGGGCTCGCCCACCCAGGCGCCATCCGTTTTCCGGTAAATGTACAATTCCAATGTGTTGGTCCGGTAGCGGCTTCCCGCCTCTTTCTGCAATGCCACATCCTTGCTTGTGTGCGTACGCGTTACATACAGGGAATTACCTCCCTCCCCAGCCGCTACCGGCCCGACATGGTATTTCGCATCATTGATTTCGTCGGCTGCCAACGTGGGGGTGCCAAGTGTCCCGACGGCCGACAAGGGGGCGGTGTAAATCCGCAAAAAGGCGTTTCCCGTCCACCCATACGTATTGGTCGGGGCTGTGTTCGCGGGCTCGCCGGCATAGTACACTTCGCCATCCGACGGGAAAACGGAAAACTCCGAGTTGGGAGTATTTACCGCGGTCTCGTTGCGCAGCCTATGTAATGTAGGTGCGGCCATCCAGCGCAGTGCCGAATCGCAGCCGGCAATCTGCTGCGCCACGGACGACGGATCCCCCGTCCGGGTTGCGTAGGCCTCTAGTTGCCGTTTTGCTTCGGCATACTTCCCGTTCACCTTGAGCACCTGCCCGTAAATAAGCAGGTTATCGGCCGATGCCTCTTCACGCTGCACAACCCGTGCATACCAGTTCTCTGCCGACTCGTAATCATTCATCCGCCAGTAGCTTTCGGCAAGCCGTTCCAAGTCCTGAAGCCGTGGCTTACGCGTATCCACCAGTTTCGTGTACAGCTTGGCCGCATTCGCATATTCATAACGTCGGTATAACTCGTCTGCACGGTCGCGCAGACTCGGCTGTTCCTGTGAAAAGGCAGTCCCGCCCATGCAGAACAGCACCGCGATTAGAAAAAATGGTTGTAACCCGTATCTCATAGTGTTAGTTTGTTATCTAATGTCTCCCCTAAAAAAACCGTGGGCTGAGTACCCGCTGCTCCTTGCGGCCGAAGGTAATCCCCAGCGTAATCTCGTGCGAACCGTTCTGGACGCTGCTCAGCTGGCTAACGATGTGGTCGTAGGAATAACCCACACGCAGCGCTTCCGTCAGGTAAATCTGCGTAATCGCAGAAAACGAGTTGCGGCCGCTCAAGTTTTTACCGCTCACCCGGTTGTACTCCCGCTCGAAGACCGTCACACCCGTCCGCCACCCGGCACCAAGCCAGAACCGCTGTCCGAAGATGAACATCGCGTTCACATCTAGGCTCGTCGGACCCTTGAAGTCCTCCTTGACCAGCAAACTTGGGCGAAAGTCAAGTCCCTTGCCCACATTGAACAAGGCGCCCCCGATGAAGTATAGGTGCCGTTTACGCCGGATGTTGTCCGTGGTG
>CAZTJY010000043.1:5014-28215 GCA_964613725.1 uncultured Parapedobacter sp. | reverse complement strand
CTACCAGGGATTTGACGAGCGACGATAGGCAACTGCAACAAACCGGCCTGGATTATATCGAAGCGTGCCTCGACATCGCCGGTGCCTTGGGATCCCGCTTTTTTGCCGGACCCATGTACTCAGCCGTAGGGAAGGCCCGGATGGTTGCACCCGAACAGCGGACCATTGAGTGGGGGCGAGCGGTGGCCAACCTGCAAAACGTTTGTGAAAGTGCCGCCAGCAGGGGGCTGGAAATCGCGCTGGAACCGTTGAATCGTTTTGAGTCGGACTTGATCAACAACGTGGATGACTTGCTTCGCCTCATTGGCGATATCAATCACCCTGCCGCAAAAATATGCCTCGATATGTTCCACATGAACATCGAGGAACCGGACCCCGAAGCCGCCATCATCAAATCGGGCGACAAGCTGATCCATGTACAGGTATCCGAAAACTATCGGGGTACACCAGGTACAGGCAATGCCAGTTGGGATGCCTACCGGCGGGCACTGGAGGCTATCGGCTATCAAGGGGTGGTGTCGATCGAGAGCTTCACACCGGCGAATAAGGAGCTGGCGGCGGCGGTGTGCATCTGGAGAAACCTCGCGGAAAGCCAGGATGCGTTCGCACGCGATGGACACGAATTTTTGAAGAAGTGGAGAGCATAGGAAATTGACTGTGAATACCCTCCGACCAGTGTATCGAGGTCGGAAAGGGCAAATAGCAAAATAAAAAGCAAAATCAAACAGCAAAAAAATAGAAAAGTAAAAAGCATGAGCAAAAAACCAATCAATGTGGCCATTGTCGGCTTGGGCTTCGGGGCCGAGTTTATTCCCATTTACCAACAGCATCCCGATGCTCATATGTATGCCATCTGCCAACGCAATGAAGAAAGTCTGAATAAAATCGGCGACGCTTTCGGTATTGAAAAGCGGTATCGCGATTATGACGAGCTACTGAAAGACGATCAGGTCGATGCGGTGCATATCAATACCCCGATACCCAACCATGCGGAGCAGTCGCTCAAAGCATTGCGGGCGGGCAAACACGTGGCCTGCACGGTACCCATGGCCACAACGGTGGAAGAATGCCGGCAGCTGGTGGAAGCTGTGGAAGAAACGGGCCTGACTTATATGATGATGGAAACCGTGGTCTATGCCCGTGAGTTCCTGTTCATGAAAGAGCTGTACGAAAAAGGCGAGTTGGGGAAAATCCAGTTCCTCAAAGCCAGCCACCAACAAGACATGGATGGATGGCCGAATTATTGGCCGGGTTTGCCACCCATGCACTATGCGACACATTGTGTAGGCCCTGTACTCGGACTTACACGCAGTGAGGCTGAATACGTGTCGTGCTTCGGGTCCGGAACGATTCGCGAAGAATTGCATCACCATTATGGCTCTACCTTTGCCGTGGAGACGGCGCATATCAAGTTCCGGGATTCGGATTTGAGTGCACATGTTTACCGGTCGTTATTTGATACGGCGCGACAATACCGGGAGAGCTTTGAAGTGTACGGCTCCAAAAAAGCGGTAGAATGGCCGTTGATTGAAGGAAAGCCCCTCGTGGTTCATACGGCTAAGAAAGAAGAACATGAAATTCCCGAGGAGGTAACATGCCCTGATTATGCGCATTTGCTGCCGGCACCCATCCAACATTTTACAACAGGTGGGGTCTATGACGAAGACGACAACCAACACCTGTCCTTTACGCAAGGAGCAGGGCATGGCGGGTCACACCCGCATTTGGTTCATGAATTCGTCAGTGCATTGACAGAGGGCCGCCAGCCTTTCCCCAATGTGCGGCAGTCGGCAAATATCACCTGCGTGGGTATCTTGGCGCATGAATCGGCACTGAAGGGCGGTGAACTTATACCCTTGCCGGACTTCACTTTGGCGGGTCGATAACGGCCCGCCACAAGTGGCGGGCTAAGAAGCCCACCTTGCTAACCGAGGAATGTATAGTTATAAATCAATAAACGTCGTTTAAACAATAAAATGGAAAGACTAATTAAACTACTCATGCTGTCCGCGTTACCGCTGTTCTTTTTGGGCTGCGGGGGCCAGCGTAGCGATGATGGGCCACGACGGCTGGAACTGTTTTTTCTTGGCCATGCCAGCAAGCACCACGACTCCGAGCTGTTGGCCGGTATCTTGGCGCAGGAGTATTTCCCCGACGGGATGAACATTACCTACTCGGTAGATCCAGAAGATTTGACACGTCAGGATCTCCAGCGATACGATGGACTGATCCTGTATGCCAACCATGATTCCATCAGCCCAGCCCAGGAAAAGGCCCTGTTGGATTATGTCGCCTCGGGCAAAGGGTTTATCCCGTTGCACTCGGCTTCTTATTGCTTCCGCAATTCACCGGAAGTTGTGGCACTGATCGGCGGGCAATTCAAAAGCCACAGCGGCGGCACATTTTCGGCGGAAATCGTGAAGCCCGATCACCCGGCTATGGCGGGTGTCACCCCGTTTGAGACCGAATGGGACGAAACCTATGTACACGACCATATCGCTGATGATATCGAGGTGCTGATGGAACGGGTAGACAGTGCGGGCCGTGAGCCCTACACGTGGGTGAAGGAATATGGGGAAGGCCGGGTGTTTTATACCGCCTTTGGCCATGACGAGCGTACGTTCCGCAATCCGGGGTTCCTCCAGTTGGTTAAGAGCGGTATCCGTTGGGCGGTCGGCGACGAAGCGGTGGAAAAGATGGACGCCTATACGATTGCCCAACCACAGTATGAGGAAGGTCGCATGCCGAATTACGAACGCCGTGATCCGCCACCACGCTATCAACTGCCGCTCAGTGCCGAAGAATCGCAAACGCTGATCCAGGTGCCCGTTGGCTTTAAACTGGAACTTTTTGCCAGCGAGCCCGATATCAGGAAACCTATTGCCATGGAGTGGGACGAGAAGGGAAGGTTGTGGATTGTGGAAACGGTTGATTACCCCAATACGGTGCGGAATGATAATAGCGAGGGAGATGATCGTGTCACCATCTGTGAGGATACCGACGGCGATGGCAAAGCTGATAAATTCACGGTGTTCGCGGAAGGGTTGAACATCCCGACGTCGTTCACCTTTGCCAATGGTGGTATCATCGTTGCGCAAGCGCCCGAATTCCTGTTCCTCAAAGACACCGATGGCGACGATAAGGCGGACGTGCGGGAAGTGCTGATCGATGGTTGGGGTACGTTTGATACACACGCCGGCCCATCGCACCTGCAGTACGGATTGGACAACAAGATATGGGGAACCGTGGGTTATTCGGGATTTGAAGGCACCGTTGGCGGCCAGCCTTACAAGTTCGGCTCAGGGGTATACCAGTTCGATTCCGATGCGAAGCACCTCGAATTTTTGGGCAATACCACCAATAACACTTGGGGGCTAGGTTTTTCAGAAGAATTTGATGTGTTCATATCCACCGCCAACAATGAGCATAGCGACTTTTTTGCAATTCCGGCACGGTATTACGAAAAGGCGAACCTTCGCGAGCGGGGCATCGAAAAGATCGATGGGCATTATGGCATGCATGTGCTTACCAAGGAGTTGAGGCAGGTGGACGTGCATGGTGGATTTACCGCCGCGGCGGGGCATGCCTTGTATACCGCACGGGCGTTTCCACAGGAATACTGGAACCGGGTAGCGTTCATCTCGGAACCTACCGGCAGATTAGTGCACCGCCATGTGCTGGAGCAGGTGGGAGCCGGATTTAAGGAAAAAGGCGACGGTTGGAACATGGTGGCGAGCGCTGACAATTGGTTCGGTCCGGTTGCAGCCAAAGTAGGCCCCGACGGGGCGCTTTGGATATTGGACTGGTACAATTTCATCATCCAGCACAATCCCACGCCGGACGGCTTTGAAAACGGGGAGGGGAACGCTTATATAGACCCACTGCGCGATAATACCAAGGGACGCATCTACCGGTTGGTCCATGAAGATGCCGGACGGTATAAACCGGTGAAGTTAAACCCAGATCGCTCAGGCACATTGGTCGATGCACTGGAGAACGATAACATGTTCTGGCGGCTTACAGCCCAGCGGTTGCTGGTCGAGTCGGGCGACACCGAAGTGGCAGACAATCTCTATGCGCTAATCCGTGATGAATCGCTGGACGAAGTGAAAACGAATGGCCCGGCCGTACATGCGATATGGACGTTGCACGGGTTGGGGCTGTTGGATGGCAGCAACGAAGAAAGCCTGAAAGTGGTGTTGGATGCCTTGCAGCATCCTGCTGCCGGTGTGCGGCGGGCTGCAGTACAGACACTCCCTATCAACCATAACGGCGTAGTGCAGCAACTGATTACGTCTGGCGCGACCAAAGACGCAGACCTACGTGTGCGCCTGGCCGCGTTTTTAGCACTTTCGGATGCTGCACCAGCGGTCGAGATTGGGAAAGCGATTTTCGAAGCCGTGCAGCAACCTGAAAACATCCAGGATAAATGGATTTCACATGCCCTGCTCATTGCCGGCGCGGTGCATCGGCAAGCGTTCATGGGTGAATATCACCAGCAAATCGGTCACCCCGACCTCTCGAATACCGACGGTTCGTTGGCTGAGCGGATCTTTGCCGGTAAAAGCATGACAGTACTTCCGCTGGGTACGGACCGCGGCGGAACGGTTGGGGGCCGTCAAATCCCCGATTTCTCGAATCAGGAGATCAGTTTTGTTGCCGACGTAACGCCACCGGAAATGCGGCGTGTATTGGTTGAGGGCGTGCTCGTTTCGCACGGGGACGCCAGAAACGGGTACGCCGTTTATATGAAGGACGGCAAGGTGAACTTCCAAGTGAACCAAAACGGGCGCAAGACAATCATCCAATCGGCAGGTGATTTGCCCAATGCATTTAAGGTGAAGGCATCGTTGCTTACTGGTGGGAAAATGGCCCTGTCTATCGATGGGCAGGAGGTTGCCGAAGGCCAAGTCTCAGGATTATTCCCGAAGGTGCCCGAAGGGGTTATCCGGGTCGGTCATAATCGACGGCGGCAATGGGGCAGGGAAGACCTGCTTCCCAACGTGGGCGACTACCCCGACGACTTCCATTTCACCGGGGACTTGGCGAATACCCGGCTTGTTGTGGTCAACCTGCATGCAGCTAGCGAAGGTGAAACGGTCGTGGCTGACAATACCATCACCATCAAGGCCGTTATCGGCGAGATGAAATACGACGTGACCAATTTCACCGCCAAGGCGGGACAGACGCTGAAGATCATCTTTGAAAATCCCGATCACATGCAACACAACCTCTTGATATTGAAGCCGGGTAGCTTAGAGAAAGTAGGCGAAGCCGCCGATGCTCTCGCCAAACAGCCCAATGGGGTCGAAATGCAATACATTCCCGCAACGCCGGACGTGTTGTTCAGCATGCCGCTGGTCAATCCCGAAGAGCGCTACGAATTAACGCTGACGGTACCCGATACGCCAGGCGATTACCCGTATGTGTGTACCTTCCCCGGCCATTGGCGCATCATGCATGGCGTGATGAAGGTGACGAAATAGCCGTTGCAAGGTTACAGTTAATTAATAATGAAGCCATTGGGCCCGAATGTCCAATGGCTTTTTCGTGTCGCGCCTATTCGGCTCGTGTGGAGATCGTGAGCGATAAGGTTTGTTGGCTGCTTTTGAGCGGCACGGTAATCTGCCCCTGCTCATTTTTGCTATAACCAGCCAACACGTATTGGCTGGCAGGTACCGAAGGCTGCTCAAGCCGGAGGTAAGCTGTGCGGGCATAAGGATCGCTTGGCGCTAATGTAATGCGCACTTCGCCGGTCGCTTCGTTATATGCAACGCGGTCTATTCGGCCGGCGTCTGCCGTGATCCATAGGCCGATGGGGGCGACGAAAACCCGGCCCTGCGAGGCAGTGGTTACGGTAGTGGCCACCCAATCCCCATCCTGTTCAACCAACCCACTGAATGCGACCCAACCGAATTCCGGGTGCTTGATCACGTAGGTGCCAGAATTGACGGCGTAACCATAGAACCCACAGCCATAATCGCCCGCATAGCCGTCATTAGCCAAGGTAGACGGATACGAATGGAATGCGGCGGGGCCGAATCCATCGGCAGTGATATTGGCCAATGCGCCCATGGCCCCGGCATGGCCAACGCGGAGCAGGTAGAAATCGTCGGGATGGTCCCGGTAGTGGGTAAGTACGGGGATGGCATTCAGCGCCGATCCGTAGTGGTGTAATTGCCGCTCGATGCGCGACAGTTTACCACCGTATACGAAATCCCAATAACGACGGGCGCTACCATTATACCCCCAATGTGGTACGGTGGGCATATAGGCGAGGATAGCGTGTAATGTTATCATGGCTTTTTCATCAAACCCGAAGTATCGCGACCACACGTAAACCTCTTCCTGTCCCGTGGAATCCCACGGCATCTCGCTGCCGAACGGGTAGGCCAATGTGTGCCAATGTTCGGCCCGTTTCCGCATGGCCACTTCCAACTGGTCGGCCATCTCGGTAAGCCCCTCATTTTTTAGGTCGGTGAGTACCAAAAGAAATATAGATCCTTCCATCTGGCCGAATTGGGCATAGTGGGGCGCATGTTTCACCATGGCCATAGCTGTGTGGTAGGCCCGTTCTAGCGATGTCTGCCACGGTATTTCTGTCACCAAACCCACGTAGTTCCGCGCCAGCCGGTACATCACCCAATGAGCTGCCGTAACATGCGGGTAGTTATAGGAGCGGCCGGGGCTGTTGGCCTCTTTTTTCGACCATGCTGCCCAGCCGCGGTAACTGATGCTGTCGCTGTAGGTTCCGGCCGGCATCGAATCGGGCTCGTAATAGAACAAGCTCTTTTTTACCGCATATTCCAAGTCGCCGTCATTATACTGGATGCCGCCCCAAAGGGTTTCGTTTACGAAGCGTTTCAATTTGTCGACCTCCGTTTTGTTTGGACGGAGCACCTGTTTCATGATGGCTGCCAGCCAACTGCCCGCACCGGCCTCGTCACTAAGCCCGGCAAACCATGCGCGCGATTCCTCCGTAAGGAGTCGTTTGGTCTCGTAGTCGTAGTTGATGACCGAGGGTGAACGGCCGAAAGGGTCGCTTTCGTTTTCATACCACTGTTCGGTGGTGAGGAAATGCCCGAGATCGGCCACTGCTTCTTTTTCGGGTTTGATGACTTTGTAATTGATCGTCTGCTGCAGCCCGTCGGCGTACGTAACGGTCAGCCGCGCCCTACCCCATTGCTTTCCGGCGATTTCGTAGGTTTTCCAGCCATGTTCCGTTGGATTGCCACTCGTAATTTCAAGGGCATTGGCCGGATAAGATTCAATAGATTTTATATCAGTGGCGTAGTTGATATATAATTTGGCCGGGACATTTTGAGGTACTACATAACCTGGTATACCTACAGCCACCGGACGGTTTTGTTTGACCAACGTTTCTTCAATTTGGCGGATATCGGGGGCCATGACAAACCGGAGTGCTATTGACGTGGTTTCGTCCGGCTGGAGGACTGACGAAGTGGGTTCGTTCCATTGCTCCACGCTCTTCCATTCCGTTTCCGCGTAGGCTTTGCTGTGTATCATCCATTCATGGAATCCTTCGAACACGATGCTGCGGGGCGTAGGGTCGTCATTCAGCGGGCGGTAGGCTTCGAATGCGGCGTTTTCTTGCGGAAGTACCAGTAGCACCGGGCCCTCGCCATGCAGTCTGCTCACTTGTAGATACCCGGCATCTTGACCGATATAGGGATCAAAGAATACGTTGTCGGTATGCGCTTCATCCAGGTGTTTGTCTTGCAGGATATTGTTAAATATCATGGGGATACCCAGTGCCCCGATTTCGAGCGGAGCGGCCGTTTTATTGGTTAGTTCAAAGCGGAGCACGAGGTTGCCATCTACGGATTGCCAGTATCGCTTAACTGCCAACGGTACGTCTGCAGGCAGCGTGGGCGCGAGGTCGGCAGCCGCCAAGATATGTCCCGATGCCGCCAGGGGAGTCACAGGCATCCGCTTGGCAGCGGTGGAAAAGGAGCGCCAAGCCGTATCTTTGGCAGACCGCATACGGAAGTTGAGGTCGCCCAAGTGGTATAGCCCGTCTTTTGCCCGAGCTTCCAGCCATTCATCCGGTGTATAATCGAATGCCGTGTCAGCCATTGGCGAGAGACCGGCCACGGTTTGCGACGCATTGACGAGTTGCAGTGAAAACGGGGGGATGGCCCATTCCGTGGTACCGTCGGCCAGACCCAGCGTAGACGGGCGCTGGGCAATGCGCTCCCACGGCGATTGCGCAAAGCTTCGTGATAGGGCCACCGCAGCCATAAACAGGAGGGTAATCGTTGGTATACGCATGGTGCCGATGTTGCTAATTTAAACAAATGTAAATAAGACGCTTTCAATCGGTTGGTTAGAAATTGGCTGATTGTACCCGTATTTTGACCGGATTTGCTTCGCTGGATGCATGCTTTGAACACTTAGCGCAGCGATTTTATTGATGCCGAAAAAATTAAACTAAGTATCAATACTTTATTTAAGTTTGCGTGGTAGTGTTATTAAACCTAATTTTACGACAATGATAACAAAAGCTAGCAAATCAATCGCTGTTGCCCTGGCCGCTACGGGCGTGTGGGCCTGTAATCCACCACATGAACAGTCGTCAGTTGCCGATATGTCATCCGTTTTGACCGTATCTCCGGCTGATTTCCAAGCGGAAATAGGCGATGATTCCGTTAAACTGTATACGTTGACCAATGGCGAGGTCGTGGCTGCGATTACTAATTACGGTGCCCGTGTGGTGAGCTTGCATGTGCCTGACCAAAACGGAACGTTGGTGGACGTTGTATTGGGTTATAAAGATTTGTCTGCTTACCGGAAGCCGGGTGATGGGTTTTACGGCGCGGTCGTGGGCAGGTACGGCAACCGCATCGCCAAGGGACAGTTTGAGTTGGACGGCCAATCCTACCAGTTGGAAATCAATAATGGGCCAAATTCACTGCATGGGGGCACAAACGGGTTCTTTTCGAAAGTTTGGGAGGTGAAGCATGTGACCGATAGTAGCCTTGAGTTGCAATACCTATCGCCCGATGGTGACGCAGGCTACCCGGGGAAGCTAACCGCGACCGTGACGTATACGGTTACGTCCGCCAACGGGCTGGAGATTGCCTACCATGCAACGACTGATAAAGCTACGGTGGTGAATTTGACCAACCACGCCTATTTCAACTTGAATGGGGAAGGGGACAGCACCATTCTGGATCACCTGTTGACCATCCGCGCCGATGGATATACGCCGGTAGACGAGACGCTCATCCCCACTGGTGAAGTTATGCCCGTGGATGGCACTCCTTTCGATTTCCGCCAATCCACGGCCATCGGTGCGCGGATCGACACCGCGGATGGGCAGCTGTTGCTCGGTGGGGGATATGACCATAACTTCGTGTTGAAGAAAGACCCCGGTTTGCAGTTGGTGGCTACGGTAGAAAGCCCGAAAACGGGCATTGTGATGGACATCCTGACAGAAGAGCCCGGGTTGCAGTTCTACAGCGGCAACTTTATGGACAACGTAGAGCAAGCCAAGGGCGGAAAAATATACGGCTACCGCTCCGCATTTTGCTTAGAAACCCAGCATTTTCCCGATGCACCGAATAGGCCGGATTTTCCTTCTACGGTATTGGAACCGGGGGAAGCGTATACGACAAAAACCGTTTATCAGTTTAGGTAAGCTATTTTTTAGCCACTTTTGCTTTCAGTTTTTCGATAGCTTGCTTGATGTTGTCGGCGGAGCGTTTTTCCAATCCCGACAAATTATTTTGTGAAGGGGCTTCAAGGCCGTCTTCGATTCCCAGCGTGGCCATTTCATCGGTTACGTGGAAGGCGTCGAGGACGATGGTCGGATAGTAATCTTTGCTCGTTGTCTGTACCCGTTTATTTAGCCAGTTCAGCGAAAAATACCTTAGGCAGACCAATACGAGGACGATGTAACCTTTTGGCAATGCCTTCGCGCAAGTCCAACCGATTGATTGGGGCCCTTCGTCATCTTCCGCCACATCGAAGCCGGCGTAGTCGATTATTTGTACTAGGTTTTCGTTAAAGTTAAAAGCGACGGCATAAACGCCGAATGTACCCATTGGCCGGAGGAGATTAGGCGGGTATACCACGTCATTCATCGGGCTGAACGGCGGTAGTTGGAAGTGGATCGTGCCGTTGGGCGCCACATCTAGTGTCGGACTCACGGCCACGAGTTCTTCGAATGGCGCCTCCGTGTTGAATACAAATCCTTTCAGTTGGCCGAGATCAGCATCATGCAAGTCGCGCTCACCGGGTTCCTTATCGGAGGTACGTATGCATGCTGCGATGGTGGCCGTAAGCCGACGTACCATATTGCCGTCGTATTCTTCATAAACATTGTGGAAGACATTGCGCATTGCCTTGGCGCGCACGGCGGCCAAACCAAATTCCAAAGCACTCCATTTGGTGGCCAACGTTTGCTTCACCCGGTTGGGCGCGATTTGCATAATTTGCTTGTCTTTGTAACCCCGGTAGACGATGTTGTCGATTTTACCCCGGATTTTCCCGTTTTTGTCGCGTAAAGCCATAGGAGATGATTTAATTGGTTAAATTTTTGCTTTTCTATTCCATTAGATTACCTTCATGTCGTCGCCAGCCCTCAGCTTAACCGTCATCAAATTTTATTCATACCGATGTACACCCCTTCCGTAACGGGCTCACTCCGTCTTCACTATGTCTCTCCACTGATTTCATGAATAGTCTGTAATGTGTCCATAAAACTATTGATATCAATGGTCTCATTATGGATTGATTATGGAGTCATTATGGACTCATTGCGAACAAGGGGCTAGAAAAGCCCCCGGCGGGTATGGATACCTTGCACATTATTATTGAAATATGGTATAGTCGCTTATACGTGTTAATCCAAAGGTACGAATCGATTCGGAACTATCCAAAGCGGCAATTCGTATGAAAAAACCACCGGCTATAACGCCAGCAATTCGTTTTTAACATAATGGTAACTTTCCGCGATGCTTTCAAACGGGTCTATCGTGATGAAGTCCTGTTCTACAAAGGCGTATTGCAGCCCCGCGGTTTCTTCTTCAGCCATAATCTTCTTGAAATCGATGCTGCCGGTTCCAACTTCTGCATACGTGATGTTTTCGGCAATTTCCATGAACGGCTTGGTGTCATAATTGCCACCGATAATGGTCTCCGAGTTGTTTTTGTCCATGTCTTTGATATGCCAAAGGGGGAAGCGGCCGGGGTATTTTTCAAAATACGCGGCACTGTCTGTGCCGGATTTTTCGCTCCAGAACAAGTCTAGTTCAAAAGCCACGAGGTCCTTGTCGGTATTTTCAATAAGGATATCCAGTCCTCTGCTGCCATCAGCCAGCGTACGGAACTCCCAGAAATGGTTGTGGTAGCCGATCTTTAGCCCCGATTTAGCAGCTATTTCGCCACCTATGTTAAGCTGGTCGGCCATGAAACGGTAATCATCGGCGGTCATTTTATCAATCAACAGGATGGGCGGTACGGGAGCCACCAGGTAGTGTTGACCCAGTGCGGCGGCGGTATCAATATAGGTTTTCAGCGCGTCTTGGTCACCATTCCCCGGTGTGAGGAATTCTGCCAGGTCATAATGGCCGTTGTGCGTTTTCAACTTGTTTTCGGTAAGGAGGGCCAATAGTGTTGGAACGTCTAGTCCCCAGAAGGTTACCTTTCCATTTTCAGTTATTTCCGGACCGAATGTTTCTACGTGGTTATAACCGATTTTGGCTACCCGGCTGAGTGTGGAAGCTACATCGTCAGTCAGTTGGTCGCGTAGGGTGTAAAGCTGTAGCCCGATTTCGGCTAAGCTCATCGTTGATTTCCGTTGTGGCGAACAGGAGAGGAGCGAAGGGCTCAGGTAAGCCGCCGCCATGCCTATCCCGGCCTGCTTCAGGAATGTACGTCTGTTGTTCATCGTTGGTTTTTATGTAGCTAATGTAAACGTTTGAGGGGATAAATACAAAGTTAACCACTGAAATATACGTAAGCCGCCACGATCAGTGCGACCACAATCACAGATGTAATGACATCCCACTTATTCCAGCTCGCACGGGTTTCTTTGCGTTGTTCATCGGTGGTGGTACCGTAGGTTAACCCGGCTATTTTCTCATAAGCGGGCGGTGCTGTGGCGTAGCTCACGGCGAACATAACGGCCAGACTGATTAGGAAAATCGCCAAACTGTAATACTGGAAGAACATATTGTTCAGGATCCAGAAAAACGAACCCTCGGCATATGCAAAACCTTCCGAGAGCTTGACCGGTGTATCGATAGCCAGCCTTAGTAACCCCAGGGCGAAGCCGGTATAGAGGGCGGCCAGACACCCCTGCGCATTCAGCCGTTTATGGAAAATGCCAGCAAAGAACACCACGGCAATGGGCGGTGCCAGGTAGGCTTGCACGCCTTGTAGGTAATCATACAGCCCCTTTCCGCCACGTATTACCGGAATCCACAGCAGGCCGATGATAATCATCGCTACGGTGGCAATCCGGCCTATCCATACGAGTCTTTTTTGCGATACGTTAGGGCGCAGTTTCGAGTAGAAGTCGATGGTGAACAGGGTAGAGGATGCGTTGAACGCGCCTGCAAGCGAACTCATCAGGGCTGCCAGTAATCCGGCCACGACAATGCCACGGATGCCCACGGGGAGCACATGGGCTACCATCAACGGAAAAGCTTGCTGTGCCTGGTCGCGGATAATCTCCCCATCGGGGCCAATCAGTTGTTCGGTAAGCACGGGTAATTTACCACTTACTGCCAAGGCGTAGCAAATGATACCCGGGATGATGAATATGAATACCGGGAAGAGCTTGAAAAAGGCTGCGGCAATGGAACCCCGGCGGGCTTCGGTCTCGTTCGGTGCGCCGAGTACCCGCTGCACGATGTATTGGTCGGTGGTCCAATACCACAATCCGATAATGGGTGCGCAGAACAACATGCCGATCCACGGATAGTTATCGTTAAAGTACCACGCCATTTTGCTGCTCTCTTTCACCGGGGCCCATGTACCTTCTACGCCATCGGGCACCAACGGCTTCCAGAGATCGAACATATCGTCGCCTACGGTGGCCCGCAGCTCCGACCAGCCACCCATAGCTTGCAGGCCGAGGATGGTAACCAGTGCCGAACCGACAATCAATACCACGGTTTGGAACGCTTCGGTGTAGGCAACGGCTTTCATGCCACCAACAACGGTGTACAGCCCAGTAAGGACAATAATCAGCACGGAGCCGACCCAAAAGCTGTCGAAGCCCAAAAAAGTGACTTCGGGAAGCAGGCTGGTAAATACCATTCCGCCGGCGTAGACACCTACGGCAAGCTTGGTGAGGATGTAGGCCACCAATGAAATGGCCGATAATACCGTCCGTGCGCGGGGAGAAAACCGCCTTTCCAGAAACTCGGGCATGGTAAACACCTTGGAGCGCATATAAAAAGGCACCAGTACCCACGCGAGTATCAACAAGCACCAGGCATGTAGCTCATAATGGGCCATGGCGACTCCGTCTGTGGCGCCCGATCCCGCCAGTCCGACGAGGTGCTCAGAGCCGATGTTCGACGCAAATATCGATGCGCCGATAACGAACCAACCGAGGCTTTTGCCCGCGAGGAAATAATCCTGTGCCGAATCGTTTCGCTTCCGCATCGACCAGATTGCGATACCGGCTACCAGAAGAAAATAGAGGCCTATGACCAGCCAATCGAGTGTTTCAAGGAGTTGCATAACGGTTTATAATTTTTAGTTAAACATTAATGATGGTTATGATAGTAGCGATCGTTCCAACGGATTTCCTTTAGGAAGTCGGCCAAATGGGTGTCTTTACCAATATGGAGCAATTCGACATCGGCCAGTGCGGCGAAATCTTGGAAATGTTGTGCTGACAGGTTCTGGCTATACACGGTGTGGTGTGCTCCCCCTGCATGGATCCACGCCGAGCACCCCGTCTTCATGTCCGGGAGCGGCTTCCACAGTACGCGCGCTACCGGAAGTTTGGGCAGCTGGTGTTGCGGATCCCGTGCTTCCACATCGTTGACGACAAGCCGGAATCGGTTACCCATATCGACAAGGCTGGCATTCAATGCCGGTCCTCCCGCGGCGTCGAAGACGAGCCGAGCAGGGTCATCCTTTCCGCCGATGCCCAATGGGTGTACTTCCAAAGATGGTCTGCCATTTGCCAATGCAGGGTCGACCTCCAGCATGTGTGCGCCGAGTACCAAGGTATTTGTCGGGTCGAAATGGTAGGTGTAATCTTCCATGAAGGCATTTCCGCCGGGCATGCCGGCCGCCATCACCTTAGCGGCACGTACCAAGGCGGCCGTTTTCCAATCGCCTTCGCCGGCGTAGCCAAATCCTGCTTGCATAAGCCGTTGCGTGGCGATGCCGGGTAATTGTGTCATCCCGTGGAGGTCTTCGAAGGTGTTGGAGAACCCTTTGAATCCGCCGTCGACGAGGAACTTGCGCAGCCCGATTTCGATTTGGGCGGCATCGCGCACGTGCCGATGTTTTTCGCCTCCTTTTTTAACGGCAGGCGCAAGGGTATAGGTCTGTTCGTATTCCTCGATGAGCGCATCGATCTGGACGGCGGAGACGGCGTTGATCACGTCGACTAAATCGCCTACAGCGTAAGTATTTACCGAAAATCCGAATTTCGTTTCGGCATCTACCTTGTCGCCATCGGTTACCGCCACGTTGCGCATGTTGTCGCCGAAACGGGCGAACCGTGCCCCTTGCCAGTCGTGCCAAGCCGCCGCTGCCCGCACCCATATGTTGATTTGGTCAATTACGTCCGCTTCTTTCCAGTGGCCGGTAACGACCTTTCTGTTAATGCGCAATTTGGAAACAATGTGGCCGAACTCTCTGTCGCCATGGGCGCTTTGGTTGAGGTTCATGAAATCCATGTCGATGGTATCCCATGGGATATCTCTATTGTACTGCGTATGAAGGTGCAGCAAAGGTTTTTGAAGGATATTCAATCCCCTGATCCACATTTTGCCGGGCGAGAAGGTATGCATCCAGGTGATGATGCCGATACAGGCGGGCGTTTGGTTGGCTGCGGCGATGGCGGCATAGATTTCTTCCGATGTTTTGACAATCGGTTTGAAAACAATTATGACAGGGATTTTTGGCGCGTGGTTCAAGTATTGTGCAATTTCTTCTGCATGCGCAGCGGCTTGTTTTAAAGTTTCTTCCCCATAAAGGTGTTGGCTCCCTGTCAGAAACCATACTTCCAAATTTTTGATATCGATCATGTAGTTTGCTGTTCGCTGTTTGTTATTTAATGGTTGCTATTTGTCTAGCGTCTAATGTCTCTTGTCTAACGTCTCTTAAGACTGCCCGTAATACGAGTCTGGCCCATGTTTACGTTCATAGTGTTTCTTGATGAGGGCGTCTTTCAGCCGTGGTGCGTTGGGATTGATGCCTTCGGTAAGTAGGGCCATTTTTGCAACGTATTCCAATACGGCGCTGTTGTAGACCGCCTTTTCGCCCGTTTTGCCCCATGTAAAGGGGGCGTGGTTCCCTACGAGCACCATTTCGATTTCCTTGTAGTCCAATCCGTGTTGGGCGAAATGGTTAAGGATTTGGAATCCCGTTTCGTGCTCGTAGTTTCCGGCGATCATTTCATCGGCCATGGGTGGCGCGCAGGGGATATCCGCTGTGAGGTGGTCCGCATGGGTGGTTCCGTAGATGGGGATGTCGCGCTGGCTCTGCGCCCACGCGGTAGCGTAGGTGGAGTGTGTGTGAACGATTCCACCGATGGTTGGCCAATGTTTGTAAAGCACGGCGTGTGTTTTGGTATCAGACGAAGGGCGCAAGTCCCCTTCGATAATTTTTCCCTCTAAATCGACGATAACCATTTTCTCGGGGGTCAGGTCGGTATAGGCAACGCCGCTTGGCTTGATGGCAAACACACCCGATTTATGATCCACCACACTGGCATTGCCGAAGGTAAACTGAACCAGGCCGAGCTGCGGCAACCGCATGTTCTGCCGATAGGCGTCGTGTTTGATAGCTTCGTATTTGCTCATGGGAATTCGCTTGTTACGTGGTTTTCAATAAAGCTGCCGGTACGCGTATATTGTGCATAGCGGTCGGCATACAACGTGGTGAGTGCAGCGTTCGGCTGGTATTCTCTATCAAATCCCTGGCCCATCTGCCGCATGGCATCTTCGACACGGCTAAACCTACCGGCGGCGGTAGCTGCGAACATGGCCGCGCCGATGGCACAGGTTTGTTCAGAACGATGTACTTTGATGGGCATGCCGATGACGTCGGCCATCACCTGCATCACGAAGGGCGACTTGCGCGGTATTCCACCCAAGGCAATTAGGCCTTTTACCGGGATGCCCTGTTCGATAAATCGGTCTACGATTTTCTTTGCCCCGAATGCGGTTGCCTCGACCAAGGCGCGGAATAGTCGTGGCGCGTCTGAGGCCAGGGTGATCCCGATGAACGCCCCTTTGAGGCGCTGGTTGGCGTCGGGTGTGCGCCGGCCGTTGAGCCAATCGATGGCCAGCTCACTGCCGGCTGTGGGTTGAAGTTGGCTGGCCTGCTGGCTAAGCTCGGCGAGTAGGCGGTCTTCGACGGCTTGGATCGCAGCGGGGTCGACTGTGCCATTGGCCAACAGGGCTTTCAGCGGCCACGCCAAGAGGTTTCTGAACCAAGCGTAAGCATCGCCAAACGCAGACTGGCCGGCTTCCAGGCCAATCATGCCGGGTATGACGGAGCCATTTACCTGTCCGCAGATGCCCGCCGCCAGTTTTCCTTCCATTTCATCTCGCGGGGCAACAAGGATATCGCAAGTGGACGTGCCGATGATTTTGCTGAGGTAGTACGGCTCGATCTGCCCACCTACGGCACCCATGTGGCAGTCGAAGGCGCCGACACCGACGACGACATCGGTGCCGAGTCCGAGCCTTTCGGCCCATTCGGCACTCAGTGTACCTGCGGCCTGGTCTGCCGTGAAGGTTTCGTCCGGTAGCTTGGCCGTGAACCCATCCAATAGGGGGTCCAGTGATGCAAAAAATGCATTCGGCGGAAAGCCGTCGAATGCCTCCGCCCACAGCGATTTGTGGCCTGCGGAGCAGACGCCACGCTTGATGTCTGTGACGCGGTTCCCACCACATAACAAAAATGGGATCCAGTCGCAATGTTCTACCCACGAATGCGTAGCGGACCGCACCTTCTCGTCGTCGCGGAATACGTGCAGCAGCTTGGCCCAGAACCATTCAGACGAATAGATGCCGCCCACATATTGCAGGTAGTTGGTTTCAAACCGTTGGGCGTGGGCGTTGATTTCGGCAGCCTCGTTCACCGAAGTGTGGTCTTTCCACAGTATGAACATGGCATTCGGATTTTCCGAAAATTCCGGGAGCAGGGACAATGGTAGCCCGTGTGCATCTACGGCTACGGGTGTGGACCCCGTGGTATCTACGGACAGGCCTATGATCTGTTTCGCGATAGCCGGTCCAACTTGATCAACGCATGCCCGCACCGTATGCGTCACCCCTTCGATGTAGTCCAGCGGGTGTTGCCTAAATTGACTATTGGCTGCATCGCAATACAACCCGGCTTTCCAACGCGGATATTCAAATACCGAAGTGGCCAGCTCCTCGCCGGTTTCGGTGCTTACCAGTACGGCGCGGACCGAATCCGTTCCGAAATCTACGCCGATAACATAAGTTGCATTCATTCTCTTTTTCCGTTGTGATCGATTAGTCGTGTCTAAGTAACATTTAAATTATTACAATTACAAATGTAACGCAAAGTTCGTGAAGTTAACAATTTACCTCTCATTCGTTGGTTTCATAGCAATAATCCGATGGAAAGCGGGTTTCGGATCCAGATGCCGGTCGAATAGTAAGGGATAATTGGTGCGACCGCGTATTGGCCAATTGTTCAGCCACGATTGCCCGTCATGGACGCCCCAAAAAGTGACTCTGCTGACATTGTCTTGGTATGTTAAGAAAAGACGGAAAAGATCTTCATATGCTTGAGCAAGGGCTTGCTGCACGCTATCCGGTAATCCATCCGGGTATGGGTTAAGGCGTTGGTCATAGCCGGAAGTTCGGCTGATTTCAGCCGTATTGCCACCAGGGGCATTCGGGAGCACGCTGATGTCGAGTTCGGTGAACATCACATCCACGCCAAGTGCCGCAAACGCTTGTATGGTTTGTTCGATATGCTCCAAGGGAACGCGGCCGAGGTGCCAATGCCCCTGGATACCCACGCCGTCGATCCGTACCCCTGCTTCCTGTATCTTCTTAACGAGCGCAATGGCACCGGCTCTTTTCCGGGGTTGTTCGATGTTATAGTCGTTATAATAGAGTTTTGATTGTGGCGATGCTTCGTGTGCAAGTTTGAACGCTTCGACGATATAATCTTCGCCCAGCGCACGAAGAAAGATGGAATTACGGAGCGTTCCGTCTTCGTTAAGCGCTTCATTCACCACATCCCAGGAGTCGATTTTACCGTCGTATCGGCCGGCTACGGTTTTGATGTGTCCCTCGAAGAACTGCCTGACCGAATCCACATCTTTCATATGCTGCATGAATCGAGGCAGTTGGCTATGCCAAATCAGGGTATGACCATTTACCTTCATGTTGTGCTCGGATGCATAAGCTACAAAGCGATCGGCCTGATCAAATTCATAATGCCCCCATCGTGGCTGTAACGATTGGGACTTCATCAGATTTTCGGCGGTAGCGGCGTTGAACTGTCGGGTGATCACTTGCTGTTCTGCATTGTCCGTCCCATTGATCTGGCGGGTATTTAATGCGGTACCAATAAGGAAATCGTTTTTAAAGGTTGCTTTTAGCGAAACATCTAAACCTACTTGGGCATAGCCATTGGAGACTAGTAAAACGAGGCATACAGTGGCCAACTCGATGTAAATGGACTTTCGTTGGAATAGCATTTTTGTGTTCATTGTTTGCATGTTGAATGTTTGAATTTAATGTTTATGTGATTCGGACCATAGTTGTTTGGATAAATGATCGCTCACGTGGAAAAAGTCAAAATCGACGTAACCGCCGGGGGTCGTGGTCGCATAGTTGAACAAACCAAAGCGATAGCCCATGAAATGCGGCAGTGTATATTCCATTTTCAGCGATGACCCGATGGTCTGCCAGCGTTTGCCGTCCAAGCTGTAGTAGAAGTTCGCCGTATCCTTACGGTCACGGAAATCACATTCCGCTTTCAGGAAGATTGTTTCCTGATTTATAGTTACACGCCCGACTTCCACTGGTTCTCCGGATTCGGTATTGACCATCACTATCGATTTTCCATTTTCGTCGCATTTGATGCCGACCCAGCCATATTTCCGCTGCAGCAATGCCAACCCGGCCACATCACCTTCCTTCATGTTATGGACATCCACTGCTGTTGTACCGACCGACTCCGGACCGAACGTGCGCTGGGTCAGCGTATTTCGGGCCATCAAGAAGCTGGTATCTACCCGCCCGGTCGTCAACCGGAGGTAACCCGGCCGTTTGGAGACCGACCACAATTGGTTATCGGGATTGTGATTCCATTGCCATACCAACGGTAGTGGAGCTTCGCCTTCTTCGCGGGTAAAGTCGTCAGAAGATACGACGCCCGGCATCAATCCGTTGCTTGGGGGAAGATTCAGCGTATCGGGCACCTTGCCATCGACTCCCAGTACAGGCCATCCGTCGTCCCATGTTACGGGGACGAGATAGGGGATGCGCCCTACTGCGCCGTAATCGCGGAAAAGATAGGCGTACCAGTCGCCGTCAGGCGTGCTAACCAGTCCACCCTGCGCGACACCTTTGTCCTGTAAGGCGACCCTGCCTTCCCATGGCCCCGTAATATGCGCCGCCCGGTGGATGATGACGGTCCGCATGCCGCCGCGTGGCCAACTGATATTGAATAGATAGTACGTTCCATTCACTTTGAAGAGTTGAGAACCCTCGGCCGGCAGTATCACATTGGGCCCGGCTGGAGCGGTTGCGTTTTCAATGATGACCTGCTCGGTTGTCCCCGGTTTTACCCCCGAAAGGTCCTCGGCTAATTCGACCATCCGGAGTTGTCCGCCCCCATAGATGAGGTAAATACGGCCATCGTCATCAAAAAACAACGTATTGTCGTGATAACTTGGTTTGAAGGACGACATGGTCCACGCGCCGTGCTCGATATCGGTAGTTGAGAAAATATAGGTCTTACCGGTGGTTTGTGCGAACGTAGATACGTAGTAGGTGCCTTGGTGATAGCGTAAGCTGCTTGCCCATGAGCCACGTCCATACGCTTGCTTACCGTTCGTTAGGTTCAGCTCATCCATGTTAGCAAGCGTATCGTACGCATAGCTTATAAGCTCCCAGTTCGTCAAGTCTTTAGACTTCATGATGGGCACACCCGGACTCATATGCATCGTGGTGCTGCTCATATAGTACGTGTCGCCGACACGTATCATCGAGATGTCTGGCACATCAGCGTGGGTGATTGGGTTTATCGCCCCGGGCTCCTGTCCCCAAAGGGGCTGGCCGAGGCCGTAGAAAAAGAGACTGATGAGTATAAAAAATACATTCTTCATCCGATTAGATTTATTTTATTAACACTTAGAGCGGATAAACGCTTATAAAACATCAAAACGAAACACTCTTTAGCTTAATTGTAAGTAAACCGTTATAGAAAGAAAAGATGTTCATTAAAGCAGCAGAGAAAACAAGGAACCGTCCCAATTTACTGGTGAGACGGTCCATGGGTGTCTATCAATTTTTCGAGACGCTACCTTCCCTACCTGGTGTCGTCAAGCCCATCAGTAAGAATCCGCTGCTCTTCGGTGGTCTTGCGTTCTTTGTAGAGATAACCTGACGTTTTTCTAACCACCCCATTATCTTCAAACGTATACCAGAAATCATACAGCTTCATATCAGGCAAATACGTTCCTCCGCCATCAATGATGCTAAACTGATCCCAGGTGGAAAACGACAATGAATTGTCTGCGTTCACCGTAATGCGGAAAGCGTGCGATGGGCGGTAATCTACATTATCGCCCTCACTGAACTCGTTATTGTAATGATACATCCGCACTGTATTTCCGTTGTCCGTGGCTTTCAGATTCCGGGCCATTTGATAAACGAGTGTATCGCTCGGATCGTTTGTATTCCTGATGATACCGTCCATATAGTAAATGCCCGAATAGCCATTTACCATATTGATTTTCACCAAAGCAACGGTATCTTCCTGTGTCAATTCATAGGAAGAACTGGACTTAAGCCTCAAAGGTAGCATATACAAGGAGTCACAATGTAACTCACCCGGCCTGATCACGATCGGGAATGTACCATAAACCTGTCCTGCTTTGATCGTCATCTGCTCTTGTGGGTACGAATAATTAGCTGCCGGCAAATGTTGGTATTGGGTTACCTCCGCAGATAGCTCCCGGGAGTTGTAATAGGGAATGGCATCGGGTTGTTCGACCAGTTGTACCGTAACATCCCGGTCGGATGGCCGTGAACCGCTAACAGCCACGGAGACCGTAACCGTGTCGGGGTCGTTTCCAATGTCCAAATCCCGATTCACAATGGTATTAACTGCAT
The DNA here is from genome assembly GCA_964613725.1 of uncultured Parapedobacter sp. Lineage (GTDB taxonomy): Bacteria > Bacteroidota > Bacteroidia > Sphingobacteriales > Sphingobacteriaceae > Parapedobacter. The sequence continues at coordinate 6,661 of CAZTJY010000043.1, read as the reverse complement.
CCACAATATATACTTTCTGTGGATAAAGGTCCATATCCATAGGTGACTCCATATCACAACTGGCCGCTACGATAGCGAACCCGCATACGGAGCACAATACAATTCGATTGATATGCTTCTTCATATTGATCTTACTTATAATCATTACCAGCCCGGATTTTGCACCAGTTTTGCGTTTTTATCAAGCACGCTCTGGCTAATGGGAAAAAAATACATTTTGTTGCTCCACACGCGTTTCATCGCGGTTTCGGTGTTCCACACCCGTATCGTGTAAAACTTACTCCGCTCACTTTGGCTCGCGCTGACATCCAAACCTGTCACCGGCTTGCGGTAGGCCGACGGCGCATCCATCCACCTACGGAGGTCATAGTACCGGTGGTCTTCGAAGAAGAACTCAACTTGCCATTCCTGTTTAATAATCTCGCGCATGCGCTCTCGGTCCGATGCCTCGGCCAATGTAATGCCGGGTAACCCTGACCGATAGCGAATCTGGTTGAAATATTTCATGATTTCTGCTGGATCCCGATCAACGGTTACCCCCGACTCGTCGGTATAGGATTCAGTCATCTCGTTCATCGCTTCCACATAACCCAACAATACTTCAGCATAACGCAGGATGGGGTATACCTTTTGCCGTTTAGTGCTGTTCCAGTGATTGATATCTTCTTGGTTGATATACTTTCTCACGGTGTACCCTGTTCGGTTATAACTAAAGTTATCGCCCCGGGCGTTTCCGTCACGGTAATATGTAGCGTTGAAATTTTTATAGGGTTCCGTTCCGCGGAACGATGTACTCGGCCATATGCAATGATTAAAACCAAGGATGGCGTAAAACCGGGGTTCCCGATTGTCGTGCATCCTGGCCCGTTCACTGCTGAGCACATAGTTGCCCGAAAACACCATTCCGGCACCAACTGCTTCACCAGATTTCTCGGCTGGTGTCGCTTCGCTGTATTGCCGGCCGTCGGCCATTCTGAACGCATCTACCATATCTTGCGTCACACTGAGCGTGCTATTACCGCCGAGTCCGCCGGCTGGAAACGCAAATCGGTCATCCACGTCTACCCGATTCGCAAAGTAAATCAGTTCGGTATTGTTCTCCGGCCGTACTGTTCCATCAAACATCGACCGGTAAGATTTATACGGATCAATATCTGCAGCCCCATTGGGAAAGGCCTGTGCCTTCAGGCTGGGGTCATGGGTGTCCGGAAGCTCAAGTGTACCCGTACCATTCGACACTTCGATTTTGGGCTGGGTATTCAATTGATATTGATTCAAATCGATCACGCGCTTGAATGTGGCGGCTGCCCGCCCCCACCGGCTTGCATCATGGGTCTGCGAAATGAACGGCGTGCCATCGGATCGTGTCCAATCGGCGAAGTAGGTATTGCCGTTATACAACGGACTGGCGTGGTGCAGTTGAACGCGTGCCTTAAGCGCCAAGGCTGCGCCCCGGGTAGGCATGTACATCAAGGCGATTTCCCGGTCATTAGGCAACATCTGGGCGGCAAGCTCCAAATTATTGCAAATATAAGCTACACAATCGTCCAGCGAAGACCGCTCAAACGAAACATTCGCAATGCTCTCATCCGTGTCAAATGGCTCATCAGGAAGGATCGGCACAGGTCCATAGAGCTTTACCAAGGT
>CAZTJY010000043.1:0-5004 GCA_964613725.1 uncultured Parapedobacter sp. | reverse complement strand
TATAGTAAAAGTAAGCACGGAGAAAATGAGCCAAACCGGTATAGTCTCGTCGTTCCTGATCAGTCAGCTCCTTGTTTTCACCAATTCGGGATAAGATGATATTCGCTTTGCGGATGCCCTTATAGCTATCGGGCCAGGGGTTAATCCCACGTGTATTCCGTGGGTCGATAGCATCGACCACCAACGCACTCCCCGGATGGTTGTCATCGATCCAAGGTTGTATCGCTTCATCTGAACCCATACCGCTTGGGAAATTGGTATGGATATCCCAATCTCCAACAAAATTCGATTCGTCTTTCAGGAGGCTAGCGGTTCCGTTGATGTATTCAAGTATCCTCGACTTCGACACAAAAATGGAATCTATCGTCATTTTGTCATAAACATATTCGTCGATGTCGATGTAACTTTCGCACGAGGAAAAAACCAGTAAGCCACTGGCTACGAATAAGGCTAGTCTATGATAAATATTCTTAAATGGTTTCATGGATATTTCAATTTAAAGCTTAAGTATTACCTGCATGGTGTAGATGCGTTGCCTGGGGTATTCGGCCCCATTATACGATGCCTGCGCGGGATCGAAAATCTTTACCGTGTCCCAAACGTGCAGGTTATCTCCGATGAGGCTAAACACGGCGTTATCAATGCCCATCCGCTGCCAGAAGCTACCCCGGGCTTGATAAGAGAGCTGAACATTGCCTAACCGCAGGTAACTTCCGTCATTCAACCAGAAAGTGGAGTTGCGGTTATTATTGCTGTTGCCCCCATAAGAGAGCCGCGGAAAGCGTGCATTTGGATTTTCCGTAGCGGGATTACCCGAAATCTCCGCTGCTGTCCACCGATTTTCCTGCACAGCCACCAAATCCAGGACATTACCGACTTCTCTTCCCGAAAAGGGGAAAAACCCATTTCCGCCGCTGAAATACTTCACGCGCGAAACCCCTTCAAAAAGCGCACTCAGGCTCCATTGTTTCCAACTGAACTGCGCGGCCAATCCATATTGGATTTGAGGAACATCGGCATGTTCGAGGGGAACCACGTCATAGTCGTCCACTACACCATCGCCATTGACATCCTTATATTTGATATCGCCGGGCAATACTGAGCCTTCCCACGTTTGCCTGGGGCTATTCTGGATGTCTTCTTCGTCCTCGAATAAACCGAGGGCGATCAACCCCCGTTGGATTCCCCATTGGTAGCCCGTACTGGATTGGTAGGGATAACGGACAATCGGTTCTTCAAATTGCAGGATCTCGTTCTTGGATTGTGTAAAATTTGCGCGCAACATCATATGAGCTTCAGGTGCGAGCTGTTGATTGTAGGAAAGAAACCCATCTACACCCCAGCTTTTCATTTTGCCGACGTTGGCAAATGGCAAAGAAACCAACCCCATTTCATCGGGTATGCTTGCCCGCTGCTGGTAGATACCCGATCGGATATCCTTGAAAAAATCGACCGTCAATTCAAACTTGTTGTCCAGGAACTGTGCGTCAACCCCAACGTTGGTCTTGGTCGCTGTCTCCCAGCGTAGGTTGGATGATCCGACCTGGATTTCGGTGTATCCCATCCCCGAATTCCATGGCCCGCTTGTGGTAGGCCCCATCAGTGTCAAATACGGGAAGCGGGTGTTCATGCGGTCGTTACCTACCGTACCATAAGAACCGCGGAACTTCAAGAAATTGACGAATGGTAAAATCTCTTCAACGAATTGATATTTTGTGGGAACCCACCCCACGGAAATAGCCGGGAATAATCCGAACTTCTTGCCGTTTTCGAATGCTTCCGATCCGGTATAGCCGATATTCCCTTCCAGCATATAGGTATCCCGGAACGCGTAGGTGACCCTTCCGGAAAGGCCGATATATCGCTTGGGTATCGCATCCAAATCGCTAATGTTCTTCGAATCGATAAAATCCTCGATATAAAAATGAGTAAGGCCCGTTACGTAATGGTCGCCGAACGATCGTTGGTAATTGGCCCGGGTTTCCATGTAGAATTTCCGATTGACTGCATTCTCAACGGAAAATGTTGGATCGGAAGCGTCCCTGATTTTTTCCAGGTTCAGGTCGCCGTTCCGCTTCCGTGCGCGGGCATAATATAGGGCCGGACTTTTCAACCGCATCGATGTAATCTCGCTATTCGCATACATGTTGAACAGCGCATTGAAACTCAACCCCTCGGTAATGCTTTTCAGGTCCTGTTGGAATTGCACATTCAAATTGGCTGAGTTGCGGAAATATTTCCGGAACCCCGTATGGTTTAGCAACACATAAGGGTTGATCTGATCGTTGTTGTCGCCATAGGCCGGCAGTTGGCCACTGGAGAAAACGATGGGTACCGTAACCGGCGTAATATTGGCCTGGGCGTCCCACAACGCTTTACTGTCGTTGCCGAAACCCGGATAATTCTGGTTTACCAATACGTTTTCCAGGCCTAAGGTGAGTACCGAGGTTGGGGTCAGGTTCACATCCACGTTTGCCCTGAAATTGTATTGTTTATAGGCAACATTGGTTTCGTACTTATTGATACCCTGGTCCTGCTTGAACAACGCATCTTTATTTAACAGCCCCAAACTCACGTAATACCGCGCAACCTCCCCGCCACCGGAAGCGCTGAAATGCGCTTGCTGATTCCATGTATAGTCTTTCAGAATGACATCGCGCCAATTCACATTGGGGTGCAGGTCGGGGTCTATACCGTTTTTAAAGAGTTCGAGGTCTACTTGGTTATAAATGGGGTCTAAACCCCTCGACAACGCTGCCTCGTTGGCAAGCGATGCATATTGGTTGGCATTCACGTAATTCGGCATCCGGGGAGAATAAGACATTCCGCCATTCAACTTTACACTGATGGCTAGCTTTCCGGCCCTCCCCCTTTTTGTGGTAATAAGAATAACACCATTGGCGCCTCTTACGCCATAAACTGCTGTCGCTGAAGCATCTCTCAGAATTGTAAAACTGGCAATGTCTTCCGGATCAAGTGTATTGATGTTACCTTCGACTCCGTCTACCAACACCAGGGCAGACGAGCCTGCACCGAACGTACTGATGCCCCGAATCCAGAATTGGGACATATCCTGCCCCGGCTCACCGCTCCGTAATACGGAAACAATCCCCGGAACCCGGCCACCCAGCATATTCGCGATAGACGTTGCCGGCACTTTGAGTTCATCAACATTTACATTAGTTACTGCTCCGGTAACTGATATTTTCCGTTGCGTACTGTGACCTACCACGATGGCTTCTTCCAATTCGCTGATCACTTCGGTAAGCACGACACGCATGCGTTCGTCTGTTTTTTCAATCGGAATTTCGACCTTTTCAAATCCGACCAAAGAAAACACCAATATGTGTCCTTCTTGCAAATCGGTTATTCTAAAGCGGCCGTCCACGCCTGTCGACACGCCCTTGGTTGGACTTTGTTTTACGGTTACCGACACGCCCGACAATCCGGTGCCGTTTTCAGACATAACCAAGCCGCTCGCTGTCAGATCAGATTGGCCATATAACGGGTGTAGCCACAGTGCAGAGAAAACAAGGAATAAAAAACAAAATCTTCTAATCATAATACGATCATTAAACAGGTTTGAAATACGATGAATTATTCGATGGAGAGCTTCCGGACCGTCCGATCGTTACCACCCGCTACATAGTAATTACCCTCGAAGTCAATCGCAAGGTTACGCGGGTTGTTGAATACCGATTCGAGCGGCTCGCCATTAGCCAACGGGTTGTTAACACCTGGCTTCCCTGCCACCAGTTCCACCGCATCGCCGAAAATCTTACTGATATAATTCCCGTTCCTATTTACTACAAAAATTTCGCCCAGCGAATTGACAACCATACCGTGGGGTTGATTGAATTGGGCGTCGGATAACCGATTGCCCGGGGTAAACCCGGAGCCGTTGTTACCCGCGTAGAGCGTGCTCGTCCAGGAGCCGTCTGCGTTCTTATCTAATCGGTAAATGGCGTGCTGCGCTGCAAAAGACGCAAAAAAGCATTGATGATAGTGACTGTAAGTGATGTATGAATCCTGCCACGTGCCAAAGTTATTGGGCAGGTTTTTGGCAAGCCCATCCGCAGGTTTGATTTCTCCACCATAATTATCCGGGTTAATGTTGGGTGGCATTTGATCGGCAGCAGAGAAAATCTTGTAGCTCTTATTCGCCAAATCTATTTCGGCAATCCTTCCGCGATTGTCTAACCAATAGAGGATGTCGTCGTTTCCGCCGAACGTGGATGACGCCCCGTGAGTATCGTTAACGTCCGCATTCGTAATCACAATACCTGTAGGCCCTCCTGCCCAGCTCTCCTCAGGGGTAAATACGTAAACGGCATGGTCGCTTCCATCCCAGTCGCCGCGCATCTTAACCGCATAGAATTTATCACGGGTGCTGGGTACCGCGGGTGCTCCCGCATTCCCTGGGCTTGACACCTTTTGAAGTAGGCCGTCGTCCATCGACATGATGAACACCCGATTTCCCCAGCCGGTTTCGACCATCACCACAATGTCGTCGTTCCTGCCCTTTACCGTACCTACGTAGTGAACTTCGCCAAATGTCACCGCATTGATATCAACGTTGCGGTACTCCTCGTCGGCCATCCACAGATCGGTTCCAAGTCGGCCGGCAATTGTCTTCACTGATCGGCTCTGTCTGTACTTGAAGACCAGTCCATCTGGCGAAAGACTATCCTTCCCGACGACTACCGATACATCATTATATCCGTCGGATTGTTTCGGAACCAAGCCGACGATGCTTTTTCCGTCGGTTGATAACAGGACTGCTTTTCTCGTCCCAAAATACACCTTCATGTCTTCAAGTTTGCCTGGGAAATTTCCCTCGACAATAAAATTATCATCGATGATGCCGTAATCTGGGATAATGCGGGTTACAGCAGTCGGTTGTGAAGGATCATACCTGTTGGGAGTGGTCGGTATTTTGTCAATTACCTCCGGCCCGCTGTTACAGGCAAACGCGCCTAAACTTAAAGCGATGGCAACATAAAA
>CAZTJY010000042.1:0-28602 GCA_964613725.1 uncultured Parapedobacter sp. | reverse complement strand
TATCCCCGCAGGCAACCGGGATACCACGGCCGTCGGTCATGACCAGCAGGTTGGAGGTTTTACCTCTTTTTCTGTGTTGGTATGCGCTGCTTTCAGCCGCCCGCTTCACCAGGCTGTGCGTGCCGTCCAGGTTCAATCGCTCCATGTCCAGCCGGTCTTTCTGGATCCACAGATAAGTGGTGAACATGTCATGGAACACGCCCATCCTGCACCATTTTCGGTAATGGTAATAAACCGTCTGCCAGCTGAAAGGCGGATTAAACCCCTCAATATCAACAAACAGCAATCCCCATTGGCAACCCGTTTTCAATTTATGGACGATGCACCTGAAAATATCCCCGGCGTCGAACCGACTGGGGAAACCCCTTCGGTTAACCGGAATAAACGGTTTGATGCAGTTTTCCATTTCCTCTTTTTGTAGCTTTGTATACTTGCAGTTCATCTGTCCGTAATTTGTAGTGTCGTAACTCTAAATTACAGCTTTTGGACTGCTTGTCTTTTATCTCAAAAAAGTTTAAATCACTTCTATATTTTTCGCGGAGGCCAATCCGTCGCCTATTGAGGCAAACTTTCTTTCCAGTCAGGTGTTCATATGATAGAGTTAAATTTAGAACATGACAATTATGAGTAACTTAAAGTTAAAGGGAAATTGGAACGAGCTGAAAGGAAAAGCCAAACAGCAGTACGCGGAGTTAACGGATGATGACTTGTTGTATGAAGAAGGGAAGGAGGACGAGTTGATCGGCCGCGTCCAGAAGAAAACGGGCAAGGCGCGCGATGAAGTGGTCGACTGGTTGAATAAATTGTAGCTTCCAGCAGTTAAAAAGCATCGTAATTTTACGTTAAAATTAAATGAAAAGCGTTACAGGTATCCGCGTCTGTAACGCTTTTCTTTTTAACTTAGCCGCATGGCAAAAAAGCGACCTTCTATACTCGTGGTGAATGACGATGGAATCACCGCGCCCGGCATTAAGGTATTGATTGAGGAAATGCAGCAAATTGGCGATGTAACGGTTGTGGCGCCAGAAGGGCCACAGTCCGGTACAGGGCATGCAATAACCATTGGGAAGCCACTTCGTATCGATCGCATTTACATTTACCCCGACTTGGAAATGTATAAATGTTCCGGCACGCCTGTGGATTGTGTAAAGCTTGCTGTAAATAAAGTTTTCAAGGGTAGGAAGCCCGATATATGCGTTTCGGGTATCAATCACGGTCTTAATAATTCGATCAATGTACTTTATTCGGGCACGATGTCCGCAGCGGTGGAAGGGGCTATAGAAGATATTCCCTCTATAGGGTTTTCCTATGACGATTTGGAATATGATGCGGACTTCTCGAATTGCCGGCCGTTTGTCAGGAGCATTACCGAACAGGTCTTGGCCAACGGGCTGGCTAAAGGTACATTGCTTAACGTGAATTTTCCAAAGGTTGATAAGATTAAAGGAGTAAAGGTATGTAGGCAGGCCGATGCAAAGTGGGCCGAGGAGTTTGATGAAAGGACAGACCCCAGTAATCGCAGTTACTATTGGCTCACGGGGGTATTCCAACTTCGCGACCGCGGGGAGGACACCGATGTATGGGCACTCCAAAACGGGTATGCGTCGATTGTACCGGTGCAGTTTGATATGACCGCTCACCATGCGATACCCGAACTCAATTCGTGGCGTTTTGACAGAAAGTAAATGAAGCGGGATTCATTTTTGCTTGGTTTATTTGTGGGGGCGCTTGGCCCGGCGGCTGCGGGTCTGCTTAAGACATTCACGCCGCTGGGCGCAACATTGCATCCATTGAGCCTATATGTTATCGCCGCAGTTGTCAACATTTTACTCGTTCGCTTTTGTTACCGGCAGGCGCTCGATCGAAGCGCCCGTGGCGTATTACTGATTACTTTTGTAGCATTGCTACTTTTGATTTTTATTGAGAAACTGTCATTAGCATGAAACTATCGCTCGGATTTTCCCCTTGCCCCAACGATACGTTCATTTTTGATGCACTCATCCATCAGAAAATTGATACTGAAGGGTTAAGTTTCGATGTACACTACGAAGATGTGGAAACGTTGAATCAAAAGGCGTTCGGGGCCGTATTAGACGTTACCAAACTGAGCTATCATGCATACGCTTTTGCCGCCAACGATTATGTTTTGCTTGATGCAGGCAGCGCACTGGGGTTTGGTGTTGGGCCGTTGCTGATTACCAAGGATCCGGCACTTGCGGAACGATTGTGTACAGCCGATAACGATGAGGTAATAGCCGGAACGTCGTTGACTGTTGGTATCCCAGGTAAGTATACAACGGCCAATTTCTTGTTGGGTTTGGCGTTTCCACAATTGGCTCATAAGGAAGAAATGGTTTTTTCGGCCATCGAACAAGCGCTTATTGACAGGCGTATTGACCTAGGTCTTATTATCCATGAAAACCGCTTCACTTATCAAGATAAAGGACTGTATAAAGTTATGGACCTTGGAGATTATTGGGAAAGAACCACCGGATCTCCCATCCCGTTGGGTGGCATCGTGGCAAGCCGCAGGTTGCCCGACGACATAAAGTATAAAATAAACCGGGTTATACGCAGAAGCGTCGAGTTTGCACTCGCAAATCCCGAGTCCGGCATCGATTTCATCCGTTCTCACGCGCAAGAAATGAGCGAGGAAGTCATGTACAAACACATCGAATTGTATGTTAACCGATTTTCAGTTGCGCTCGGAAGCGAAGGTCGCGCAGCTATCCACGCACTTTTCACCCAAGCTTGGGCGCTACAGCTGGTGCCCCAAACATCGAAAGAGCTATTTCTACAATCTGAAATCTAACATCTTCAATCTAAAATCTAATGACTAACTTTGTCCAGTATGTCATATTGGCGGAAATCGGTTTTTGGAGCCATTATTGACGACGAGGTGTCAGATAATAAACAGTAGCAGATGTTAACATTTTTAAGTAAAATATTCGGCAGCAAGTCAGACCGGGATATCAAGCATATTCAACCATTGGTGGCCAAAATCAAGGAGGAGTACCCAAAGCTGGAATCCCTTACTAACGATGAGCTCCGATCCAAAACCGCTGATTTTAAACAGCGTATCGGCGAATACCTCGCAGATATCGATAAGGAAATTGCAGCATTGAAAGCTGAGGCCGATCAAGAAGGCGTAGAGATGACCGAGAAGACGGCCATTTATGACCAGGTAGACAAACTGGGGAAGGACCGTGATCGCCAGCTTGAAGAGGTGCTTATGCAAATACTTCCTGAAGCATTTGCTGTCGTGAAAGAAACGGCGCGGCGTTTTACCGAGCATACCGAAATTACCGTCACGGCATCTGATTTTGATCGTGAGCTTGCAGCCACGAAACCACACATCAAAATATCGGGCGACAAAGCCGTCTGGCAAAATACATGGATGGCCGCTGGCACCGAAGTAACGTGGAATATGATCCATTACGATGTCCAGTTAATCGGTGGTATCGTCCTCCATGAGGGCAAGATTGCCGAAATGGCGACGGGTGAAGGTAAGACGTTGGTGGGTACGTTGCCGGCCTATTTGAATGCTTTATCCGGACAAGGCGTACATATCGTAACGGTGAACGATTACCTTGCACGGCGCGACGCCGAGTGGAATGGCCCACTGTTTGAGTTTCACGGCTTGCGCGTGGATTGTATCGATAAACACCAGCCCAATTCACCGGCTAGGCGCAATGCTTACATGGCGGATATTGTGTTTGGTACAAACAATGAGTTTGGTTTTGACTACCTACGTGATAACATGGCACAGTCACCCGAGGCGTTAGTGCAGCGGAAACTGCATTTTGCGATGGTCGATGAGGTCGATTCCGTGTTGATTGACGACGCCCGTACGCCGTTGATTATCTCGGGGCCTATACCGCGTGGCGACCAGCACGAGTTTTATGAGCTCAAACCGCGTATCGAGCGACTGGTCAATACTCAAAAAGCATTCATTAACAATGTTTTGAATGATGCAAAACGCGCCATCGCCAAGGGCGATACGGATGCCGAGGGTGGTGGCTTGGCTCTCTTGCGTGCCCATCGCGGTTTACCGAAAAATAAAGCATTGATCAAGTTTCTGAGCGAAGGCAATAACCGACAGGTACTTCAAAAGACGGAAAACTTCTACCTGCAGGAGCAAAGCAAAAACATGCCGAAGGTGGATGCCGAACTTTATTTCGTCATCGACGAAAAGAACAACCAGGTTGAGCTAACAGAAAAAGGGATCGAATTAATCACGGCTTCGGGAGAAGACCCGAATTTCTTTATCATGCCTGATGTGGGCACCGATGTGGCCGAAATTGAGAAGTCAGACCTTAGTCCAGAAGAGAAGCTTTCCAGAAAAGAGGAATTGATGCGCGACTTCGCGGTCAAATCGGAACGCATCCACTCGGTCAACCAGCTCCTCAAAGCCTATACGCTTTTTGAGCGCGATGATGAATACATCATTGACGATGGTAAGGTGAAAATTGTAGACGAGCAGACGGGGCGTATCATGGAAGGCCGTCGTTATTCCGATGGGTTGCACCAGGCTATCGAGGCCAAGGAAAATGTGAAGGTCGAAGACGCCACCCAGACCTACGCCACAATCACGCTTCAGAACTATTTCCGGATGTACCACAAGCTTGCCGGTATGACGGGTACGGCCGTTACGGAAGCTGGCGAGCTTTGGCAGATATACAAATTAGATGTAGTCGAAATTCCAACCAATGTGCCTATCCAGCGCGACGATAGACACGATTTGATTTATCGCACAGCCCGCGAAAAATACAATGCGGTAGCGGAAGAGATCCACCGGCTCACGCAGGAAGGACGCCCTGTTTTGGTGGGCACTACGTCTGTGGAGATATCCGAGTTGTTGAGCCGGATGCTCAAGCTACGCCACGTGAAGCACAATGTGTTGAATGCCAAACTGCACCAGCGCGAGGCCGATATCGTTGCAGAGGCCGGGCAACCGGGGATGGTGACGATTGCTACCAATATGGCCGGCCGTGGTACCGATATCAAACTGGGCCCCGGTGTGAAAGATGCCGGAGGGCTGGCAATAATCGGTACCGAGCGGCATGAATCGCGGCGTGTAGACCGCCAGTTAAGGGGCCGCGCCGGTCGCCAGGGAGATCCGGGCTCATCGCAGTTCTTCGTATCGCTCGAAGACCCGTTGATGCGGTTGTTTGCCTCTGAGCGGATTTCCAATATCATGGTTAAGATGGGTGTGGAGGAAGGCGAAGTCATGCAACACAGCATGCTGACCAAATCCATAGAACGCGCTCAGAAGAAAGTGTAGGAAAACAATTTCGGTATCCGCAAGCGCCTGCTCGAGTATGATGACGTGATGAACTCCCAGCGGAGCGTCATCTACGCTAAGCGAAAAAATGCGTTGTTCGGCGAGCGCTTGGACGTGGACCTGAACAATACCACGTTCGATGTTGTGGAAGATATTGTGACGACATGCAAGGAGACAGGTTCGTATGATGACTTCCAACTGGAAGTTATTCGTGTGTTCTCTTTGGATCCAGGCATTGATGCCGCTGATTTTACGGATAGTAGCATCGCGTCGCTTACCGAAAAGCTTTTTGAGCGTGTTATTTCCTTTTATCACGGAAAAGCTGATAAAATCGCGAAGCAAACACTGCCGGTATTGACCGATGTGTTTGCCACTCGGGGTGAGCAAATCGAGAATATTGTCGTTCCGTTCTCGGACGGCCTTCGAGGTATCCAAGTGGCAACCAATCTGAAAAAGGCCGTCGAATCGGGTGGCAAGGAAGTGTTCAAGTCGTTTGAAAAAGGTGTTGTACTCGCGTTGATTGATGAGGCCTGGAAAGAGCACTTGCGAGATATGGACGAATTGAAACAATCTGTTCAGAACGCTGTGTACGAACAAAAGGACCCCATTATTATCTATAAAATGGAAGCCTTCAATTTGTTCCGCGACATGCTGATCGAGATGAACAAAAACGTTGTTGGTTTCCTATTCAAAGGAGAGATTCCACAACAACAAGCCCACGATGTGCGTGAGGCAAGGCCGGCCCCACGGCAGGAAGCACGGGTAAGGACATCCAAGCCCGAGCTTGTAGGAGCTGGTGGAGGGGCGCCACCAGTGGAAGATACGCGGGAGATACAGCGTACCCAGCCTGTTCGGAACGAGCAGAAAGTGGGCCGGAACGACCCTTGCCCTTGTGGCAGTGGTAAAAAGTACAAAAATTGTCACGGCGCATAATACGGTAAAGGTTATGGAAAAGAGAGGTTTCGTCGTATTCATCATCCTATTCCTTGGTTTTTCTAGTATGGCCGGTTTTGCCCAACAACGGGGCCGGGTGGAAATCGTAGCGGACCCATTAATTAGCTTGATGCAACGGAGCCGGAAAGGGACGAATATAACGGCCACCGCTCCTACCAGGGTGCCCGTAGATAAAGAAACGGCCACCCGAACCACCGCGATGGGGTTCCGTGTTCAAATCTATTCCGGGTCGGACCGCTCGGAAGCCTATGCCGAACAGGCTCGCTTCAAGCGGTTATACAAAGATATCGACACGTATTTAAGTTACGAGGAGCCTAATTACCGGGTAAAAGTAGGCGACTTCAGGAGTAGAAATGAAGCCCAAAACCTTATGCAAGGCCTTCGGAAGCAATTCAACAATGTGTTCGTATTTACCGAAGAGATCTATGTGTATCAATAAGCGGAAGGTATGCGATGAAAGATAAAGTCCATTCTCTTGCCGTCCAAATTTACGAAAAGGCCGTGGGCTGGCGCCGGCATTTGCACCAAAACCCCGAGCTTTCTTTCCAGGAATACGAAACTTCAGCTTTTGTAAAGGCCCAGCTCGATCAGCTTGGCATTTCTTATACGCCTATGGCAGGTACCGGGTTGGTGGCCCATATCCATGGCGAACGGCCATCAGATAAGGTTGTTGCCTTGCGCGCCGACATGGATGCGCTACCCATTACGGAAGTAGAGGGGCGTGAATACGGATCGAAAAATGCTGGAGTAATGCATGCGTGTGGGCATGACGTACATACCGCCTCGCTGCTGGGTACCGCGCATATCCTTCAGTCGTTGAGAGCGGATTTCGGCGGAACAATCAAACTCATATTCCAGCCCGGCGAGGAGCGGCTGCCGGGAGGCGCTAGCTTGATGATCAAAGCCGGAGCATTGCAAGATCCCGCTCCTCAAGCGGTTATTGGGCAACATGTAATGCCGTTGATCCCTGCCGGGAAAGTAGGATTTCGGGCCGGGAAGTATATGGCATCCACCGACGAGTTGTATGTTACGGTTAAAGGCCGCGGAGGGCACGGTGCCCAACCCCAGGAAAATATCGACCCGGTAGTCATCACGGCACATATTATCACTGCCCTGCAACAGATTATCAGCCGCGTTGCCGATCCCAAAATGCCGAGCGTGCTTTCTTTTGGCAAAGTTATCGCCAATGGTGCCACCAATGTAATTCCCGATACCGTGTATCTAGAAGGCACATTTCGTACGTTTGATGAGCAATGGCGTAAAGTGGCTCATGAACGTATGGTAACGATGGCAACCGGAATTGCAGAAAGCATGGGCGGATCGTGCGACTTCGAGGTTCGTAGTGGTTACCCTTTTTTGGTCAACGAAGAAAAGCTGACGGCCGAAATCCGTGGATACGCGGAGGATTTCCTTGGCAAAGACAATGTGGTCGACCTCGATCTTTGGCTTGCGGCAGAAGACTTCGCCTACTATTCTCAGGTGGCCGATGCATGCTTCTACCGTTTAGGTACCCGTAACGAAGGTCGCGGTATCACGTCGGCCGTACATACGCCGACGTTCGATGTCGACGAAAGTGCTTTGGCACTGAGTACTGGTTTGATGGCCTATATTACTTTACGCCGACTGGGGAACGATTGATTTTCTTCTGTATGGCCTTGAATAAGGTAACATTACGCACAGCGATAACAGCGGATTTTTCGGTTATCCGCGAATTGGCACACGACATCTGGTGGCCTACCTATGGAGGCTACCTTCCGCACGGACAAATCAGCCTGATGTTGGATTTGATTTATTCCGAGCATGCGCTGCGGAGCCAATTCGAAGCCGGACAGCGGTTTATCTTAGCGGAACGAGCGTATGTTGCGGTCGGATTCGTCGGTTTCCAGCCCAAGCCGGACATGCCGGAGACTATGCGTATCGAAAAACTGTATGTACAGCCACCCGAACAAGGCAAAGGCACAGGAAAGCTTCTAATAAGCCGCGTTTCCCAGGCGGCACTCGCGGCGGGTTGCTCTCATATGGAATTGAATGTAAACCGTAATAACTCTGCCGCGGAGTTTTATAGGCAGCAGGGTTTTGTGATAGCCGACAGGGTAGACACACCCTACCACGGGTATACGCTAAACGATTATGTGATGCGGAAGGAACTTGGGTCCAACGGTAAAGACGCTCCATGGTAGCGGGGTGACCGATAGGTTTCCTTTATATATATAACCCCTAATGTTGCATATAAAGGAAATTTACCTAAGTTTGAGACACATCGAACCCGTGTTTCCATTTTGTGGAATACGAATAATATCAGACGTATGGAAAATAGGCATGTATATCAGAGCGGGGTTATTGGAAATTGCAGTTATTTGGCCCACATTCAGAAAGACACCAACGTTTCTTGGTTGTGTTGGCCCTCTTTTGACAGTTCGTTCGTCTTCGGCGGATTGTTGGATGCCAATAAGGGGGGGCGATTTTCAATACAGCCGATTGGGGAGTTTACTAGCAAACAGTACTATGTCGAGAACACGAATGTGCTCCGTACGGAGATAACGACTTCGGAAGGCGTATATCGGATTACCGATTTTGCCCCGCGGTTCCGACAGTATGAGCGTTACTTCAAGCCGCTGATGCTTATTAGGAAAGTAGAGCCTTTATCGGGTCGGCCACGCGTGCGCATCATCTGCGAGCCGGTAGGCGCATATGGGGCGCAGGTGTTCCCTAAATTCAGGGGGAGCAATCATGTCGACTTCAATAACGGTATCGAGCGAATGCGGCTGACGACGAATGTTCCCGTAAGCCATTTTTTCGGTGAGGAAGCCTTTGTCCTGGGTGGAACCAAGTACCTTGCCCTTACCTATGGCCAGCCGCTTGAAGCACCGCTGGAGCGTACTGTCGAACATTTTCTCCGGGAGACCACGAATTATTGGCGTACCTGGATTAAACATGCCACCATATCTGCGTTCTATCAGGAGGCGGTGATCCGTTCAGCGCTTGTTTTAAAGATTCACCAGTACGAAGATACCGGAGCCATCATAGCAGCAGGGACGACAGGTTTGCCCGAATATCCTGGGAGTGGGCGCAATTGGGACTATCGCTTCTGCTGGCTGCGCGACAGTTATTACGTGATCACTGCGTTGAACCATATCGGACAGTTTGAAGAAATGGAGCTTTATTCGAACTACATTACCAACATCACGCATGCCGATACTGGTCGGCTCCAACCCCTTTACGGTATAAATGGGCAGTCTGAATTAACGGAACAGATTCTGGATGGATTGGACGGGTATAAAGGCAACAAGCCGGTGCGGATTGGTAACCAAGCTTATGAACATATCCAGAATGATGTCTACGGACAGGCAATGATTGCTTTATTGCCATTGTATACCGATCACCGTTTTGTCTTCAAGGAACGTTCTGACGCGGGGCGATGGGTTGACTATATTTTGGGAAAGATCGAAAAAACGATCGATGAAAAGGATGCCGGTATTTGGGAGTTCCGGAATTTTGCCAACCACCATTGCTACACCAACCTCTTTCAGTGGGCCGGAAGCCTGGCAGCGCGGAAAATCGGGAAGGTCATTGGCGACCAACAATTAGTTGGCCGCGCCGAGACATTGATGAAGCGCGCCTCGCATTATATCGATTCGTGCTATGATGCCGAGCGGCAAGTATATGCCAACGCTGTGGGTAGCCCCCACCTTGATGCGAGTACGCTACAGCTCATCATGATGCATTACCTCGATCCGGCATCCGAGCGGGCACGCAACCACCTAACGGCACTCGAACGGGAACTGAAGACACCGGAAGGGCTTTTTTACCGCTATTTGCATTCGGATGATTTTGGTAAACCCAAGTCGACATTTCTTATATGTGCGTTTTGGCATGTGGAGGCGTTAGCTTGTGTAGGCCGCGTGGATGAGGCTATTGCAACGTTCGAGAAGCTACTCACGTATGCCAACCATCTGATGCTATTTAGCGAGGATGTGGATGAATCCGATGGTAGCCAATGGGGTAATTTTCCGCAGGCATATAGCCACGTAGGACTTATGAACGCAGCGTATCGTATCTCGATGAAGCTTGATCGCCCGATTTTTATGGGCTAGTAGTGGGCGGGGCCTTGTCGACGAGCTTTTGGAGCAATGCCCGCACTTCCCGCCGATGTTTCAGATAGAATCTCGCGGCCGATACTTCTGTGCCTACTTTTATGGTAAATGCGTCTTCAGGCAATGCGTGGAATGTATCCTCGTCGGTACGGTCGTCGCCTATCGAGAGGATGAAATCATACCGGTTTTCGTGGAGGATGTCCAGTGTCGCCCGCCCTTTATTTACCTCGGCGCTTCTTATCTCGACCACTTTATCGCCGTCGAGCAGCTGCAGTCCGTATGACGCCGAATAATCACGTAAGCCCTCAATTAACTCTTGTGCTCGTAGGGCACCCAAATCGCGTTGTACCTTGCGGTAATGCCATGCGAGCGAGAAGCTCTTCTCTTCCACGAATGCCCCCGGTGTCCGGTCGGCATAAGATTCCATAAACGCACCAACCTCTTCCTTCCAAGCATTGGATAAGCCGCTCTTGAGGCGCCACTCCGCATGTGGATCTTTTGTCCAAACACCATGTTCAGCAATGAGGCTATAGGGTTTGTTGTGAAACCACTGCTCCAGTGTGCTATGTTTTCGACCACTGATAATCACCAAATGGTTATTGATATCCAGTTCTAGGGTATCGAGCAATTGGTAGAGCTCGTCGTCGGGCGATGCTTTGTCTATATCATCTTGGAAACCGACTAAGGTGCCATCATAGTCGAGTAGCAGTAGCCTGCTCGCAGCATTTTGGTAGCTGGTAATGATTTGTTCTTCAATGGCTGGGCCAGCCAATCTCGCCCGCGTATTGGATTGTACTTTTTTTGTCTCTTCCAGTCTATTCATAAATAAAGTTGCCCAATGTTGTACGGTAAATTTAAAGACTATTTGGCGCATGGCCCTCATGCGCTTGCTTACCTCCGCTGGAGGCATGTTCAGCGCGGCTAGTAAGGCGTCTCTGATATCGTTTACATTGTTCGGATTCACGATCAATGCGCTTATCAGTTCGTTAGCAGCGCCAGCCATTTCACTGAGGATAAGAACGCCGGTATTGTCATTGCGGCTTGCTATGTACTCTTTACTTACCAGATTCATTCCGTCGCGCATGGGCGTAACCAAACATACGTCGGCTATGTTGTAAAGCGCCGAAATCTCCTCCATGGGATAACCGTGGTAAAAGTAAGCAACCGGGTACCAGTCAAACTCCCCGTATTCCGCATTGATATGGCCAACCAGACGGTCTATCTGATCTTTGAGCTCGCGGTATTGGGGTACGGTATCTCGCGAAGGCACCACCACCATATATAGCGTTACCTGTTTATGGAATGCCGGATTTTCCGAGAGGAACAGTTCAAAAGCTTCTAGGCGCTGCAAAATTCCTTTGCTGTAATCCAGCCGATCAATTGATAGGATAATTTTCCGGTTTTTGAAATTCGATTTAAGTTCGGCCACGCGCTTCAGCACGTTGTCATCTGATGACAATGCAGAAAACCGGTTGCTGTCGATGCCCATGGGGAATGGTTCCACCAAGATGGTACGTCCGTCTTCCTCCAGTTTGTTGGAATTGTTGCTTGTTCCGGCGATCCGGGTAGCCGAACTGATAAAGTGCCGAACATCATCAAATGTATGGAACCCGAGCAAGTCTGCTCCCAGCATACCTTCCAGCAGTTCGCGACGCCAAGGGATAAGTCGGAAGAGCTCCTGGGAGGGGAAGGGTATATGTTGGAAGAAGCCTATCGAGGCATCCGGTAACGCAGTGCGTAGTAGGCCGGGCAACAGCAACAACTGGTAATCATGAACCCAAATGGTGTCTTCCGGTTCGGCTACTTCCAGTACGAGGTCGCGGAATTTTTCGTTAACCCGAACATATGTCCGCCAATTTTCCAGCTCATAGACAGCATAATTAGGCATATAATGGAAAATTGGCCATAGCACTTCGTTGGAGAATCCCTCATAGAACCCCCGTATTTCTTCGGCGTCCAAAAAGATGGGTGCTAGCCGTTTCTCTTTCAGTACTTCTGTAAAGTATGCTTTTTGTGCGGTGTCATCGATCATGATACCCGGCCAGCCAATCCATATGTTTTCACCCTGTGCGTGAATCGAGGCCAACCCGGTTGCTAAGCCACCTTCACTGGGGTGCAGCGCGTAGCCGTTGCCATTCTCCGTAATTTTAATGGGCAATCGATTGGAAACAATAATAGTTTTACTCACAGTATTTGATTTTTAGATGCGCTCCGGGCCATTAGGCGCCGGTACTGCTAAAGCGAGCACGTCAGCTTGGTTTATCTGCCCACCAATATACTGATAACGCAACGAATGGCCAAAAGTTTGGCTCTATTGTTCCAATTTAAGGACCCGGGTAGGTGTATCTTCACCGGAAACAATACTTTTCGCTCCCAAAGCGATTGCACGGATAGACGCCACGATGTTTTCGATTGCCAACGTTTCCACCTCGTCTTTCACGGTATGGTAATATTGGTCTTGGTCTATCTGCACGGTAGCGAATGTATGGGCGGGAACTCCCACCGCAGCTAATGATGCATTGTCACTTCGGTAGAACAGATTTTGGGTGGGGTAAGGGTCCGGATGGAATGTGAAATCGGTGTTCTCAACATTCTGTTGCATAATTTTCGCCAGATTAGACTGGTCGTAGCCAGTTACATATAACGAATTTGGGCCGAATCGAGCGTCTTTGCCGATCATCTCGATGTTGATCATCGCCACAACTTCTTCAGGGTCGATTTGCGTTGAAAAGTACTTCGACCCTATGAGGCCGATTTCCTCCGCGGTAAATGCAACAAACAACAAGGTTCGTGCGTTGTCATCCCGATTTTTATAATAATTAGCCAGACTGATGACGGCCGATACGCCCGAAGCATCATCATCGGCTCCGTTGGCAATCGAATCTTGCCCCACTGCATCAAGAATGCCGATGTGGTCATAGTGCGCCGAAAAAATGACGTATTCATGCGGGTTGGATTTACCGGGTAGCATACCAACCACATTAAATAAAGGTTGCTTTTCGATGGTGTTGGTGAAAGCTACACGGAATGACGTGGGGATGTCGTTCGCTAATACATATACCAAGGAAGGTGTGTGATTGTGCTCTTGATTGACGCGTTCCCGCATCAAAAAGCCACGGTATCGGTTGAAAAGATTGGCGAAGCTGGTGTCAATAACCACGATGGCATCTTTGCCGGCAGTCGCGGCGTCCCTGAAACGCTGCGCAAAGTCGTCCCCTGCTTGTATTTGGATGAGGGAAACATCGGGGTCTGTATTCCAGTTCACGCCCGGCCTATTGCTCGATACGATGATGCGGTCTTTCGGTATCTCCACGCCATCGAACGTTACTTCCCATGTGGCGGGGCGGATTTGGACGACGCTGAATGTCTGCCTGAAGTCGGATTCATCAGTAAAGGGGTGCAGCCCGATTTTTGTGAATTCCGCAGCAATGAAATCGGCGGCCCGTTCCGCCCCGGATGTAAATGCAGCCCGTCCCTGCATATCATCTGCTGCCAGCGCATGCAATATCCTTTTTACTTCATTGGTGTCGACTACCTGCTGCAGTGATTGGCGGCCAGCGCATCCAGCCAGTAAACAAAGTGCCAGCAGGCCCAGACTTAAACGTTTAACCATCGTGTAGTTGTTAAGTATCCAGTCAAATTTAGGCAAAATTCCGTATTTTCCTGCCGCTATTTGATGGATATCCGCTATCTTTGAGTGCAAAAAGCGTACAAGCAATGGCTTGGCTCCAATCTTCCAGTGGGATATGCGCTGAACATTGAATATTAAATCATTACAGATGAAAGAAATCACAGTTGAAGAGCTCAAGTCGAAAATCGACAATAATGAAGATTTTCAGTTGATTGATGTCCGCGAGGAGTTCGAATACGAAACATCTCATATCAACGGGGAGCACATCCCGTTGGCGGATGTGGTCCTTGAGCAGGAAAAAGTGTCTCGCGATAAACCGGTTATCATCCATTGCCGAAGCGGTAAGCGGAGCGCGCAAGCCATCATGTTGCTTGAGCGGGAAGGGTTCGATAACCTCTATAATCTACAAGGAGGCATATTGGCATGGCGAGATGCATTCGACCCTGACATGGATGTTTATTGATTGACCGTAGGTGTCCGCTTATAGATGAAAACGTATTTCCTATACAATGTATTGCTTAATATCGCGCTGATCCTAATGGGCTTAGCAGCAATTGCGGCTTATAATAGCGACGACAACGGGTCCAGGTATCTGATATTTGCGATTGCGTTAGCTATTTTTCTTTTGCTGGCCTATCTGAAATACCGGTTATTGATACGCGTCAGGCAACACACAAAGGGTAAATAGTGCTATTGGCCTGCCGATATAAATGACGGAAGGCAAACCAGTTCACCGTTTTTCATTACAGGTATGGTCGCCACCACGTCTTCCTGTAAGCAAAAAGCAATGTCCTGTTCGATGTGTAGGTGTCGCATGCGCTTGCTGTGTGATGCGTTTGCCAGCAACGCTGGGTTTTCTTGGGCGGTGTGATAAAGACTTTGGGCGGCATGCGCCGCGTCATCCAACGTTAGTCCCCGAGCTTGGAGCCGATTTACCACTGCACCGGCGAAGACCGTATCTTCCAAGCACATGTGGTTTTTCCATCCCGCGCAGACCAGAAGCACATTGCCATCCTGGTTTTTCAGCCAATGGGTAAGTGCACCGATATTCAAGAAGGAGCCAATCGCCACCGTTTTTGCATTTTTGCAGTACTGGATGGCCCGAGTTCCGTTTGTGGTGGTCAATACCACCGTTTTCCCAGCCACCTTTTCTGCTGTATACGAAAAAGGCGAGTTGCCGAAATCAAACCCAGCTACCACCGCGCCATCACGCTCGGCCGCCAGTAGGTAGCCCTTATCTTTGTAGGCTAAGCATTCATCTATTTCGGCAACAGGGATAATAGCGCGTGCACCGTTTGCCAGCCCATAACACATGGAAGACGAAGCCCTGAAAATGTCAATGACGACGGCTGTAGTATCTTCCAGTTCATAAAATGGCAGCAATGCAGGGCTTAAGCATACGTTCACATTTTTTAGACTCATCCGTTGTTGTTACTTAACAAATGGTGGTTTCACAACCACCGCTTTCACGGGGTTGTTGCGTATGGCGATGTACAGCTCCGTTCCTTCGCTGGCGTGGTCTAGCGTCACATAACCAAGTCCGATGGATTTTTTGAGTGTTGGTGATTGGGTGCCTGAAGTGACCCGGCCGATGGTAGTGCCGTTCCCATCCAGGATGTCATATCCTTGCCGCGGAATCCCGCGTTCAATCATCTCGAAACCTACAAGTTTATTTTTCAACCCCGCCTCCTTTTGTTTTTTCAATCCATTGGCATTGACAAAATCTTTGGTGAACTTTGTTACCCATCCCAGTCCAGCCTCCAATGGTGAGGTAGTGTCGTCGATATCGTTGCCATATAGGCAGAAGCCCATTTCCAGTCGAAGGGTATCACGCGCGCCCAACCCAATAGGCTTAATGCCATATGGTGCGCCTGCTTTAAAGATGGCGTCCCAAACCTTTTTTGCGTCTTTGTTGGCCACATATACCTCAAATCCCCCCGCTCCCGTATAGCCGGTAGCCGATACGAGTACGTTGTCTACATCGGCAAAAGTGCCTTTGGCAAACGTATAATAACTCATTGTTGCCAAATCCATGTCGGTTAGGCTATCGAGCACATCCGCCGATTTGGGGCCCTGCACCGCAAATAGGGAAGTCTCGTCAGAGATGTCCTTCATGGTTACACCATAGGTATTATATTTGGAAATCCAATCCCAATCTTTCTGGATATTTGAGGCGTTTACGACAAGGAAGTACGTTTTCTCTTCGATTCGGTATATTAGGAAATCGTCGATGATGCCACCGGTTTCGTTTGGCATATAAGCGTATTGGACCTTGCCGTCCGTCAGCTTGGAGGCGTCATTGGCACTGATTTTCTGAATCAGGTCCAGAACGCCATCTCCTTTCAGAATAAATTCGCCCATGTGGCTTACGTCAAAGACCCCAACGCCTTTGCGGATGGTTTCGTGTTCATCGTTGATGCCTGAATATTGGACCGGCATGTTGAAGCCAGCAAAGGGGACCATTTTGGCCCCCAAGGCGATATGGACATCCGTAAGAGCAGTGTTTTTTACCATAAAACCAGCTGTTAACTTTTGCCGCAAAGCTAATGAAAAAACCGTGTAAAAGTCAACTTTTACGAGTCCGGTTTGCGGTTGAGCTGGAGTATCTCTTTCACGTTTACTTCGGTAACATAACGGGTGATACCATCGCTGTCCACATACTGGCGGTTTACCAACTTCCCTTCGATGGCAATTTCCGATCCTTTGGTCAGTGCCTTTTCGGCGAAGGTTGCTTGGCGCCCCCAGAACACCAGGTTGTGCCATTGCGTGTTGGTGGTCCATTCACCCTGTTCGTTGCGGTACCGTTCATTGGTAGCTAGGGATACACGGGCAAGGTTTTTGTTTTCATTGAGTGTTTTCATTTCCGGATTCTTACCTAAAAACCCGGTTAGCCTAACGCTGTTTTTTAATGAAGCCATGATACGTAAAAATTAATTCGTGAAACAATCGATTAATGACCGACGGCATTGCTAAACCATCGACGAAACAAAGATGAGGCTTCAGAAAAAAATAGCCGTATGATAAACGGATATATCCGGATATATCCGTTTATAATCGGCTTTGGCGGGGATATTTAAAGTTCTTTTACGAATTCTTTCACGGCTGCCACGGGATTGGCGGCCCTCATGAAATTCTCGCCGATGAGAAAGCCTTGGAAGCCGGCATTCCGCAGTTGGCGGATGGTGACGGGATTGCTGATGCCACTTTCGGAGACCTTGACGAACCTTTCGGGAATCAAATCCACCAATGCTAACGAATGATCGAGCGAGACCGAGAAGTCGTTGAGGTTACGGTTGTTTACCCCGATAGCGTCCACGCTATCCATCATGCTGCGCTCCAGTTCTTCGCGGTTATGCACTTCCAGCAACACATTTAGTCCAAGCGACCTGGACAATTCCGATAGTGCTTTTATGCGGGGAGGGTCCAGCACGGCTGCGATCAGTAAGATAATATCGGCACCGTGGGCTTTAGCCTCGACGATCTGGTACTCGTCAATGATAAACTCTTTACGGAGCAATGGCACCTGCAGCGCGCCACGGGCGGCTACCAAATCATCGAGTTCCCCAGAAAAAAACGGGCCATCTGTCAATACAGACACGGCCGAAACGCCGGCCTCCTGATAACCTTCCACCACGGTAGCTACCGATACCCGGTCATTTATTATGCCTTTGGAAGGCGACGCCCGTTTGTATTCGGCGATGATCCCATTTTTTGCCGGATCATTTACCGCATTGCGTAAGGAGAGGCATGTGCGTAAAAAAAGCGGTTTCTGCTCCAGGTTAGCTAGTGGTGTAGCGGTTTTTGCCTGTTCTACCTCAACCGTTTTCTTGGCGAT
The DNA here is from genome assembly GCA_964613725.1 of uncultured Parapedobacter sp. Lineage (GTDB taxonomy): Bacteria > Bacteroidota > Bacteroidia > Sphingobacteriales > Sphingobacteriaceae > Parapedobacter. The sequence goes on along the minus strand of CAZTJY010000042.1, from coordinate 10,804 downwards.
TATTTTGTCTAGAATAGTCATTATCGGTAATCTGTGAGGGGTAATCTGTCGCTGGCGCCCTGGCCTGCGGATACACTTTCGGTGACGGGAGCCAGCCAATTCCCTATCATTGCTTTGCCGTGTTGGGTCAGCACGGACTCGGGGTGGAATTGTAGCCCTTTTACGTCGAGCGTTTTGTGAGCTAGGGCCATAATTACACCCTGTTCGTCTTCGGCGGTGATGCGCAGCATATCCGGAAATCCTTCGCGTGCCACCGCCCACGAGTGGTAACGCCCTACCGGGAAGCGCTGTGGGAGGCCGGTGAATATCGGTTCGTCGCTGACCTTGATAAGCAATGGTGTTGCCGTGCCGTGCACTGGCTTGCGCAGGTTGTACAAGGAACCCCCGTACACCTCGGCTATGGCCTGTTGTCCGAGGCAGATGCCAAGAATGCTTTTTGTTGAGCCGTATTCGCGGATGACATCCAAGAGCAAGCCGGCTTCGCTGGGTATCCCAGGTCCGGGCGACAGCAGGATTTTGTCGAAGTTAGCTACGTCTTCCAGTGAGAACTTGTCGTTGCGCCATACCGTGGCATCGTGCCCACACTCATGCAGCAGGTGCACTAAATTGAACGTAAATGAATCATAATTGTCGATCACCAATATGCGGGGTGATTGCTTTTGAGTGCTGTCCATTTGTATTATGTCAAATATCCTGTGCCAATTCCATTGCTTTGCGCAATGCGGCGATTTTGTTGTTTACTTCTTGGAGTTCCTTTTCCGGGTCGGAATCGGCTACGATGCCCGCCCCGGCCTGGTAATGCAGCGTATTATTCCTGCTGAGGAACGATCTGATCATGATGGCATGGTTGAAGTCGTCATTGAATCCCATGTAGCCGATAGCCCCACTGTAGAAGCTCCGCTGGGCATTTTCATATCGGTCGATGAGTTGCATGGCCATGTGTTTGGGTGCACCACTGAGCGTACCTGCCGGAAAGGTATCGCCCACCACGTCAAATGAATCCACCCCTTCGCGCAACGTGCCGCAAACCTTCGATACCAAGTGGATGATGTGCGAGTAATACTGCGCTTCTTTGTAGGTCTTTACGTGCACATCTTCACAATGGCGGCTCAGGTCGTTACGAGCCAGGTCCACCAGCATCACGTGTTCTGCGTTTTCCTTGGGGTCCTCCTTTAATGCTGCAGCGATTTTCTCGTCCTGCTGCTGGTTGCCACTGCGTTTGAACGTACCCGCAATGGGGTAAATGGTCGCTTCGCGGTTTCTGATGGTCAGCTGCGCTTCTGGCGATGAGCCGAAGAGTTTGAAATCGCCGTAGTCGAAATAAAACAAGTAAGGCGATGGATTAATGGAACGTAGCGTACGGTATACGTTAAACTCGTCGCCCAGAAACGGGCGGGAGAAACCCCGTGAGGGTACAATTTGGAATACATCGCCACGGAAAATATGGGTTTTCATCTTTTCCACCAGCGCCTTGAAGTCTGCGTCACCCATGTTGGAGTCTTCCCCGCCATTAAGCGAGAAACGATACTCGGGGAAGTTTTTGTTTTGGATGAGGTATTGGATTTTTTCAAGTCCCGATGGGCTGTCATCCCCTTCCAATTGGTGCTCAAATATAAAAAGCTGGTTCTTGAAGTGATCGATTGCGATGACGTAGCGGTAGACGTGGTATTGCATAAACGGTATGTCGCGCTGCGGATCGGGCAGCGTTTCCAGTCGGATATCTTCGAAATGGGTTACCGTATCAAACGTGAAAAAGCCGAAGAGACCGTTTGAAATGAAGTTGAACTCACCTCGTCCGTTGGCAGTAAATGCCTTTCTAAAAGTGGAGACTTCCTCACGGAGGTTGATTTCCGCAGCGGGTTTCCGCGATGCGGGGGTGCCGGGGTACTGGATCTCGAGCGTGTCGCGGTCGAGCTTGATGCCAGCAATTGGTTGGCAACAGATATAGCTCATGTTATTCTCACGACTATGGTAGTCGGAACTTTCCAGCAGCAGGCTGTTGGGAAATACATCGCGTAATCGCAGATACGTACTCACTGGCGTTGTCGTATCCGCCAGCAACTGTCTGTAAGCCGTTTTAAATCGGTATGCCATATTCAATACTAAATCACAACTAAAATCACACAAAAAAACCCGACGGATTCTTCAAAACGTCGGGCCTAATATTCTAAAGCCTTGGCTGATTAGGAATATATTACCGTTCCTTCAGGCCCGACGTTTTTTGCGCCGAGCCACCACCATAACCCGATGTGGAACTTACTCATAATCATACGGAGCAAAAATATGAAAAAATTTAACGTGTCAAATTTATTTTGCTGCTATTTGTATTTTTCCTGTCTTCCTAATCCTCCAACAAGTCGGGCCGCCGGGCTTGTGTGCGTGCAAGCGCCTGTTCGTCGCGCCACCGGTTTATCGCGGCCTCGTTGCCGCTAAGCAATACGTCGGGTACTTTGTGGCCGCGCCAATCGGCCGGACGGGTGTAGATAGGTGCGTCCAGCAGCCCCCCCTGAAACGAGTCGGAGAGGGCTGAAGATTCATCCGAAAGTACCCCGGGCAGCAGTCGGGCCACGGCATCGACCAGCACGGCCGCCGGTAGTTCGCCCCCCGAAAGTACATAATCGCCGATAGAAAGTTCGCGCGTTACGAAGATATCGCGGATGCGTTGATCGATGCCTTTGTAATGCCCGCAGAGGACAATGAGGTTGCTTTTGGTCGAGAGGTTGTTGGCAATAGGCTGGTTGAGCGTTTCACCATCCGGGGTCATGAAAATCACGTCGTCATATGCTCGCTCTGCCTGTAGCATTTCGATGCATTTCGCAAACGGTCCCACCTGCATCACCATGCCGCTGCCGCCTCCATAGGGGTAGTCGTCCACACTTCGATGCTTGTTGTCGGCATAGTCGCGTAAGCTGTGCACCACGATTTCGCACAACCCCTTTTTTTGGGCGCGTTGCAAGATAGAGTGTGCGAAAGGACTTTCCAGCAGGTCTGGCAATACGGTAATGATATCAAAGCGCATGGGGCAAAGATAGGGTTTTGTCGCATATCGGCCCCTCAAGCCTCCTCAAAATCCCTTAACTTGCAACATGCCATATTTTCGCTTATATCAGTTCCGGTACTGGATGCTTTGAGGGAGGGTGAACCTAGCTGCGCAGTGACGTTACTTTTTTTGTAGATGAGAATGGTTCCGCCAAATCGACCTCGCCGAAGGGTATTGCCGAGCGATGTGGCTTTAGGGGTATCAATCTGTACCTTCCGTATCAAAGAAACGACTTCCCAGGAAACCGAGTACTATCGGCTAACCAAACCGTTTTTGGACAACCTGGATGCCTACTTACGCCATTTATGGGCAGGTAGGCCTGATAATACGACAAAAAACCCCACCACCATCCGGCAGCGGGGCTTGTAACTAATTCGCGGTAAGTTATTATACGGCCTCGGCTACGCCACGTAGCGTTTTAGCGGCTTCTACCATGGCTTCCAAAGCGGCTTTCGTTTCGGGCCAAGCGCGGGTTTTCAAGCCGCAGTCAGGATTCACCCAAAGCTGCTCGGCAGGGATAACGGCTTTTGCCTTCTCCAACAGGCCAACCATTTCATCCTTGCTCGGTACGCGTGGCGAGTGGATGTCGTAAACGCCGGGGCCGATGTCATTCGGGTAGTTGAAATCCGCAAAAGCATCCAGCAGTTCCATTTGCGAGCGCGATGTCTCGATGGTAATCACGTCGGCATCCATGGCAGCAATGTGCTCGATGATGTCGTTGAACTCCGAATAGCACATGTGGGTGTGTATCTGCGTATCGTCTTCTACGTTTGACGATGACACGCGGAAGGCGCGAACGGCCCAGTCGAGGTATGCCTTGTGATCTGCCTTTCGAAGCGGTAACCCTTCGCGGATAGCCGGTTCATCAATTTGGATGATCTTAATGCCTGCTTTTTCCAGGGCCTGCACCTCATCCAAAATAGCCAATGCGATCTGGTAGGTGGTTTCTGACCGTGGCTGGTCGTTACGCACGAATGACCATTGCAGAATAGTTACCGGACCGGTAAGCATCCCTTTTACGGGACGGTTGGTGAGGGTCTGTGCGTAGGCCGACCAATAAACGGTCATATCGTTCGGGCGTGAAACATCACCGTAGATAACGGGAGGCTTCACGCAGCGTGATCCGTATGATTGTACCCAGCCGTTTTTGGTGAAGGCATAGCCGGAGAGCTGCTCACCGAAATATTCGACCATGTCGTTGCGCTCAAATTCACCGTGTACCAGTACGTCGATGTCCAGGTCTTCCTGCAAGCGGATGGTCCGCTCGGTTTCTTCAGCGATGAGTTTATCGTATTCTTCTTGCGTAATCGCACCTTTTTTGAGGTCAGCACGCCATTTGCGCACATCCCTGGTTTGCGGGAACGAGCCGATGGTCGTGGTAGCAAAGGCGGGCAAGTTGAACTTGGCCTGTTGCTTGGCTTTACGATCGGCAAACGGGCTGGTACGCTTAGCATCTTCATCCGTGATATTCTTTACACGGGTCTTCACTTCGTCGCGGTGGATGAGCGAGGAGGTACGGCGGCTCTGTTGGGCAGCCTTGTTTGCCTCGAAGCGTGACGTAACGGTGCTGTCAGCATCGCCCGTGGCCAACCTAGCCAGGTCGGTCACTTCCGTGAGTTTCTGCTTGGCAAAGGCTAACCAGTTTTTTACTTCAGCGGGAAGCGATTGTTCGTTGTTTTCCAAGTCAAGATCGAACGGAACGTGCAGCAGCGAGCTGGATGGCGCAACCCATACCCGGTCGGCACCCAATGCATCAACAGCCTGTTTGATTTTTTTGAGTGATGCCTCGTAATCGTTTTTCCAGATGTTGCGACCATCTACGACACCCAACGAGAGGGTAAGTCCGGCAGGCACAGCGCTTAACAGCTCATCGAGCTGGTTTTCGCCGCGTACGAGGTCGATGTGTAAGGCGTGTACGGGTAGGTTCAGTGCCGTCGCGGCGTTCTCACGCAGCGATTCGAAGTAGGTAGCAACAACGAGTTTAGCGCCATTGGCAGCGGCAGCGAGGCGGCTGTAAGCGTTTTGATAAAGCGCACGGGTTTTGTCGTCGATGTCCAATGCTAGGAAAGGCTCGTCAAATTGTACCCATTCCGCGCCGGCAGCGCTGAGCTTGCCCAATATTTCTTCGTAAACGGGCAGCAGGCGGTCGATGAGGTCGATCCGGTCGAAGCCCGCTTCTTTCTCCTTACCCAACAACAGGTAGGTGATAGGGCCGATCAGCACCGGCTTGGTAGCGATGCCTAATTGCTTGGCTTCGTTGAATTCGTTGACCACTTTCTCGGAAGTAAGGCGGAACTGCTGGTTCTTCACAAACTCCGGTACGATATAGTGGTAGTTGGTATCGAACCACTTGGTCATTTCCATTGCGGTTACGTCGAGGCCATCTTGCTGGAAGCCGCGTGCCATGGCAAAGTATAAATCGAGGTTGTAAGCGGAAGCGCCTTCCAGGGTGAAGCCTTCATAGCGTGCTGGGATGGCGCCCACGGTAAGCGTAAGGTCTAGCACCTGGTCATAAAACGAGAAATCGTTTGAGGGGATGAGGGCGATGCCGGCCTCCTGTTGGGTTTTCCAATTTCCCTCGCGAATGGTGCGCGCTGCCTCCAGCAGCTCTTGCTGGCTGATTTTTTTTGCCCAGTAGGCTTCGTTGGCCTTTTTCAGCTCCCGGAGGGCACCGATACGCGGGTAACCCAAATTGTTGGTTTTTAACATGATATTGTATGAATAAATTAATGTACAACACAGGGACGTCCTTCCGCGACGGAAACGGGATGTCTTTTTTCCTGGATGCTTTGGGGAGACGGCACAAGGGTCAATTGTGTCTGCTTATTTTTCCCTACCCCATCTTTTTTGTGGGGGAGAGTAGAATTTAGCACCTTGTCGGCGACAGGTTGCTAAGGCTTCACAGGGTCCATTCCCTCTGCCTTTCTCCATAAGCGGCCGCTAAGGTAGGGACAAATTATCTAAATCGCAAATATTTTTACGGAAGGTCTACTAACTCACTAGGAGTTTGTACCCCTTGCCGTGCACATTCACGATTTCAACGCTGGGATCGTCGCGCAGGTACTTGCGCAGCTTGCTAAGGAAGACGTCCATGCTACGGCCGTTGAAGTAATTATCATCGTGCCAGATTTTCAATAGCGCCTCCTCACGGGTGAGCACGTCATTTTTCTTGAGGCACAACAGCCGGAGCAACTCGGCTTCTTTGGTTGACAGCTTTTGTTGCTGGCCTCCATAACTGATTTGTTGCGACACGTAGTCGAAATGGTATTTTCCGATATCGAATTGGTCGGCATACGCTTCCTCTTGTTTTTCGCGCGACGCACGTTTGAGCAGGGCATGGATGCGCAGCAGGAGCTCTTCCACGCGGAACGGCTTGGTGATGTAGTCGTCGCCACCAAGGCCGAATGCCTCGGTTTTATCTTCCATCATCCCTTTCGCGGTAGCGAAGATAATGGGAATATCTGAGTTGGTCTTCCGGATTTCTTTGCCCAGTGTGAAGCCATCTTTGCGTGGCATCATCACGTCGAGTATGCAGAGGTCGAACGCCTCTTTATTGAACTGCCGTAGGGCCTCATCACCATCCTTGCACAGCACGACTTCGAATTTGCCTTTCAGTTCCAAATAATCTTTCAAGATATCGCCCAAGTTAGGGTCGTCTTCTGCCAATAGAATCTTCTGCATAATGGTTAGTCTCCCTATCGTTCGAGCGGTAACGTGATTTCAAATGTGGTGCCTTTATCTTTTTCGCTTCTTACAAGTACCCTTCCATCCAACCGCTTCACGATGTCGTTTACGTAGCTAAGCCCCAGGCCAAAACCTTTTACGTCATGGCGATTTCCAGTTGGGATGCGGTAAAATTGGTCGAAAATCTTGGATAACTGGTCGCGGCTCATGCCGATGCCCTTGTCGGCCACAGTAATGTGTATTTGCTTGCCATGGCTTTTTGTTTTGATCGTAATATCCGGGGCGTCATTGCTGTATTTTATGGCGTTGTCTAGGAGGTTGAACAGCACATTGGATAAGTGCAGTTCGTCGCCAGATACAACCGCATTGGCTGCATCGAGGTGCATAGCCACCTTAGCTCCGTGTTTAATCAGCTGCAGCTCCATGCTGTCCACGACGGCCTGTACCAGTTCGTTTATATCGACCGGCCGGCGGTCCAATTTGAGGTTATCTTTTTCCAAACGTGCGATATTGAGCACCCGCTCAATATGGTTGCCTAGTCGCACGTTTTCATCGTAAATGATATTGGCTAGCCGGGAAGCTCGCTGTTGGTCGGCCGCGATCTCGGCGTCCTTGAGCGATTCACTAGCAATCATAATCGTGGCTACCGGCGTTTTGAACTCGTGCGTCATGTTGTTGATGAAATCCGTTTTCATCTCCGATATTTTCTTCTGGCGAAGCATGGTAAAGATGGTGTAGGTGAAGCTCCCAATCAATACCAGCAGTAACGTAACTGACGAGAACAGCATCACGGTCATGTTTCCCATCAAGAGGTTGTCTTTATTGGGGAAATACACAGTAAGGCGTCCCGAGGAGCTTTGATTGTCTGCCCGGAAGAGCTCCGTTGTGTAGAGGCCCTGGGGGTCGGGTTCTTCTGTCTCTGGGAAATTGGCGAACGATGCGTATAGTGTGGTACTCCTGTCTTTGATCATAAGGTCGAATGGCGACCTGATATCTCTGATTTCCAACTCTTTTTTGAGTTCTGATCGGATATAACTCACATTGATGCGCTCGCTGAGAGGCCGTTTGTATAATTCCATCTCGGCTTCAAACCCTCGTACCATCATTGGATTCTTCCCACTGATAATGGCGATGGTGTCCATTAGCGTGTTGGCTTGCAGCAGTTGCAGGTCCCTTTCCTTACGGGCGATTTCACGATCCATCTTGAGGTCTTGCCGGGGGGGGAATGCCTTTATGGCATATTTAAGCCGTGTGGTATTGAGTTCATCGGGCCCCATCGGGATGAAGTAGCGTACGCTGTCGTCTTTCGCTTTAATCGTTGGCACCCTCCGGGTGGCAGCAAGCCCGATGGAATTGTCGTTCCGTTGGAACCCATTGTCTATGACAATGTTCGATTGATAGCTTACCGATACGAGGCCCTGATGGAATGGGTTATTGATGTACGTCTCATAAAAATCGTTATTTTCGATGGGTATAACGATGGGGAACTTTTGATTTAGTTCCTCTTCCTGCTTTAGGAATGCCAAGCGTAATTGCGCTTGTTTTTGGCGCAACTGTTCGATTTCCGTCTTCAGCCGGAGCTGTTCTTCGAGCTTTCGTTGTTCGCGTTCGAGCTTTTCCTTGTTTTTGCGCTGTGCGTCGGCGAGTTGCATCACCTCACGCTTTTCCGCCTTAGAAGCTACAGCGTTGAGCGCTGCTTTTACAGACTCATCAAAAAGCTGGGCCTTCAGCACATAGGACTGGCGGATGAAGAAATATTGCATGGCCACTACCCCCAGAAGGGCCAGGGTCATCAGTCCGATGATCAATCCAATGCTTTTTTTGTGCTTCATTCTCCACAAAAATACACAAGCTGTGAGGCAAACCGTAGCTTTTAACAAATTTTAACATGGCGTATTGCGCGCGGATATGTTTCTTTTCATTACATTAAAATTAGCCAACGCAAGTGAAGATACGCACGACACCTTGCGCCTCCAAGAACTCGAAAAGCTAAAGAATAAATTGAAAACGCAGCAACCGGAAAAGTAACTACCGAAAGCTGAACGGCTTTATTCGGTCATTTTGGTGACATGGAGCTTACGGCCAACCTGGCTAAAGGTGTATCCTGTTTTGTCACTGAAGTATTCATCCACGGCGTTACGGCAGCCCGTCCAATCATAATAGTCATCGAACAAGAGTTTTCCGCCGGGCGAGAGATGAGGCTCGATCTGTAGGAGGCAACTCATTACCGAAGCGTACCAATCGCAATCGATGTGGGCTAATGCCACGGGTCCGGTGATGTAGAGCGTATCCTCGAAATATCCTTTAATCAGTTTGATGTTGCAGTCTTGTGGCGGAAGGCCATGCTTCGTTAGGTTGCCGGCCACCACATCCTGCAGGTTTTCGGTATACCCATAGTAAGTATCGCCGCCTATCCCCTTTGATCTACCACTTTTTATTTCTTCATACCGGGCGTGTACGTCTGCATCGTCCTTGTCCGACGGTGGCGGAATCATGCCGAAAGCATCGTATAGGCGGAACTCGCGCTCGGGTTTTTTGGCCTTGCCCAGCACGATGGCTGAGCCACCGAGTGCGCATCCTGCCTCGATAAATAGACCGGCCACCTGCTCCTCTTCCACTTTCCGGGCCACGTCATAAAGGTTGAGCAAGTCGCGGGCGGTAAGGTACGTCAACTGTTCCGCCTTGACCCGTAAAATAGCCGCCTTGTTGCTATTTGTAAAGCGGTACCACCAAGTGAGCGCCTTGGTGGTTACACGGTCCGTGACCTCATGGATGCCCATCGATTACTCCATTTCAGTTACCTTGATTGTATTTGTCTTACCCTTTTTGTGCAGCGGGGTGGATGCCGTATTGATAACGATCTGTCCCGGCTGCACCAGCTTTTTCGATTTCAGCAGTGTATTTACATCGTGGATACTTCCGTCGGTACTTTCGAATTTGTCATAATAGAATGTTTTCACTCCCCATAGGAGTGTCAACGTGTTGAGCAACGCCCGATTGCCCGTGAAGATGTAAATGTCCGCGTTGGGGCGATAGCTAGATATTTCGAAAGCAGTGTAACCGGAGTAGGTCATGGCTACGATGGCACTCGCATTTGTTTTTTCGGCCAAGTATACAGACGAGCCACAGATGGCGTCGGGGATGACCGACTCATCATCGTGCGGGGTGCTTTTTGAACTGTAATACGGATATGATGTTTGCTCCACATGCACAATGATTTTGCTCATTGTCTCGATGACGATCTCGGGAAATTCACCAACGGAGGTTTCGCCGCTAAGCATCACTGCATCGGCTCCATCGAGCACGGAATTGGCTACGTCGTTTACTTCGGCCCGCGTGGGCCGTGGGGTGGTAATCATGCTTTCCAGCATTTGGGTCGCGATGATGACTGGCTTGGAGGCGTTACGGCATTTTTTAACGATCATTTTCTGCAACACCGGAACATCTTCCATGGGCATTTCCACGCCAAGGTCTCCCCGGGCCACCATGATGCCATCGGTCACTTCGATAATCGCATCGATATTATCAATCGCTTCCGGTTTTTCTATTTTCGCGATCACGTTCGATGTCTTGCCGGCTGCGCTGATGACTTCCTTTAACCGCACGATATCTTCGGCATGGCGCACGAAAGACATCCCGATCCACTCCACATCATACTGCAGCACGAAATGGAGATTATCGAGGTCTTCTTCGGTGAGGCTGGGAATAGATACTTTGGTGTTTGGCAGGTTCACCCCCTTGCGCGATGTAAGCACGCCGCCGTGCACCACTTCGCACCACACGGTGTCCTCCCGGTTACTGCGCAGTACGCGCAACTGAATTTTTCCGTCGTCGAGCAAGATGATTTCGTCTTCGTTAACATCTTTCGGGAACTCTGGATAGGTAATGTAAATACGGTTTTCGTCGCCCACTAATTCATGGGTAGTGATTTCGACCTGGGCGCCATTGAGGAGTACGGCACCACCCTCTTTCATTTTGCCGATACGGATTTTAGGGCCTTGCAGGTCGGCCAATATACCGATGTTCATGCTGTACTCGTTATTGATTTCCCGTATGGTATTGATTACCGCGAGGTGGTCC
>CAZTJY010000041.1:0-28804 GCA_964613725.1 uncultured Parapedobacter sp. | reverse complement strand
TTTGTCGTCTATCAAAGCCGATTCGAAGCTTACGGTTCCCCTTATCAAGTCGTCAAGGTTGATCGTTTCACCAACCGGTATCTTGATGCGGATCACGTATGGGTGGCCCGCATCCAACAGCCGCTGCGTTTCGTCGGGGGCGAGACTGAGGGAATTGCGTAGTTGTAGCCTGTTCTCGTGGCTGTACCTGAAATTGGGGTGCAGCTTCCGTTGCGCATCCAATTCGTCGGCCGTATCGAATGCATAGTATGCATACCCATTGGCAATAAGCTGTTCCGCATACCTGCGGTAATTTGATTTGCGCTCGCTTTGGCGGTAGGGGCCATATTCACCACCGTGCTCTGGACTTTCATCCGGTTCAATACCGCACCAAGCGAGACAATCTTGAATGTATGCCTCGGCACCTGGCACGAAGCGCGTCTGGTCGGTATCTTCGATGCGAAGTACAAACGAGCCACCGTGCTGGCGCGCGAATAGATAATTGAACAATGCTGTGCGTACGCCGCCTAAATGTAGGCCTCCCGTGGGACTTGGAGCGAAGCGTACCCGTACCTTTCTGTCTTGATCCATACCGGCAAACTTAGATAAATTTATCAAAAATTATTTGCTTCCCAGACGCCTTTGATTACTTTTTACGTCCATCCGCGGGGAATTGTGTATTTTGGCAGAAATTTGTAGGTACAGCCCGTAGATGAATCCATACCAGTATAACCAACAGCGCTGGAAATTTACCCTTTTGATTTTCGCAGCTTTGATAGCGGCGGCATCACTGCTGTATACCAATTTTCTGGTAAGGAACTTGTCGAAATCCGAACGTACGAAGGCGGAGGTGTGGGCGATGAGCACCCGGAGCATCATTACCATGCCCGATGTGGACGACGAGATGATTACATTCATTTACGCGGTGCGCGATAGCCTCTCACTCCCTGCTATCATCGCCGACGCACAGGACAGCATCATTTATTGGCGTGATTTGGATTCTACTAAGACCAATATCATGGCCGACGACGTAGATGCCAACGTCGTATATGATCCGGCATATTTCGACCGCCAGTTAGCCATCATGAAGAAAAGCCACCCTCCGATTGTAATCGACCTACTCAGCGACGGGCAGTGGTTTGTCTATTATAAAGATTCGCTTTTGTTAAATCAGTTGCGGTTTTTCCCGTATGTGCAGCTCACGCTCATTGCCATTTTCCTCACCATCGCCTATACCGTGTTCAATTCCATCCGTAAGTCCGAACAGAACTTGGTGTGGGTTGGATTGGCCAAAGAGGCAGCCCACCAACTGGGTACACCGATATCGTCATTGATGGCTTGGTTGGAGCTGGTAAGGGCGAAATTTGACGCTGAAAGCGACCCGTTGCTCAATGAAATGGAGCGTGATGTAAAACGACTGGAAGTTGTGGCAGACCGCTTCTCCAAAATTGGATCAGCACCGGTACTGAAAAGCCAGGCGGTCTACAAAACGGTGGTCGATTTTGTCAATTACTTCAAGGTGCGAACCAGCGATAAGATTATTTTCAATGTTTCGGGCGAGAACAAGGCGGAAGCCAGGCTAAATGTCCCGTTATTCGACTGGGTGCTCGAAAACCTCTTGAAGAACGCCGCAAATGCCATCGAGTCTGCCGGCCGAATTGATATCGTTATTTCAGAAAATATTGCCAAAGAACAAATTTTTATAGATATTAGCGATACAGGGAAGGGGATTCCACGTAGCCAGTTTGAAGCGGTTTTCCAGCCGGGATTCACGACCAGGAAGCGTGGCTGGGGGTTAGGGCTTAGTCTTACCAAACGCATGATTGAATACCATAAAGGACAGATTTTCGTCAAAGAATCGGAAATTGATAAAGGAACCACATTTAGAATCGTATTACCAAGTAGCCAAACGTATGAACCCGCTCAGATCTGATGAATATCCTGCAATCTATTCTGCCTATATCGATACCGTTGCCGGTGACGTGATGGATTTGCTCAATGAACAGATTACGGCATTCCCCGAATTTCTAGCCAGCATACCCGCGGGGAAATCGGAATTCGCCTACGCTGAAGGCAAGTGGACCATCAAGGAGGTTGTAGGACATGTTATCGATACCGAACGGGTAATGGCCTACAGAGCCCTGCGCTTCGGACGCAATGACACCAAGGAATTGATTGGTTTTGAGCCTGATGATTTTGTAACCAATGCACGTTTCAATGAACGGTCGCTGGAGAGTTTCTCAGAAGAGTTTGTACTTGTACGGAAGTCAAATGTGGAACTCTTCAAGCATTTTAACGAGCATGAACTGGCTCGAAAAGGCCTAGCCTCCGAGCGTTTAATCAGCGTTCGGGCATTCATGTATATCATCGCTGGACATCTTAATCACCACCGGAATATTATCCGTGAACGGTATCTTGGTGGCGAGTGATTTTGTGAACCTATATGGCTGTGAATCTGCTGGTTTTCGAAAATTAAAATAAATAAAAACCTTTTTTAATCCATTTTGTAGTAATAGTATCTACGAAACCATTTCCATGGTTTTATGATACGGTTTAGGTGTAGGAAATGTCCCGATTACTTGGGACGTTTCCTATTTTTGACCATATCACAACCGATTGCATAATCTTTTTTGTTTCAAATGTAGATTTTATTTTATAGTCTTGTAGACTGGGTGGCGTATAAGCCACCCACCTAAAATGGAAAGTAAACTATAAATCAATGAATGCTACACCAACTCAACAGAAGACAGCGATATTGCCGATGATCATATGCTGCGCACTGTTTTTTATCTTAGGTTACATCACTTGGGCCAATGGAGCGCTTATCCCATTCGTGCGGTTGGCGTTTAATTTAGGAACCGATTTACAGGCGTTCTTTATCTTATTTGCATCCTACATCGCTTATTTCTTTTTAGCGCTTCCCAGTTCGTGGATATTGGCTAAGGTCGGCTTTAAAACCGGCATTGTTCTCAGCTTGATTTTAATCGTGGTCGGGGCGCTGGTCATATTGCCAGCTGCATCGCAGTTAAGTTATGGTTTGTTTTTGACAGCGATATTCGTCCAGGCATCGGGAATGGCACTTCTCCAAACAGCAATCAATCCCTACCTCAGTATCATTGGCCCCATCGAGAGTGCCGCCCAGCGAATTTCCATTGTAGGCATTTTCAATAAGACCGCCGGCATCATTGTCCCTTTCGTTCTGGGAAGTATATTGTTAAAAGACTACGACCGGATTTCGACTAAAATAAAGGACCTTCAGACAGGCGCTGAACATGACGCTTTACTGGTCGAACTTTCAGAAAGGATTCACAGCCCATATATCGGAATGGCCATTGGCGTGGCCATTCTCGCCGTCATTGTATATGTGGTGAAGATGCCCGAGGTTGATGTCAACAAAGAAGAAGTGGTAGAAGAGCAGGTGGGCGTCAAAAAGAAAAGTAGTATTTTCCAATATCCCCACCTTTTCCTGGGCTCGTTAGCCATATTCTTTTGTGTGGCCGTTGAAGTAATGGCCGGCGATATCATTGGCACGTACGGGCAATTATTATCGCTCCCTCCATTTTTTGTAAAATATGGTACTGCATTCACCCTCAGCTGCATGCTCTTGGGGTATTTTATTGGTATCGCCACCATTCCAAGGTTTATCTCGCAGCAGGCGGCGCTTCGGATCTGCACGTTAGTCGGTATTACATTCACTTGTATTTCGGTCTTCTCTTCGGGACTGACGTCTTATTTTTTCGTGGCCTTTCTGGGGATGGCCAATGCGCTGATGTGGCCAGCGATATTCCCGCTGGGTATTAAGGGCCTGGGCCGGTTTACCAAAGTTGGTTCGGGAATCATGATTATGGGTATAGCAGGCGGGGCGATTTGGCCATTGGTTTACGGCTATTTAAAAGACACACTCGGCGTGGACTTCCAACACGCATTTCTATACGCCATGATTCCAGCGTATCTTTACCTCCTTTATTTTGCGAGTTACGGGCACAAAGTAGGGCAGGAAGCGAAAACCAATTAAATACGTGTCAAAAATTGCGCCTGATTTTCCTGCGCCGAACCGGCGCAGGAAAACAGGACTTGGTGAAATAAATAGTAACCTAATAACGCGGATGGTCGTCTGCTATTACGCATCAATTGTAAAATTTCGGTAATGTTGGGTGGATGCTAGTGAATATGCTTAAATTCGAGCTTTGTAATCAACAATATTATAAGATGAAGAAACAACTATTAACCATTGCAATGATTGCCGTAGCCGTAGGTTGGCAACCGGCAGCGGCCCAGGTTAAATTGCCACCGGCGAGCAGTTCGCAGACGGTTATCCAAAGCTTGGGTATCAGTAACGTAACGCTGAAGTACAGCAGGCCAAACATGAATGACCGCAAGGTTTTCGGTGGGCTCGTGCCTTTGGATGAAGTGTGGCGCACGGGGGCGAACGGTGTCCCTACGTTAACCTTTGACGGCACAGTGACGGTAGCCGGCACGCAAGTGGAAGCCGGTACCTACGGTCTGCTCACCATACCGGGTAAGAACAAGTGGACCATTATATTAAGTAAGAACAGCGAACAATGGGGCGCTTATACGTACAACCAAGAAGAAGACCTGCTCCGTTTTGACGTGACGCCAGATCGGCTGAAAAAGCCGGTAGAAACCTTTACCATTTCGTTTTCCGATGTGCAGCCGCAACGCGCGCGATTGAATATCGCTTGGGACAAGACGCAAGTAGGCTTCGATCTTGTGGTCGATCAAGATGCCGAAATCATGGCTTCCATAGCCGAAGCGATGAAAGGCGATAAAAAGCCATATTTCCAAGCCGCCCAATATTATTATAAGAACGATAAGGACATCCAAAAAGCGCTTGAGTGGGTGAACGAAGCGGATAAATCGCCGAATCCGGCCCCATACATCAAATATTGGAAAGCTCAAATCCAGTTAAAGGCCGGCGATAAGGAAGGGGCTATCGCTACAGCCACCGAAGGCGTCGAAATAGCTAAAAAACAAAACAACGATGAGTACGTGAAACTTAACGGACAAGTGATTGCACAAGCTAAGAAATAATTGCTGAGACCGATCGATTGGCATGACCTCATCGCCCCCGCACCAACGTGTGGGGGCGATGTGTTATAATGAAGCATTCAAAAGCTCTTCCAGTTCCTCATGGCTGATGTTCATGTTGACATTGCCGTCCTTGGCAAACGATATTTCGCCGGTTTCTTCCGATACCACCACCGCCACGGCATCACTTACCTCTGTCACCCCGATGGCAGCACGGTGGCGTAGCCCGAAGTGGAGTGGCAGGTCTTCGCTCTCGGAGAGGGGGAGTACGCAGCTGGCCGTCATGATTTTGAAGTCGACGATGACCACTGCGCCGTCATGCAGTGGGCTATTTTTTTGGAAGATGCTCTCAAGCAGACGCTTGGACAGGTGGGCGTCCATGAATTCACCGCTGGTTTGGTAGTACTCTTCATCAAAATATTTGGCGAATACAATAAGCGCCCCCGTATATGATTTGGAAAGGCTGCGGCAGGCATCAATGATGGGTTTGAGGTGTGCATGGTGGTCTTGTTCAGCTGTTTTTTTGTTCACAAAGACCGACCACAGCAGGTTTTTCCGCCTTACGGAAATATTCTTGCCGATATGGATAAGAAATCGCCGGATTTCCTGCTGGAAGACCACCACCAGGGCTAGTGAACCCACACTGATGAAGCCGCCGAAAATCTCGGTGAGCAGGTGCATGTTAAATTGCTTGACCAGCAGGAAAATAACATAGATGAGCCCGAGACCGATGAGGATATTAACGGCGATAGTGCCCCGGATCAAGCTGTAAACATAATACAGGATTACCGCCACTAAGAGGATGTCGACAATATCTAGCAACCGGAAATTGAAGTCGAAGCTCTGCAAGTCCATATCTCGGGCAAGTTAATAAAATTTGAAGATTTTTCTATTTGGCTAAGTTTCTATCTTTGTTAGCTAAAGAACAATTACCATGGCAAGACTTTCCGTCAATATCAATAAAATCGCAACGCTCCGCAATTCGCGCGGCGGCAATAATCCCAACGTATTGGAGGCAGCACTCGCCTGCGAACGGTTCGGCGCACAGGGCATCACGGTGCATCCCCGGCCGGATGAGCGGCATATTCGTTATCAAGATGTGTTTGATTTAAAAACGGCTATCCATACCGAATTGAACATCGAAGGGAATTGCCGCGAAGAAAAATTTGTACGGCTGGTGTTGGATACCCAACCCGCGCAAGTCACCTTGGTGCCCGACGAGCCGGGCCAGATTACATCCAACCATGGCTGGGATACGGTTAAATACCGGTCGTACCTGCAAGATATGTGCGCGTTGTTCAAGGGGGAAGGTATCCGGGTTTCCATTTTTGTGGATGCCGACCCTGCCATGGTGGAAGCGGCGGCCGAAACAGGTGCCGATCGAGTGGAATTGTATACCGAGGCCTACGCGCGTGACTACTCGGATAGCCCCCATCGTGCTTTGGCGCCTTACCTCGAAGCAGCCAATGTGGCCCGGCACGTAGGCTTGGGGCTCAACGCCGGACACGACCTCGATTTGCATAACTTGCAGTACTTTAACCAGCATATACCCGGCTTACTGGAAGTGAGTATCGGCCATGCATTGATCGCCGATGCATTGTACCTTGGGCTGGAAGAAACCATCCGTCGATACAACGAACAATTGCGGTAGTGCTCCGACCAACTTTCATAAATGCCGGAAATTAGCTAACATTGCATAAATTATGATACGATTATGAATAAATATTTAATAACCCTTAGCTTCGCTTTAACGCTCACCGCCAACGCTTTACTGGCAGATGTTCGGTTACCTCAAATTTTTGCCGACGGCATGGTGTTGCAACGCCATCAACCCATTACCGTATGGGGCTGGGCCGATCCCAACGAGCATGTAAAAGTGGAGCTTAATAGCCAAAGCCAGGAAACAACAGCGGGGCCTGACGGAACGTGGAAACTGGCACTTTCTCCGGAAGAAGCAGGCGGGCCGTTTCAATTGGTGGTGACAGGCACAAATAAGTTGACGCTATCGGATGTACTCATCGGGGAAGTTTGGATCTGTTCGGGCCAGTCTAATATGGAATGGATTGTCGCTAATTCCAACGATGCTGCGCATGAAATCGCCAACGCTAACTATCCACAGATCCGCCATGTAAAGATTCCGCGGAAGACGGCCGGTCTGCCCTTGGATGATGTCGGTGAACCACTGGAATGGCAATCCGCTAATCCACAGCATGTAGGTAAGTTTACTGCCGTGGGTTATTTCTACGCACGCGAACTTTATAAGGAATTGAATGTTCCAATCGGCCTTATCAACACCTCATGGGGTGGTACGATGGTCGAAACTTGGATCAGCAAGGAAGCGTTAGCAAAAGATGAAAGTTTGCGGAAAGCGGTCCACGTTTTCGAGCAGGTACCTTTGGACACCATAGAAAATAACCAAAAGCCGAACCGATACCCAACCCTGTTGTTCAATGCCATGATAAACCCACTGATCCCCTATACAATCAAAGGCGCCATCTGGTATCAAGGCGAGAGCAATGCAGGCAGGGCGTTCGAATATCGGAAATCTTTCCCGATGATGATCAAAGATTGGCGCAAACGCTGGGGCATTGGCGATTTCCCGTTCTATTTCGTGCAATTAGCCAGTTTTAAAGCTTCAGGAGGCACGAGTGCCAAGGGAAGCACGTGGGCTGAGCTGCGGGAGGCACAGCACAACACACTGTCGTTGCAACGTACCGGTCAGGCCGTGACCATCGATATCGGTGAAACCGACGACATACACCCGCGGAATAAGCAGGACGTCGGGAAACGTTTAGCGGCCATCGCGTTGTATGACAGTTACGGGCAGGATGTTGTGTACAGTGGCCCTGTTTTCAAAAAGCTCCAAATTAAAGGGGCGCAAGCGACGATACACTTCGACCATGTGCACAGCGGGTTGACAACGAAAGGATCGACGAATCTTATCGGGTTTGAAATCGCAGGCGCCGACAAGCAGTTCCATCCTGCCCAGGCGCAGATTGAAGGAGAAACCGTTGTCGTAAGCTCGCCATCCGTGGCCAAGCCGAAAGCTGTACGTTACGCGTGGGCTGATGACCCCGGTAATAGCAACCTTTTTAATGCAGACGGATTCCCCGCAGCCCCATTCCGCACGGATAGGTGGGCGCCTGTGACGAAAGATGTCGTTTATGAGTTGAAGGATTAACATTCAAGACCTTACGGGTTCTCTTTTTTGGTCATCGCCATGATTCTCCCCGTTTCGGGGTTTTGTTTAATAACGAGTTTGGATAACACCAAATAATAACGCGTTGCGGGATTTTCTGTCTTGGGCGAAGCTGAACTGGAAGTACGGCATGTGGGTAAACCAGGTCGTTATGGCGCTGGTATGTCTGCAATTTCAGGATTTTAGTCGCTTTGGAAGCTGTATAATCAGCCAATGAAGCCATCCTATTGATGGGATGCTAACCTATCTAGGGCACATAATGTGCACCGATTACATGCACTATTTGCCTGAGCATTTCCTCTTCTTCCACCACCCCGTGATTCCGCCAGACCACTTCACCTTGTGGATTCACCAAGACCGTGTAGGGAACGCCTCCTTGCCATTGGTCATCCAACGTCTTCATCAACTCATCCGTATTTCCCCCGGTAAACAAGTAGCTATTGGTTGTTCTGCCGTCTTCAAGCACTCGCCCGCGGCCTGGGTCTGACAAGCCCGCGCCTTGGCCCTCCAAGAACGCTTTTACCGCATCTTTTTGGTCTTTATGATCCACACTAATGGTGATGAAATCAAAATTTCGCCAATCGAATCGTCTTGCAGCGGAAACCAATATCGGGAATTCCTCCACGCAAGGAACACACCAGGTAGCCCACACATTGATCAAGCGGAAATTATTGCTGCCATTTGTGCGCACCGCGGCAACTTGATCGATATCGATCGGCGCTACATCCACCGGAGTTTTATCCCATTGCGCCATCCGCTCGACGATGCCGGCTTTTTTACTGCGCCATTTCGTGGAGCAGCCCATGGGTTGCGTCACCGCGACAGGGACCTCTCTTCCGGTCAACAATGCCTGAACCGCATTTCGGGCATCTGGCGACTTTACTGTCGAGGCATCTGCATACATCGAATCATCAAAACGACCTTTGTAGCGCAATTTGCGATGCTCGTCGAATATGAATACATGCGGTGTAGCTAAGCAGCCGTAAGCCCTGGCAACATCCTGCGTTTCGCCGTCATATAAGTAGGGGAAGGTGAATCCGCGATCTGCCGCATAACGGATCATATCTTCGTACCCATCATTATAAATGCCAAAGCTTAGTTCGTCGATACTTAATCCATCCGGATGATTAGGGTTGATGGCCACGAAAGAAAGATCTTTTTCATCCGTCTCGTCCAACAAAGCCAATAAGCGTTCTTCCACCCCATGTGATGTCGGGCAATGATTTGAGGTAAAGAAAACCATCAGCAACTTCCCATCCGCGAAATCTGCCAAGGAATAGGTCTTGCCGTCAATACCGAGCAGTTCAAAATCAGGTGCAGCATCACCGATTTGTAAATCCGCGATTTTTTCCTGAGCGCGTACCGCCAGCAAGCCAATCCCCATCAGTAGCACCGCAACAAACAAGACGTTCCCTGTAAGATTCCGAAAGGTTTTCATAGTAAATAAATTTAAATTGGTCATCGATCCTTAATTCAAGTAAAATCGCATAGCTTCAACCCGAGGTGCGCCTAAATAGCGCACACAAATCATACCAAGAAATGGATGATAACCCCATTTATCTTTTTTAGCCGTCTTTGGTTACGGTATTGTCTATTTTACATCGCTTAACAAATTAATTGTAACAAAACGCAGCACCATTCGTTATATAATGAGTTAGTAAAAATTATAAAATTGTCTTTTCATAATTTAGGTTTATAATTGGTTAGTTAATGAAAGCCCCGATTCTCCCCGTTTCGGGGCTTTCTTTTGTGCGCCCGGCATGGGCGATAACGCTAGGGTGTAAGTCCCGAACACGCTTGTCAGCAGGAAGTGTTCGCCAATAGCGCTTACCTTACCATTACCGTTTCTTTAGCACCGGGTTACCAAGGGCTTACTTTTTCCTTAATACTGGCTTACCTTTTCCTTACCTTTTCCTTACCAATCCCTTACCTATTCTTTACCTATTCCTTACCTCGGCTATACCAAATCTTTACCTATTCTTTACCAAAGGGGTAAACGAAAGATATGAAAAAGGTAGGCGGATGGTGTGGTAGGTATAGGTTTGGGTTATTCTCCAAATGGCCGATGATCTGCCTGACTTATTGCTCGAAGTTGGGCAGGGATATCCTCCGCCTACACCCCAAACGGCTTGCACATCTGCCCCGATGTAGTCATGGATCAACTTGTCATGCATCCCACTATGTTCCACCAAGGTATTTCTGGATATCTTTTCGGAATTGAACGGATTAAGTTGCCCGATGGTATTCAGCCCAACAGCAAAGCGGCCTAAGAAATTATTGTGCGATATATATGCTGAAAATGTTAAGTTTGAAAACGGAATACAATACATGAACCATGAAAGTGATATCCATTTATGCGGTTACCCTTGTTTTTTTAACATCCTCATGTGGTAGGGGCCAGTCCGACGGGAACCAAGCCGACATCATCATCTACGGCGGCACTTCGGCTGCCATCACCGCCGCGGTTCAGGCAACGGAATCGGGTAAGTCGGTTATCGTTGTCTCGCCCGACAAACACCTCGGCGGACTATCATCAGGCGGCCTGGGCTTCACCGATACGGGCGATAAGTCGGTCATCGGCGGGCTCGCCCGCGATTTCTACCACCGGGTATACCTGCACTACGAAGACAGTGCGGCCTGGACGTGGCAAAAGCACGCGGAATACGGCAATAAAGGCCAGGGCACGCCGGCCATGGATGGCGACGCCCGCACGATGTGGATATTCGAGCCGCACGTGGCCGAACAGATTTTTGAGAATTACGTGAAAGAATATGACCTCGATGTGCGCCGCGACGAATGGCTCGACCGCGAAAGCGGGGTGGTGGTTGAAGACGGGCGGATCACCATGATCGCCACGCTGAGCGGAAACACGTATGCCGGCAAGGTGTTTATCGATGCGACCTACGAAGGCGATCTGATGGCCGCCGCTGGGGTGAGCTACCATGTGGGCCGGGAGGCGAACAATGTGTACGGCGAAAAATGGAACGGTGTGCAAACGGGCGTGCTACACCACGGTCACTGGTTCAAAAGCGATATCAGTCCGTATACGGTACCGGGCGACAGCACCAGCGGGTTGCTGTACGGTATATCGGCGGAACATCCGGGCGAATACGGCGCGGGCGACCACCGCGTGCAAGCCTATTGCTTCCGTATGTGCCTGAGCAACCACCCCGATAACCGGGTGGCTTTCCCCAAGCCCGAAAGTTACAACCCGGAGAACTACGAGCTGCTGGCACGGGTGTTCGCCTCCGGCTGGCGGGAGACCTTCCAGAAGTTCGACCCGATTCCCAACCGCAAAACCGACACGAACAATCACGGCCCGTTCAGCACCGACTTCATCGGCATGAACTACGACTACCCCGAGGCCAGTTACGAGCGCCGGAAGCAAATTATCAGGGAGCACGCCGACTACCAGAAAGGGCTGATGTATTTCCTGGTAAATGACCCGAAAGTGCCGGCGGAAGTGCGGGAAGAAATGGCCCAGTGGGGGCTGGCAGCCGACGAGTTTACTGACAACGGCAACTGGCCACACCAGCTTTACATCCGCGAAGCAAGGCGGATGGTGGGACAGTATGTGATGACCGAACACGACACGTTCAGCGAACGCGAGATCGCCGACCCGGTGGGCATGGGCTCGTACACGCTGGATTCGCATAACGTGCAGCGGTACATAAAACCCGATGGGTATGTGCAGAATGAAGGCGACATCGGGGTGCATCCGAAACAGCCGTACCAGATTTCCTATGGATCCTTAGTGCCGAAAAAGGAAGAATGCACCAACCTGCTGGTGCCGGTATGCATATCAAGCTCGCACATCGCTTTCGGAAGCATCCGCATGGAGCCGGTGTTCATGATCCTCGGACAGAGTGCGGCGTTGGCGGCGTCGCTGGCCGTTGATAGCGGCTCGGATGTGCAGGACGTAGCCTATTCCACGCTCGAAAGAGAGCTACTGGCTGCGAAGCAGGTGCTGACCCTGCCTGCTGATTAACGCGATGTTTTCTAAAGCAATAATGTAAATTTGCGATTAGCAAAGGAATAAAGCAATATGGATCGTAGGACTTCAATACGCACACTGCTATATATCGCCGGAGGGACATTAGTACTCCCTGCCTGTTTCCGACAATCGGGGAGGTCCAGCATTGAATTAAATAATTTAACGATAAGCGAGCACGAAGAAGCGCTGCTAGAGGCGCTCGTCGAAACGCTGATCCCGGCGACAGACACGCCGGGCGGGCGGGAATTGCTACTGCACCTGTTCGTGTTGAAAATGGTCGACGACTGCCACGGGCCGGAAGACCAGCAGGCGTTTTCGGAAGGGTTAGGTGCATTTACGGGCTGGGCCCGCGATGTGCTAGGGGTTCCTTTCGTGCAAGCTGGAAAGGAAGACCGCCAGGCGTTGTTGGGGCGTATCGACGACGCCGGCGATTCCGCGACGCGGTTTTTTGCCCTCGTGAAAAGGCGGGCTATCCAAGGCTACATGAATTCGCAGTATGTCATGACAAACTTGGTGAAGTACGAATTGGTGCCGGGCCGATATGATGGGTATTTCCCCATGGAAAAGATGGATGGTGCCACCGGCTAACTAAGAACAATCATTAACATGGCAAATATTGCAGTAGATAGTATAAAGAATCGGACGTTCGACGCGATTGTTATCGGCTCGGGTGCTAGCGGCGGCTGGGCAGCGAAGGAGTTGACAGAAAAGGGATTGAAAACCCTGTTGCTGGAGCGGGGCCGCGATGTGGTGCATGTGAAAGACTATCCCACCACCAACCTGTACCCGTACGAACTGGAACACCGCGGCGAGACCACCCACGCAGACAAGTTGGCGAATCCCATTGCCAATCGGTGCTATGCCTATAAGGAAGACTCCCAGCATTTTTTTGTGAAGGACGAAGAGCATCCGTATATCCAGGAGAAGGATTTCGACTGGATACGGGGCTATCAGGTCGGAGGCAAATCATTGCTGTGGGCACGGCAGACACAGCGGTGGGCCGAATATGATTTCGAAGGGCCTGCCCGCGACGGCTTTGCGGTGGATTGGCCAATCCGGTCGGCCGATATTGCACCGTGGTACAGCCATGTGGAGCGGTTTGTAGGTATTGCAGGCAACAAAGACGGACTGGCAACCCTGCCGGATGGGGAATTCCTCCCCGGATATCCGCTGAATGCGGTGGAAGACCATTTCCGGAATACGGTAGACCGCCATTTTAAAGGCCGGCACATCATCAGCGCCCGGTGCGCACACTTGTCGCAGCCCGGGCCCATCCACATCGAGCAGGGCCGGGTGCAATGCCAAAACCGGAAACTGTGCCAGCGTGGGTGCCCGTTCGGCGGCTATTTCAGCAGTAACGCATCCACCATACCCTGGGCACAGAAAACGGGCAACCTTACACTCCGGCCACACTCGGTAGCCCATTCGGTATTGTACGATAAAGAATCCGGTAGGGCTACAGGCGTGAAGGTCATCGATACGAATACGTTGGAGGAAATCGACTTCCATGCCAAGGTCATTTTTGTGAACGCATCGACGCTGAATACCAACCTCATCTTGCTCAACTCGGTCTCCGACCGGTTTCCCGAGGGGCTGGGGAACGACAACGGGTTGATGGGCAAATTCGTAGGCTTCCACAATTATACGGCGCGCATCAGTGCCGAGTATGACGGCTTGCTCCAATACCGCACCGATGGCCGGAACCCGGCTGGGGGTGGCTATATCCCCAACTTCAGGAATGTGGAGCGGCAGGAAACGGATTTCCTCCGCGGCTGGGCGGCGGCTTTCGGTGCCAGCCGCTACGAAAGCCGGGATAGCAGCGGTGTGGGCGAGGAGCTGAAGAGCGGCCTGCTCAGTAGCACGTGGAGCAACTGGCGGGTGCACTCGCACATGATGGCGGAGACCATCCCGAAGGAACAGAACCGTGTGTGGCTCGATGCGGACAAGAAAGATAGGTGGGGAGTACCATTACTGCATGTATCGGTTGATTATGCCGAAGACGATTGGCAGCGCCGGCAGGATTATTACGATCGGATGGCAGAAATGTATGAGGCCGCAGGGTTCACCAACATCAAGACGCAGGACGACGGGCGCAGGCCGGGCAACGACATCCATGAGATGGGCGGTGTGCGCATGGGGCGCGACCCCAAGACGTCCTTGCTGAACAAGTGGAACCAACTGCACCTGTGCAAGAACGTCTACGTGACCGACGGCGCATGCATGACCTCCACGGCCACACAGAACCCCACGCTCACCTACATGGCCCTGACGGCACGCGCCGTAGATCATGCGGTGAAGGAACTGAAGCAGGTTAGCGGCGCAACCGCTGGGCGGCATCGGACGCGACCATCAATCCGGCTGCCATCATGATGATGTCTTTCAATACCAGTCGCCCCGCGCCGGAAAGATAAGGGAAGCCATGGCGCGGCGTGGGGAAATCACCGCCCAGATTGGGCACATACACTTCGGGCGTGGTAATCAGGAAAGAAAGGGTGACGATAGACATCACTACGGTCAATAATCCACCCATGATACCCAATTTGGCCGACCAGATGCCGGCGAGCGTCAACAGGCCGATGATCACAATAACGGTGCCCAGGCCATACGAAAACAAATAGGTATTATTGGCTTGGTGCCACTCAATATGTTTAACCACCGTTTTGCCCTCAGGATTTTTATACTGTTGGTATTCCGGGGCATCCTTCGCATAAAAGAAACTCATAAAAGGACTGTTTGCCACAAAAGGAACAATACCGTCCGCCTCATACTGAAAAGCTTTCAGCCCGCCAATCCACGCCATAACAATAAAGATCGCAATCCGTGCGAAATGAATGAAGTTCCGTTGTCCCTGTATCAAAAAATCAATCAGATAGTTCATGCTACTCCATGTTTAAGCGAACAAAAGTAGGTTGTCACAAGGTGGCATCACATGGACAAATGCGCATGGGTCATGGATTTTTTTGCGCCACGATGGAAATGCCAACTTGTTCCCGGAAGCTGGTTGGCGAAATACCGACATATTTCTTGAAATACCGGCTGAAGTAATGTTCATCGTCAAACCCGAGCTTGGCGGCGATTTCTTTCACAGATAGATAAGTGAGGTGCAGTTGCTTTTTCGATTCCAGGATGACGCGTTCATGAATCAGCACAGAGGGTGGCTTGCCAAGCTGTTGCTTTATTTTATTGCTAAAAGCACGCGCGCTGAGGTTTAGCTGTCCTGCATAGAAATGGGCGGAGCGTTCCTTCACAAAGTGGTTTTCGAGCAGCTGCTGGAAACGCGGGCCTTCTGCACCTAAAGCCGGTTTCATCAGCCATTCTGATTCGATTAGCTGTTTCTTGGCTTTGCTGGCGAGGGCGAGAATGAGCTGGAGATAGGCTTTAACGACCGACGCTGAAAATTTGGCATCATTGCCCATTTCTGCACGCATTCTTTCGACGATATGTTCTATTTCCCGAAAAAGGCTTTTCTTAACAGGTACCACAGGTTGTAGGTAAATGTTGTTGAACAACAGCCCGTTGCAGGCTACCTCTTTTTTGTGGTACTCAATGCAATAAAAGTCGCCATGGAATAACACTCGACCAGCAGACGCCATGGACGTTGATTTCCACGTCAGGTGTTGGTAAGGGCTGAGGAATAATAGGGCAGTGCCTGCATTCTTATATTCCGTGAAGTCAACCGCGAATTCGGTGGGGTAGGGAAGTAAGATAACCTGGTAGCAGGCGCTGCTTTCCGAAGGGGAATGCGTTGGTAAATCTACGGTGTCGACACAGAACAGCATAGGCCAAAAATAGCAGATAAAACGGATTGTTGGTTCGGTATTTTGTTTCAAGCTTGGATTTTCCATATTTTTTTAAGTACGTTTGTGCAAACGGAGCTAATCAGATATAAACGTAGCCGCGCCCGTTACTCCTTTGAGGGTTCTCATCACCGGTTAAAATGGGAGGAAATATGGACCAAAGCTACTTTGACCAAGAGGCTTCTAGTGATGAAGCGCTCATCTTGCGTATCAAGCAAGGCGATAAGGAAGCGTATGCGGTATTTTACGAACGCCATCGCACGGCGATGTACCTGTCCGCCTATCATTTATTACGTGATGACGAAGATGCGCGTGACGCCGTGCAGGAATTGTTTGTAACGGTATGGCAACATGCTGACCGTATCGATAGTAAGGGCAACATCAAAGGATACCTATACACCGTGTTGCGCAACCGAATCCTTACCGCGATGAGCCGTAGCAAATACCTTGACGGATACATCAATTCTTTATTGGCATTTGAGCAGCAATCGGTGAGCACCACGGAAGAAACCGTGCTTGCCCGGGAATTAGCCCAGCTGTTGGAAAAAAAAGTCAGCCAATTGCCACCGAAAATGCGTGAAGTGTACGAACTTTCTTGGAATGACAACCTCAGTAATCGGGAGATTGCCGAGCGCTTGTCCATCAGCGAAGGTACCGTAAAGCAACATAAACATCAAGCCATGCGTATGTTACGTGCTAAACTCCAGCGTTTGGTATCTATCCTGCTTTTTTAAAAATAATAAACCGACTATAACCTTTTCCTTTCCCATCAGTATAGTATGTTGAAAAGGGATGAGACCCTTTGGAGCCAATTGTAAATTGTAATGCAAGCGCGAGAGAAAATTAGGCAATTGTTTGATCGGTACCGACAGGGGTTGTGCACACCTGAAGAACAAGCGATTTTGCATGCTTGGCTCAACCAATATGCGGCAGATGAAGCATACGGACTTGATGAGTTGCTCGAGGAATATGAAGTTGAACGCACGATGAAACGAAAGCGATGGTTGCAATGGCTGCCATATGCTGCGGTGCTATTAATGACAAGTGCAACGACATGGTATTTCTGGCCCTACGAAGGGAAAGGTCCCGTCCCCGACGACCAGATAGTGGGAACAGATGACATCCAGCCGGGAGGCAATCGAGCCACGTTGATTTTGTCAGACGGTAGTACGATTGATCTGAGCGAAATGCAATCAGGTATTGTTGTAGAAGATAAACGGATTTTGTATGAAGGGGAAGCGGGAGATTTGATCCCTTTGCAAAGTGAAGTGACGCCGTTAATGCTATCGACTCCAAAGGGCGGCACTTATCAAATTACGCTTTCTGATGGGACTAAAGTATGGCTGAACGCGGAGTCTACGCTTAAATATCCTTCACGGTTTAATGGTATGGAGCGTGTCGTTGAAGTAGAAGGTGAAGCGTATTTTTTGGTAGCAAAGAATCCGGAAAAGCCCTTTAAGGTCATTAGCCGTGGCCAGGAAATCGAAGTACTGGGTACCGCATTCAATGTCATGGCTTATGCCGATGAGGATGCGGTAAAAACAACATTGGTTGAAGGAAAAGTAGCGTTAAAGGTCGATGCGAGCGGTGCCCGCATATCATTGGAACCCAATGAGCAAAGCATACTTCTTGGTACAGACATCCGTAAACAGCAAGTGGATGTTAGGTCATATGTTGCTTGGAAAGACGGCGAATTCAACTTCGATAATACGCCGCTAACAGACATGATGAAGCAAATGTCGAGGTGGTACGACGTCGACGTTATCTATGCGCATGAGGTTCCGAAGGATAGGTTCAGTGGTACGGTTTCCCGGAATGTTTCACTGCAAACCATTTTGGAGTTGCTGCGTATCTCGGAGGTCGACTACCGAATAGAGAATAATACATTGATAATAGAATAACCAACAAAAAAAAGCTAAATATGGAATTGACAGATACCACATAAGGCGGCGTGCGATAAAAACATACAGGGAGGATGCTCCACCATCCCCCCTGCGTGTTGGATAAGGCAATTTAGCGCCAATTATTAACTAAACTTTAATTATCCAATCACTGCAAACTTAGCAAATAAGACACCTATCTGGCAATAGATGAGGTCGTTTTCTTCGCTGAGGATGTGGTGCCAACGTTAGCAATGAGCACAATTATAAGCATACCGGTACCGAAACGAGGCCGGCGAGGTATTACCCAACTACTATTCATTATGAATTTAATAGCGGTATTCTTACTGGTAGGGTGTCTTCACCTTAGTGCCGCATCGTATTCCCAGACGATTACACTCCATGAGAAATCGTATTCGCTTAAAGCGATTTTTAATGCGATCCAGCAGCAGACGGATTATAGCGTTATCTACAATGTCCGCTTCATCGAAACGGCCAAGCAGATAGCCGTTTCCACAAAGCAGATGCCGCTGGAAGAATTACTTTCCGAGGCATTGAACGACCAATCGCTGACATACGAAATCCGTGAAAAAACCATCATCATCGGACGGGCCAAGGAAAGCGCAGTAATGGAAGCCAAATTTAAGACGACGGCCGGGCAGCAGCGCGAGGTAGCCGGACGGGTTACCGATGAGTCGGGTAACCCCTTGCAGGGCGTGTCTGTTATGGTGAAGGGAACCACTACTGGCGTTTCAACGAATGAAGCGGGCCAATACGCGTTGAAAGATATTCCGGCGCAGTCGACGCTGATTTTCAGTATGGTCAGTTTTGCGACCGCGGAAATGCCCGTTGCGGGCAGGACCGTCATCGACGTCGTTCTACAGGTGGAAAGCAGCGAAATGGATGAGGTAGTGGTTGTAGGGTTTGGAAAGCAGAAAAAGGAAAGCGTCATCGGGGCGATTTCTACCGTCCAACCTAAGCAGCTCAAACTTCCCACGGCCCACGTTTCCAACGTATTGGCAGGGCAAATCGGCGGGGTGGTCGCCATACAGCGCTCTGGTGAGCCCGGTCAGCACGGTAACTTCTGGATCCGCGGATTGAGCACCAACAAAAGTTCAAATAATCCACTCGTACTGGTCGATGGCATAGAACGTGGGCTGGATTTCGTAGACATTGAAGATATCGCCACGATTTCGGTGTTGAAAGATGCTACCGCAACAGCGGTTTACGGGGTAAAAGGCGCCAATGGCGTGGTGTTAATCACTACCCGGAAGGGTGAAGAAGGTGCGGCCAAGGTTTCGGTAAACGCGTATGGCAGTACCGTGTCGCCCACAAAAATGCCTGAATTTGTCAATTCCCATCAGTTCGCCACGTACTACAACGAGGGAACGGGGCGGCAATCGTACGACGATTTTACACTGGAGCAATACCTCACCGGTGCGGATCCCGACCTCTATCCCGACGTGAATTGGATCGACGCGCTGTTTAAGGATTTCTCAACAAACCGCAAAACCAACGTAAATATTTCCGGTGGGGGCGGCATTGGCCGCTATTATGTGTCGGCAGGCTATTTCGGTGAAAATGGTATTTACAAAACGGACAACCTGAAGAATTATAATTCGTCGTTGAACTATAATAAATTTAATTTCCGCTCCAACCTGGATATGAACCTTACCAAAAGTACGGTCGTATCCGTCAACCTATCTAATATTTACGAGACGAAGACCATTCCGGGTGGCGACGCCGGTGCCATCTGGGCCAACGCGTTTACCATCAGTCCCAATGCGTTCCCGATAAGGTACTCGGACGGTACGTTTTCCAGTCCGCCAAGAGGCGCGGCGGCGAACGCAGCAAACCCCTACAATTTGCTTACCCAAAGTGGTTACCGCGACCACTATTGGAATACTTCGCAGGCCATATTGGGCGTCCAACAGGATTTGGGAGCGATCATCGATGGACTTAAGTTCAACGTCCGTTTCGCTTGGGATTCGTGGAACTACAGCCGGATGTCCTACTTGGGTTCGGCCAATACATTCAATGCACTGGGCCGCGACGAGGAAGGAAATTTGATTTTTGAGGAATTGAATGCTGGTTCTACGAACTTGTCATACGAGCGCGAGACGGGCGGCAACCGGTCACATTACCTCGAGTCTAACTTGGACTACAGCCGTACATTCGGCAGCACACACAACCTAAGCGCCATGCTGTTGTACAATCAGAAATCCTATCGAAACCTCTGGGCAGCAACTGGCGAGGGGTCAGTGCCGTTCCGGAATCAAGGGCTTGCCGGCCGGGTTACCTATAATTTCGATAGCCGTTACTTCGCGGAACTCAATTTTGGATATAATGGTTCCGAAAACTTTAGCCCGGGCAAGCGGTTCGGCTTCTTTCCGTCGGCCGCAGTGGGCTGGATGGTGTCTGAAGAGAAATTCTTCGAGCCGATCCGCGACGTGGTAAACATGTTCAAAATCCGCTCCTCCTACGGTTTGGTGGGGAATGACAATATCGGAGGCGGACGCCGCTTTATCTATAATCCGACATTCAATATGGGAGCGCCAGGATTCACGTTCGGTTTGCCGGGGAGTAGTGCTAATGGAGGTATCCGGGTTGCAGAGACGGCCAATGACCAGGTTTCCTGGGAAAAAGTGGCCAAGTTCAATGTTGGCGTCGAGCTGTCGTTGTTCCGGGGGTTGGAGCTGCAAGCTGATTACTTCAATGAGCATCGAACAGGGATTTTCCTCGAGCGTAGCGATTTGTCGCAAACGGCGGGTATTGTGGATGCCGTGCCCTGGGTGAATGTTGGCGAAGTGAAGAATAAAGGATTTGAGCTCCAGGGCGAATACCTGAAAAATTTTTCCTCGGATCTTTCCGTCTCCGTTCGTGGGAATTTCATATTTGCCCGGAATATCTTGATAAACGACGCCGCCCCTACGTGGAATTATGCGTATAGAGATCGGAAAGGGCGGCCGGTAGGTCAGCAATTTGGGCTAATTGCAGAAGGGCTCTTCAGTTCGGAAGAAGAGATAGCCAACAGCCCGAAGCCGTTTGAACAAGGTATCCGCGTGGGCGATATCAAGTATCGGGACATGAACGGCGATGGGGTCATTAACAATTTCGATGAGGTGGCCATTGGCCACAGTTGGATGCCCGAGATCAACTATGGTTTTGGCGCGTCGGTAATGTATAAGCAACTCGACCTTTCCTTTTTGTTCCAAGGCGTGGGCCAGGTAACGACCATGTTCGGCGGGCAGGCCATGCAGCCCTTCTCGGGAACGGGTCCTGCGGCTGCGGGCTTTTTCCTCGATGTGTATGAAAATCGTTGGCGCGCGGACAATCCAAATCCCAACGCGAAGTATCCACGGCCTTCGGCGATCGAGAACCAGAACAATGGGCTTCGCTCCAACTTTTGGCAATCCGACGCCAGTTACATCCGCCTAAGAAATGCCACGCTTGGCTATACCGTAAACAAAAGCTTGTCCAATAGGTTGCGAATGCGTCAGCTGAGGTTCTACGCCAGCGGGCACAACTTGTTGACTTTTTCGAAGATCAAGCTCTTCGACCCCGAAATAGAAAATTCACAAGGAGCTGGATACCCGCCTACGCGCATCATCAGCTTTGGCTTGAATGCAAACTTTTAATCGACTTGTATTTATGAACCCGACATGATCAAAATAATCATTAAGCACACAGGGCAATGATTATTTTGATCATCAAAGGCTCCATCTGACAAATAGAAAACAAAAAATAAACAGATGAAAAAGATAGTAAATATCGTTTTAGTTCTGCTGACCCTAACGTTTTCGCTTTCATGTGATTCGTATTTGGATATGCAACCCATTGATCCGCCGCAGACACCTGAAGATGTGTTTGCGCAGGCCATAAATGTAGAGCGTTACCTGAACAACGTGTATAGCTTTATTCCCCAAAATTGGCGCGACGGCGCTAACCAGTCGGGCGGGGCTGTGACCCCGTATCTGCCTGCGTCCGATGAATTGGATGTCTCTTTCGACAACCACTGGCTGAAATTAAATGATGGCTCATGGACACCTTCTAGCGGCAATCAGTACGAAAAATGGGGGCATTTTTATTTCGGTATCCGGGAGGCTAATTATTTCCTGGAAAACATCCACCTATGCAAAGATCCGAATCTTACCGACGAACGCCGGACCCAGTATATTGCCGAAGCACGGTTCTTAAGGGCCTACTTTTATGCGTATTTGATTCGGATGTATGGACCGGTCGTGCTGTTGGGCGATCTGGTAAGCGACCCGAATAATACGGAGAGCTTTAGCCGGTCGCCACTCGATGAGTGTGTAGCCTACGTAAGCAAAGAGCTGGAAGAAGTATCGCAGATCTTGGTGGCCGAACAGCCCATCAATGCGTACATCGGCAGGCCGACGGCAGGCATCGCGCTGGCTTTGCGCTCCCGCTTGCTGCTGCATGTGGCCAGCCCGCTCTTCAATAATCGAGGCCAGTCGCTTTATGCTGGGTGGCACAACGCAGAAGGGCAGGAACTCGTATCGAGTACCTATGATTCCGAAAAGTGGAAAAAGGCCGCCGACGCAGCATTAGCTGTCATTAATCTCGGCCGATACGAAATTTACAAAGTGCACGGTGCCGAAACCAACGGTGACGAGCAGGCCACTACAATTGACCCATACTTATCACTGACGAAGGCGTTCTTTGATTTGAACAGCAAGGAGGTTATTTGGGGTGTGAATATGCGAAACGATGCCAGCTATTTTCAGCGGAGTACGCCGCGTGGCGTCCAGAATCAAGCGTGGGGCGGTTTCGGCGTGACCCAGCAACACGTGGATGCCTATGCGATGGCATCGGGTCATTATCCCATCGAGGCGAGTTATTCAGGCGGCCGTTATCAACCCGTTATCCTTCCGAAAGCGCAAACGGGATACAGCGAAGAAGGCTTCACCCCAAATTTCGTGCACCCCTTTGATGGCCTGACTAATTCCATCGACATTTACAACATGTATGTAAACAGGGAACCCCGGTTTTACGTCAACATCAATTGGAGCGGCATGCGGTATCCTTATAGCGTCATTGGTGATCAGCCCACCGAAGCGAATTCGGCGGTAGTTCAGTTCTACAGAACGGGGAATAGCGGTGCTACATCCGACGCCGCCGAGCGTAATTATTCCCTAACAGGATATTCGGTTAGAAAGATGAATCCCCGGTCAAACAATTTCAGCAATAGCCCGCAATGGACCTTTTTCTTATGGCCCTACATCCGGTTAGCCGAAATTTATTTGAATTATACCGAAGCGATGATCGAATACGACCCAGGACAGCTAGATTTCCGCTATTGGGACGAATTGCGGGAACGCGCTGGGGTACCCCCGATCCGGACGGTCTATCCTGGAATCGAGAACGATCAGGATAAACTCCGTGAAATGATCCGCCGGGAGCGTCAAGTAGAGCTGGCCTTTGAAGGGTTCCGCTTCTTTGACGTGCGGCGTTGGCAAATTGCCGAACAGACGAATGCCGGTCCGATGTATGGAATGAATGTACAACAGACGAACCATAATCCGAGCGGGGATTTCTGGAGGCGGACACCGACCATTCGCCCCAATCGGGTATTTCATAAAAAGCAGTATTTATGGCCCATACAACAGTATCAGTTGGATCGGGATCATCTGATTGAACAAGCACCTTTCTGGAATTAAAAAAATAGATACATATGAATCGTCTAATTAATTTGATATTGCTTATGGGTTCCATGCTTTTGTATGCATGCGAAGACCATCGGTTGGATGGCATGGAGCCCGACAAAGTTTACCTGGCGAAAAGCGGCTTGATAACGGAGTCGACCTATGATCTTGGCGAAAAGGTCACAGCCGAGTACTGGACTTACAAAAGCGGAATTTCCGGTACGACGGCGGTAATCGAGTATAAGATTGACAACGTGTTGCTGGAGGCGTATAATGTGGAACATGGCACCACTTATGACCCATTGCCTGAAAACTGTTATGAGCTCGGAGAAACCCGATTTACGATTGGCGGGAAAGAAATGCATGCGCCGTTCGCTTTTACG
Organism: uncultured Parapedobacter sp.; assembly: GCA_964613725.1. Classification (GTDB taxonomy): domain Bacteria; phylum Bacteroidota; class Bacteroidia; order Sphingobacteriales; family Sphingobacteriaceae; genus Parapedobacter. The sequence continues at coordinate 4,857 of CAZTJY010000041.1, read as the reverse complement.
TACGACCCTGCGTTAATCGTAGCGGCAAGCGAAGGTGTTTACGAAAGCCAAGAGTTTGTGCTTCCAATACGTATTATTTCAGAAGGGGTTGAGATTACCGATGAAAACCCCGAGGGAACGCCCGATCAGCTGCTGATTGTTTTTGACATCAAGCAACCCACACTGAACATCCTCCGTGGAGACTTCGAGCCGCTGACCATCACGGCTGGCCAAGTTGGAAAAGTGAGTTATTCGTTTGATGTGGGCATGCCATTTACCAGCAAGTGGGATGTGCAATTCGGGTTCTCTACCGATGCTGCAGTATTGGATGAAGCCGTTGATAGCTATAATACACAAATTGGAAGTAACTACACGTTGCTGCCCCAATCGGTTTATGAGCTAGTAACAGCTGATTTGTCGGTCGCAGAGGGTAATGACTTTGTAACGGCGGAAGTAGAAATAGACCGTGAAAAAATCGGATTAGGTAATTTTGTACTCCCACTGGTGCTGTCCGATATCTCGGCTCCCTTGTTTGCCGGTCACGATAGCGTTATTTTCATACCTATTCAAAGCGCGGCCAACCGGCTTGAGGTGATGGATACCTGGGAGGCAACAGCTTCGACATTCAATGCGGCCAATCCACCCGCGAATGTCATCGACGGTGACCCCGCAACGTTTTGGCACGTAGTCTATAAAGGGCAGAATGGCGGCTTGAAAGACCCGGACCCCTGGGTGATGATTGACTTAAAGGAACTTAGAACGATTTATCAAGTGGAGGTGATGCCGACACAGACTGCTAATATCGATGGGTACGAAATATTGACCAGCGAAACCGGCGAAGATGGTGATTGGACCGGACACGGTTTTCATGAAGCTTCCTCTCCGGCAGACAAGGCTCGGACGCAGTGGCTTTTTGACCTGCAAGCACCCACAACCACTCGGTTTGTGAAAGTTCGGATCACGAATAATCAACCGAGTACCGGTGGGAATACCGTGGGCGTAGGCGAAGTCTATCTGAGAGGCATCTAAGACAATCATCGTTGGCGGAGGTTTATGGCTTCCGCCGATTGTTTTTTGGGCAGGGGCCGATTGTACTCGCCCAGAGGGATAGCGTTCGGAAATTTTCAAATAGGAGCAGCTATCGTTCTGGGCTTTTCTTGGAAAGCCCAGAGGAATCAATCCGCTTAGGGCCGTGTCTAATATGGGTTTCAGTACGCAGTATGCCCTGCCTTTGATTGCAGTATTCGTTGCTAAGTTCCAGCGTACTTTTTTTGGTTTGGTGGAAAAATTCTTGATATTAGGCCGGTTGTTAACTAACTCATTGTGTCCAAACGGCCCAAAATCGACGAAGATAGACTGCTTGCCCGGTTGCAAGAAGGGGATGGTGCGGCCTTTAGGTGGGTATTCGAACGGTTCTATGTGCGACTCTGTGCATTTGCTAATCGATTTGTAGATGATAGGGAAGCATGCAAAGATATCGTCAACGATGTATTTGTCAAATTCTGGAAAACAGAAAAACAATTTCAACATATAGATCATATCCTTGCCAGTCTTTACTTGACCACTAAACATACGGCATTGAACTACCAGCAAGGCCTTATGCGTTCCATGAAACGGGATTTTGTTTATCAGGTCGAACGCAATGAGAAAGATACCTACTACCTAGCAGAAATCGTACGAACGGAAATGTTCAACGAATTGCACGCTGCGATTACTGCGTTACCCGAAAATGCGGGACGGATTATCCGTGAAACCTACCTCGAAGGGAAATCCAATCAAGAGGTTGCCGATGAGATGGGAATTAGCTTACAGACCTTGCGTAATCAAAAAAGCCGCGCATTGGCGATTTTGCGTAAACGGCTCAATAAAGACAGCTTCGAATTGCTTATCGCGGGTACCTTTGTAATACATCATTTCCAATTTTAATTTTTTTTCGAAGGCTTTTGGTATAAATCGTATTCGGCGTTGTATATGATATAAACGACCAATACGGTAAATGGAGTTAAATAGAGAAAATATTTCGATAACCATAGGTCGGATCATCGCCCGATCAATCAGTGGAGTGATTACGCCGGATGAGCAAGCAGTGCTTGATGACTGGTTGCAGGATGACACAAACCGGCAAATCTACACGGATGTTAGCAATGGCAAGTCCTTAAGTGAAGCATTATATGCCTTCGATGGGTTTAATGTCGACGAAGGCTATCGGCGATTTGAGACATCGGTCAATGCCACCGAGCGTAGTTTCCGTTTTATGCCGTGGATGGCCGCGGCTGGGGCTGTTGCGCTCATTTTATCGGTATCGATAGCGATTTACATGACTAACCACACGGCAAACCGGCCGATTGAAATAGTATCAGAAAATAGGCATGACATCCCTCCAGGCAGAACCCGTGCTACCCTTACGCTGGCGGATGGACAGACAATTACCTTGGATGAGGCTCGGGACGGTATCGTTATCGGTAGCGGCGAGATCACGTACAACGATGGGAACCCACTTGTTGACGTTGAAGGAAAGAACGAGGTCGCGTTGCTGGAGTTGAGCACGCCAAAAGGCGGCACCTACCAGATCACGTTGGCCGATGGGACGAAAGTGTGGCTGAATGCCGCGTCTACATTACGGTATCCATCGACGTTTAATGCAGATAAACGAATTGTGGAAGTATCGGGAGAAGCGTATTTTGTGGTTTCCAAGGATGAAAATCGACCATTCCGGGTGGTAAGTGAAGGTCAGGTCATTGAGGTGTTGGGTACCGAATTCAACGTAGAAACCTACGCCGATGAAGGCAGGATCAAAACGACGCTAGTGGAAGGTGTGGTGCAGGTAGAGAATAGCCTATCTAATGCCAAAAAGAAATTGTTGCCCGGCGAACAAAGTACTATTCATGGAACTTCCACGGATGTCAATAACGTATCGGTCGAGCCGTTCATTGCATGGAAAGCGGGTATGTTTCATTTCAAACATACCCCATTTGTAGAGATGATGGGCCAGATTGAGCGGTGGTATGATGTGGAAATTGTTTACAAAAACGGAATTATGAAGGATACGTTCAGCGGTAAAATGCGACGTGATGTGAGCTTGCTTACAGTACTCGACTTGTTAAAGGTATCCGAAATTGGTTTTCATTTAGATGGAAACAAATTGATTATTGAGTAATTAACTGATTGTTTAACCCCAATTAATAAATCGTGTGAGAATGATGAAACATCTGTGCTGAAAAGCTGGACATAAAATAGGGAAGTGTTGCGCCACTTCCCCGATACGTCCAGATATTGAGTAAATAACCAAGTAATAGAAACCGGATATACAATATCCAAACCGTACAAACGTAATGATAAATTATGTAATTGATCCGTTGTGCAGAAAAAAACTGCCCGACGAACTAGCTCAATTATTCCGAATGATGAGAATAACCACGCTATTAATTATTGCCGGATGCATGCACTTAAGTGCGACGTCTTTATCGCAGACCGTAACACTACGTGTGAATAACCAGCCCATTACCAAAATTTTTGAAACGATTGAAAAGCAAACGGATTACCAGATTATTTACAGTGACCGTTTTATTAAATCGACCAAGCCGGTTACCCTCGCGGCTAAGCGAATGGCATTAGCTGATTTTCTCGAAATCCTGTTAGCACCGGAGGGACTGACCTACCAAATCAAGGAGCGGACGATTCTCATTGCCAAGTCTGATACCAACCCAGAGTCAGGTGTGTTGCGTAATGTGCGAGAAACGACGCAAGAACGAATAATTACTGGTCGAGTGGTTAATGAATCGGGCGACCCACTGGCAGGCGTGACGGTTTCGGTAAAAGGCCAGACAACCACAATGATAACGGATGCAGACGGTTGGTATAGGATTACAGTTCATGCGGAAGGGAAAATACTCGTGTTTACTATGGTCGGTTTTGACTCGCTAGAAAAGCCGCTTAATGCCCAATCCGTTGTCAATGTAGTACTAACGCCTTCGTTGAGCGATTTGGATGAAGTGGTGGTGGTGGGATATGGTACGGTGAAGAAGCGGGACCTAACAGGCTCGGTAAGCTCATTAGGTGAGAAAGACTTTAATACAGGAGCTCAAGCAAATGTGACCCAACTGATTCAGGGTAGGATTCCTGGCGTACACGTCACTCAAAGCAGCGGAACGCCGGGGGCAGGAGCGTCGATTAGAATAAGAGGCACGAATTCAATCACTGCAGGAAACGAGCCGTTGTTCGTAATCGATGGTTTCCCCGGGGCCCCTTTGAATGCGTTAGACCCTGGCGATATCGAATCGATAGAAGTGTTGAAAGATGCTTCGTCGGCCGCTATTTATGGATCGCGCGGAGCAAATGGTGTCATTCTTATCACTACCAAAAAAGGCAAAGTTGGGAAAATGGTAGTGAATTACAACGGATCGATAGGCTCCCAATCCCCAGCAAAAAAATTGGACCTCCTCAATGGTGAACAATACATGACTTTTATTAATGGTGTTCGCGAAGACCGGGGGCAAGCACCGCTATTCAGTCAAGCGGAAATAAATGCAATCGGAACCGGAACGGACTGGCAGGACGAGATATTCAGAGAGGCTGTGGTGCAGAGCCATAAATTATCCTTTTCGGGAGGTTCGGAAAACGGAACTCGTTACTACATCTCCTTAAATCATTTTGGCCAAGATGGAATTGTGGTCAATTCGGGTTTGAATAGATATGGTGCACGGATAAACTTTAATCATTCGACAGATCGGGTGAAATTTGGCCTAAACTTGAATGCCAGCGTCGTGACAGAGGATAATATTCCGCTTGGCACGGGGATAAATATAGGTGCAGGGGTAATTGGTAGCGCTTTGCAGATGGACCCTGTGATGAAGCCGCAACATGAAGATGGAAGTTATG
>CAZTJY010000040.1:0-29342 GCA_964613725.1 uncultured Parapedobacter sp. | reverse complement strand
TGCAACGATAAATGAGCTGATGGCTCGGCATTACTGTGTGCAATACACAAACAGCCTGCTATAAATAAATAAAATCTTACCGAACGTCTTATCATAATTAGTTAACTTTAATTTATCGGTTCTTTAACGCTACAAAACAACCGACAAAAGATGGTTGATTCTATTCAAAAAATATCGAATTTATCTCACTTGCCTCAACAGCGTCGCCCGATGTGGTGCGGCATATTACGGCCATTCGATTAATGATAGGGACCGGTGGTGTGTATTTAGGCTAGAAAATGATGTATCATGACGACCATGCTCAACAAACTCCGTTTCAGGATAATCAAGGCATTCTTTATTTGGCGGTTGACGTTGTCGCGTGAAATTTTCAAATAATCACTGATCTGTTGATGGGTCATCTGCTCAAACCTGCTTAGCGAAAAAATGGTACGCATTTTTGGCGGCATTTCGCCCATGCACGCTTCAAAACGGCGCATCAATTCCTGCTCGAAAAGCTTGCCGTCTATCGTATAATTCCCTTCATCGTATGTGCGTTTCAAGTCGTCAAGATAGGTCGAATGATATTTCGATCGGTCGATACGGTCAATCACTTTATTAAGTGTTGCCCGAAACAAATACGCTTTCAAGGAGCTGGTTATCTTCAAAGACGCCCGCTTCTCCCAAAGCGTCGTGAACAATTCCTGCACAATGTCTTCCGCATCATCCGGATTGGACATGGCATTACGGGCGTAGCTCCACAAAGGTGTCCAATAGCGCTCGTATAGTGCTTTGAATGCCTGTTGGTCGCCAACTCGAATCAACTCCAGCAGTACGCCATCCGTATTTTCATCATAATCAGTCACGTCAACACCCGATCATATTCAAATGTCGTAAAAAGGTATCGTTAGGTCTTAATAACCAGTTGCTCCCTCGCTCGTTATTGCTACAAGTGGTTATCATCCCTTTCGTTTACAATTGCATATCTTTTCTTTTAATCGGCACGTCCAATGCCACTCCCTCATCCCCCTGGGCAGCCATCCACGCCTTGAGTTGTGCCGAATAGTCTGCAATCACGGTTTGGTACATGTCTTCTCCGGCTAAGTTATTCAGTTCATACGGATCGTTTTGAAGGTCATAGAATTCAACGGCAGGCCGCCGGACAATCCGCTCCGTAAGCTGCTTTGCCTCGTCGTCATAGGCAGCCTTGCGGATCCAAGTAGGCCAATCCAAGTCGTCTTTATTAAGATTCATCGAATACTTAATATGATAGATCGAATCGGGAGTAAGGTTCCAGATCAGTTTATAACGATGCCCCCTTATGCTTCGCATAGGATAAGCAGGCCCTTCGGGAATGTTATTATGGATACCGAAGGCAACCTGCCGGTGGCCGGTGTCCTTGTTTTCCAAAACCGGTTTAAAACTCCTGCCATCTAACCCCTCGATGGGATCTCCTTCTAATACATCAATCAAAGTTGGGGTAATGTCTTCGTATTGTACGATTGCATTTGTCTTAGTATTCGGGGCAACCTTACCAGGCCATTTAACGATCATGGAACTTTTCTGCCCGTTGTCATAGAGATTCCATTTGCCTCCGGGGAACTGGGGGCCTTGTTCACCGAGGAAGATGACGATGGTGTTTTTATCTTGCCCGGTCTCTTTCAGGAGGTTCATGATATCTCCCACTTGATTGTCCAAGCGGCGCACTTCTGCCAAATAATGGCGGAAACTTTCCCGGGTGCGCTCGGTATCTACCCAATGCTGGGGCAGTTTAAGGGCATCGGCATCAAATTCATCCGGATCTCCGACCGTCCAAGGCCGGTGGGGGTTGTTGCTCATCACAAAGAGGCAGTAGGGCTGATCTTGGACAATGTAATTCCGCACACTATCCAAAAAATAATCATCCGTCGTCGAAACACAGTTGGGTTCAAAACCCGACACCATATCAAAAGGGAAAATCGTCCTTGGACGAGTCATGTGGTTTTTCCCGGTCAGGCCAACCCGATAGCCCAAATCATTCAGGTAGTGCACCACACTTTTCAAACCGGTATATACCGGCTTATGGTTTTGGTATGCCCCGTGCCTTACCGGGTACAGGCCTGTAAACAAAGAGGCACGGGTAGGTACGCACATCGCTTCGGATGCAATCATGGCGTCGAATTGCATTCCTTCAGCAGCAAGCTGGTCAATATGCACTGTTTTCAGGTTTTCTCCGCCGTAACAACTCAATTGCCGTGAGTCCAGATCGTCTGCCATAATCAGCACAATGTTTGGTCGATTAACCTGCGCCCGCGCAACCAATGACAACGCGACCAATACACTTAACGGGAAAAAAATTTTAATTCGCATAGCTATCATCAATTACGTTTGACGGGTATATCCAAGGCTGCTCCGCGATCCCCCTGCTCTTCCATCCATGCTTTCAACTGGGCCATGTAGTGCTGCACCCGCGCTTGATGGGCTGGATTTGCTGCCAGATTCTCCAGCTCATCCGGGTCCTTGCTGATGTCGTAAAATTCGATTTCCGGTTTACGCACAATCCGTTCGGTAAGTTTCTTCGCGGAGTCGTCGTGTTCGGCCTTAGCAACCCAACTGGTCCAAGGCAGCGTTTCTCTACTGGTATTCAGCATGTACTTGATATAGTAGGTGGAATCTGGCGTTAGGTTCCAGACCAGCTTATACTGATTATCCCGAATGCTGCGTATCGGGTATGCGGGCCCTTCGGGAATATTATTGTGTATGCCATACGCGACCTCCCGATGCTCGGCGCTTTCCCCCTTCAATACGGCTTTAAAGCTCCTTCCATCTAATCCCGCGATGGGGTCGCCCCCAGCAATATCGATCAGCGTGGGCGCCACATCCTCATACTGTACAATGGCATCGGTTTCCGTGCCCGGCTTTACCATCCCCGGCCATTTGACAATCATCGAACTTTTTTGCCCATTATCGTATAATGTCCATTTCCCACCAGGGAATTGAGGGCCCTGCTCCCCCAGGAAAATGACAATCGTGTTAGCAGTGGTTCCGGTCTCTTCCAGCAGGCCCACGATATCGCCCACCTGGTCATCTAATCGGCGTACTTCCGCAAGATATTTGCAAAATTCGGTCCTCGTCAGTTCGGTATCTACCCAATGCGCCGGTAAAACGAGTCCATCTGGATCGAATTCATCCGGGTTGCCCACCGTCCAGGGGGTGTGTGGGTTGATGCTCATCACAAAGAGGCAATAAGGTTCATCCCGCGTAATATAATTCCTTACACTGTCCAAAAAATATTCGTCCGTGGCCGATACACAATTGGGTTCAAAACCCTCAACCAAATCGAACGGAAAAACAGGCTTCGGCCGCGTCACATGGTCTTTGCCGGTAAGTCCTACGCGGTATCCGTTATCACCGAGGTAGTGGACGATACTCCTCAAGTAGCTATAAACGGGTTTGTGGTTCCGGTAAGCACCGTGTTTCACCGGATACAATCCCGTAAAAAGCGACGCCCGTGTAGGCACACACATGGCTTCGGAAGCAATCATCGAGTTGAACTTCAGCCCTTCGGACGCTAATTGATCGATGTGTGTTGTTTTCAGGTTCTGCCCACCATAACAACTCAGTTGCCGCGAATCCAGGTCGTCTGCCACGATGATGACGATGTTTGGCTTTTCCGGTGACTGGGCCAATACGGCATTAGCACAGAAAAATAACGTGGTCAGCAATACAGTCGATATACGATAGGCGGCTATTTTCTTCAGCATCATTGCAATAAAAATTATACGTACCCTTTTGGCTATAATTGTTTGTATCACAAAGGTACAGCCAAGCCCTATCGCAAAACCACAATATTTTACCCCTTTGTAGTCAAATTATATCATTATATATCGTTTAGATATTAATCCGATGATAAATCACGTCTTCCCTGCCTTATGCTGCTTCGTGTCTCAACAAACAATCGGCATACCTTGCGCGGAACTGAGCAGCCTTTTCCTTGCTGACATATTCAAACACTTCTTCTTCGCCATCCTTTCCGGGCTGATAAATCGCCGGCTTGAGCCATACTTTCACTCGTCGGCCATTTTCCTCGTCAACGATTGGTAGGCCCATAAGACAAGGGCCAATTTAAATACCTGTTTTATATCGGTTCGGTTAATGTGAATTAATTTTCTAATTGTCGTTGGATTGAAGAATATTTCCAATTGGTATCTGTACACAAGCAACCATCATATGCTCTCAGCGCCTATGATGGCGAGATTTTTCTTTTCAATTAGGCAGTTGCTGCTGGTCGTCATCGTTCCTTCACTGTAGCGACGGGACACCCAAAAAAATTGGCTACGTGGGCAATGTTCCGTCTGATAGTAACGAGGTACCGACTAAGGAGCCAAACCAAATCAGCTGATAGGAACACTACCCCGTAGCCATGCAATATGGTAAGGGACAGTGCTTTTCACCTATCACCTCAATGGTTTTCGAAAATTTAGTCGGTTTTCCGTTACTGAGATTCTTGATGAAAACGCCGTCAAAAAATTGATTAAACAGTTTTCAAAAGTATTATTTCTTTTTTAATCCCTGAAACCGGGATACTTGTCTTTGTTTCTTTCCTGTAAGATTTAAATAATTCGCTATCTTTGTTTATTGTACAGCACAAAGGTGTATAACATTAATTGATAATCAAATAGCTTCAGGTTATATTCGCATAACCTGAGGGAATATTCGGGAATAAGTGGAAATCACGTTGTAAGTCCAAATACTTACAATGAACAGGACATTGATTTAATCAAAGAATTATACGGAGAACAATTGAAGATTAAAGACGAACTTCTTCAGGAACGTTTTGTCCGTAATACCGAATTGAAAGAACAAAATGCGGAATTGAAAAAACAAGTTGCCGACCTTAAAAAGCAACTCGAGCTTCGCGCTGAGCAAGGCGGGATGGTGAATTGAATTGATGGCAGGAAATTCTTAAATTTGTATTTTACAGCAGAAAGGACAAACTCATGGTAACAGAAGCAAGGAAACTCCACGTCATCGAGCAAGTACTAAAGATAAAGAGCGAAGAAAAATTGGCTGCTATCGAGGATTTCATCGGACGGACGTTGAAAAAATCGAAAAAAGGAGTGCGTTCTGAATCTCCTTTTCAGGAATTCGCGGGCATATGGAGTAAGGAGGAGGCAGCGGAAATCGAGAACGCGATTGCCGAATCTTGTGAAACCATAAATCCCGATGACTGGAAATAAGATACTTTTAGATACCAACATCGTCATCGAGCTCTTTAAGGGCAATACGTATATCTTATCCCGTCTGGGCAACAGGCAGTTGGTCGATATCCCCTATGTGGTCCTAGGCGAGTTATTGCTGGGGGCATATCGGTCATCAAATACCCCAAAGCATATTGCTCAGATACGTGACTTCATGAAAAGATGCAATATTCTTTCGGCCGATGTAGCAACGGCCGATGTGTATGCCCAAACGAAAGCCGACCTGCTGAAAAAAGGGAAACCTATTCCGGAAAATGACATCTGGATCGCAGCCACTGCCCTCCAACATAATTTGACCTTGGTGACAACGGATAAGCATTTTCAAGAGGTTGAAGGGTTGGTTACGGGGAAGTGGAACTCAGACTAGCGAAATGCCTGAAACGCTCAATTAACCACAGCTAAAACCAATCGAGGAGAGGCTTTTTATTGTCATTGCCAACGGCTTGTACCGTCGTTATAATTTCTCTACTACTTCAATTGGTAGTTTCAGGCTTTCGGTCCAGGCTGGGTTTGGGTGCTTTCAAATCTATTCATAGTTTGGTGTAAGGATGTATTGGCCGCAAACGCCCCCTCGGCAACAAGACCAAACGTGTGGCCGCAGCAGACTGGAACCCTCGCAAGTGTATATGTCTACGATATTTCTTTGACAATTGTTCGACTGCTTTTCGAGACTTGTTCGACTAGCCTTCGACAAAGCCCCGGCAACGGTTCGGGAAAATGCCGAAGCACAAGCGAAAAGCTGCCGGACCAAAACCCCACTATATTCGAACCAATCCCGAGCGGTTAATGGACTCCTCTCCTACCGGATCGCCTTCGGAATGGCTTGGGTGCTTGGTTTGGACTTCGTCCGGGCTTATATTGCACTCCGACTGGACTCCGTTTGGCGCCGCCAGTCTAGCGCAGTACAAGGCAGCATGGAGCGTAAACTTATCTCCGAAGCCGACCCGAAGCGGTCTCCAACATGGCCCTTGCGCTACCCTTCACCTATCCGAAAGTGGGCTATTCCTTATTCATCTTCCACCCGCAAATAGCTATGCACCACGCCCAGCCTCCCAAACAAATCCGTACCCTGCACCACGACTACATACCCGCCGGCATTATCCGAAGTATAGAAAGCGAAATTCGCTTTGCCGTCCTTGTCAACCAACAACTCGGGGTTCCAATACAATGTTACCCGTGTATCGGCGGCTGACTCGCCGCGATCCGAAGAAGCATACTTCGGACTGTAGAACTCCGGTGAAACCACCGGTACCAATGGACGAAAACGGTATTCGCCCGGTATCTTGTTCAGAAACGGGCCAGTGCCGAGGCGCGTGGTGATTTCGATGAAGGCTAAGCCGCGGGTGCCTATTCCTTGTGCTGCGATATTTTCTTTCATACCCAAATACCGGCCCTGGTAGCGCGACTTATATCGCGTACTGCTCATCACTTCCATACCGACGATATCTTCGGCCTTGAAAAGCTCCAGGTATGGACGAAGGTAGTCCATGTAACCCTGTGGGTCAAAATCCTCGATCAATGTTTCATCAGAGGGAAGCCAAGGCCTAAAGGGGTCTGCAATATACATTCCCATCGGATGATAAAATCGGCTTAACTCCATTCCATCGATCACAAACCGGGCGTAATTCGTGCCGACAACAAATACTTGGCCACGACTTACTATGCCCGGCCTTCCCGGAATATATTCCCCCTCCCCCTCCACATACCGCGTCCCGAACTTATCCACGTGCTCATAAATCAAATTGAACAGCGTCTTCTTGGGTGTATCCTCGAACGACTCTTGCAGGATGACTTGGTCGGCTCCCCCGCCCTTATTCAGGTTCTTCGACCCCGGGATCTGTGCCTGCGCCGTCACCACCGCCTCCTCCAGCATGATGCTGCCCGGATCGATTCGGCCCAATACACGCGCCCGCGATTCCACCAACTGCCGGGAAACCGTGTCGACCAGCAACAGGCCCGGAGTCAAACGTCTCCCCGGCCTTATCGAAGACGGGCCGGGGAACGATGGCTCTTCCAGCTCCACACGGATACCGTAATCCTTGTTACGCTTGTTCAGCGCCTTTAGCAACATGCCCACCGTATCCGTGGCAAACGGACCGAAGCCGTCGAAGCGGAACGCGCCCTCCGCATTCGTCGACGTGTCCCGCAACAGCGCTCCCGCCGAACCCAGTCGACCCAACAGCGTGATGCCCGAACCCGCTACCGGACGGCCCAACGCGTTGACGACACGCCCCTCGACCGAAAAACCACGCTCACGGCCGTAAACAGGCGAATCCTTACCACGCATGTACCGGACCCAGCCTTGCGTAAGCAACAGGGCGTCCAGCGCCGGGGAATCTGGGTGTTTCAGATAATAATAGGGATCCTCGATCCGCCCACGCAGGTCCGAGCCCAGCAGCATGTAGCTGAGCAGGTTGCCGCCGTACGCATCGAATGCGGCCTGGGCCGTATCCAACACGGCGACCGAAAAGCTGCCCACCGGAATGGGGTGGCCTTCCGCATCCTTTACACGCAGTGTGAGCCCCACGCTGTCGCGCATGGCATAGGCCATACGATCGGAAGTGAGCTCCAGCTTCAAATCGTCGTCGTGCCACACGAATACCGAGCGGCCGTTCACTGGCACCAGGTCGCTGTCGTAGACGGTGAAGCGAACCACACCTGACGGAAAAGTTCTTTGGCAAACGACCGGACGTAAGTACCCACCAGCGGTGGCGTAGACCCACGGATGCCTACTGACTCCCGTGCCTCCGCCGTGAAATGGTACACCCAGCCCAGCAGGTCTGGCGAGACCTCAATCATCACCGCCACACTGTCCGACTTCGGATCATTAACCACGCGGAGCACCGCGCCCGAAGACTCTAGCGCTGGCAGTGGATACCTAGATCCATCTCCCAGCACCGCCGTGTAGCGCTTACCCGCCTCCGGCGTGAAAGAAACTACGCCCATGCCCCGGTGCAACGTGGCGAATGTGCAGACCTCCATCCCGCCATCGTCCACGATCGTCCCTTTGACGTCCACCCCCCTCCCATGGGCATCCAGCGCCTTGAACCCAAGCCGCTGCTCGAATCCAACAACGAAACGCCCCCCTTCGGGAAGGAACTGTAGGTCCAATGCGCGGCCATGGGCAACGCTTGCCTCTTCCACACGCACGTGCCACCGATCGGCACGCGGGTCGATTACCTTGAAACGGTCTTCATACAACGACGTATCGCCGTAGTTGCGCATCCAGTTCGTGTATGCACGCAAAGTGTATTCCCCTTGCCCGTATTCGGCTTCGTCCAACACGATGCGCCCGCTGAACCCACCCCAGTAGCAGGGCGCGCTAGCCCGCTGGACCACCTTGTCCGCGCCATCGATGATTTCGACATACGTCACGTCCAAGCTATCGCCCGGCACCAGGCCGTCCGCCCGAAGCACGTAGCCCCGGTACCACATCGTGTCGCCCAACAGGTAATCACCTCGATCGCGGTGGATGAACAGCTTCTCGCGGGGGAAATCGGATCGCAAGGACCTCAAATCCGAAACCAAGCTATCGATAGATTGAGTTTGTCCGTAACAAAATGGGAAAACAACAGCATACCCTAACAGCAATGTGCTAAAATATTTCATCATTGTTGGTTTGGTTTATGGATATGATTGCCATATACATTGGTTAGCACACATGGATAAAAAAGAAAATAACCGTCTCGCCTAAGGCGAGACGGTTAAAGATAAGCCTTTTTGCGACTTACCGCAATTTAACGACCTGCGAATAAATCGCCTGGTCTTTGCCTACTGGCCGCAGTCCTACGCGGGCATACAACGCCCGGCCCGACTTGAAGTCGTCGTTGTTTGTGAGATCGATCGATCCAGTGACGGTACTTCCGGCTGCTGCGTCATTGATATCAACGCGAGCCGTGTACGACACGTCATCGACAAAGGAAGTTTTACTCACCAAAATCATCACATAGTCGATATCAAGGCCACCAGCCACCTCGTTGATTTGAAAGGAGGCGTTGGCGGTACTGCCGCTCAATGACAACTGCACGTTCGACAACGTATAAAACGGCGTCACTTCGATGTCGACATTGGCCGTACCTTTTACATTAACCACCGTGGTGTCGCGGTCGTTCACCCAAGGGCCGTTATTATTGCGGGTAACCAGCTTATACTCGCCATCAAATAGCTTCGCTTCGAAACTGCCATCCTGTCCCACGTATACCGGGATGGGATCACGCAATTCATAGCCATCTTGGTACAGCTGCAGCTGTACCGCCTCACCTGTACCACGGACGCCCACCGGCTCGCCGTTGTAAACGACCCGGCCTACCAGTTTGGATTCCGGCGCGTCGTAGTTATCCAGTCCGCAACTGCTTGCCGCCACTATCGCGGGAAGCAACAACATATTCCAATATTTTTTCATTGTTGTAGTCATAAAGGTTATTGAAATGGATTCAATACAATTTTCGGATTCGCATTCTGCCAGCCCAAGTCAATGAAATTATAATAATTCCGCAACTCGAAGAAACGCGGGTGCAACGAACCGCTAAACACTAGTCGATCGAACACATATTTACCATCGTTCGCCGTACCTGGGGCCACTACCAAGTAAGGAAACAGGGCATATTGCTGCGCAGTGGGATTATTCACCACACCGTTCCACACGATGTGTGCCCTACGGAAACGCTTCATATCCCAATACCGGTGGTTTTCAAAAGCAAATTCCACCCGGCGCTCCTGGATGATGTCATCCAGCGTAACGCTCGTCAAAGGCTGAATGCCAGCGCGTTCGCGCACTTGGTTAATGTAACCAACGGCTACCGGTTGTTGCCCCAATTCCATGGCGGCTTCTGCAGCGATGAGCACGGCTTCGGCAAACCGGAACCGTGGGAACCACATTTCGCTATTACGTCCACGGGTTGAAGCACCAGCGGCCTCATCCAAAAACTTCCGGAAGAAAAATCCGGTTTTATTGACGTATCGATCGTTGTTACGCACTGGTCCATTGGTGGAGGTAATGAGGCGACCGGCAGCATCCCGCTCATCGGGCTGGCCAAGAATGGTTTGCCATGAACCATTGTTCCACACTTTCTGGCCCGCTTGCAACGGTACCGGTGTCCCCTTGAACAAGGCATTCGGCAGAATAACCGTCCCCCCTAGCCGTGCGTCTTTATTCGCGAAGGCATCCAATGGATTGTCGTAAAAGACATAATCCCCATTATTGTCACGGATCTGGATATCGCCGTTCCGGTTGTTGATGTACTCGAAATCTTCCACTAGATTCAAGATCGGGCCCGCATAGGCGCGGTCGATATCTTCGGCATGCGAACCGGGGATATTCGCGGTCGTGAAATTTGTTTGTTGCCCCGATCCCGGGTAAATCCTGTCGTGTGCCCAGATAACTTCTGTATTGTTGTCTTTTACACTTAATGCTTCGTAGAAGTTCCGCTCCAGGTCGTCGGGTTTGTTCATTTGCAGCTCGTACGGACTGTTATCGATCACGTCCTTTGCCGCGGCCAAAGCCTGCTCGTAATACCCAGCCGCACGATCTGCGGGAATGCCCACTTCGCCACCCGGCGTCGTAATCGGACTCGCCATCTTGTTGTTGTAGTTCGCCAAAGAACCGGCATAAATGGCCGCACGCGCCTTCAACATCAACGCCACCCACTTGTTGGCACGGGCCGAGTGGGTATTGGTCTCGTCGGATAGCAAGGGGACAATGGCTTCACATTCTTCGATGATGTAATCGTATATCCCTGCCTCGGTCGAGCGCGGAAATTGCAACGCTGTGATATCCGTTCCACTCTCGTATTCAAACACTTCGTCGCCCACAATCGGCATGCCCCCCATACCGCGAGCCATATTGAAATACGTCCAGGCACGAAGAAAGCGTGCTTCCCCTTCATAAACCCGTTTATCGTCTTCGGCAAGCGCGGTGGTTTCGCGTAGACCTTGCAAAAACTGGTTAATGTTGCGTATCAGCGTATAATCATAAACCCGCCACAGGTCATTTGCATAATTCTGGATGTTGTCTGGCCCCCCATCTGACCTTCCCGCCTCATCCAGGATGGTGTACGTGTAGGAATCGCCGTTGTGTTGTCCCCAATTCACGCGTCCGTAATAGTTGGCCAATACCGACCGGATCATTACCGCATCGCCGAAAATCTGGTCGTCGGTCATGATGGTGTCGGGCTGGCGCTCAAGGAAGTCTGAACAGCTATTGAAGCAAGTAATCCCACCCGCTAACACCAGCACCTTGAATATTGATATGCTTGACTTTTTCATCATTCTTTCTTTTACTTTAAAAAAATCTCCAAATACTAAAACCTCACATTCAAACCAAAATTGAAAATCCGCATCGTCGGGTAACCCAAACCGTTATCTTCCTGCATCTCCGGGTCGATACCAATCAAGTTGGTCAAGGTAAGGAGGTTTTGTCCGGAGAAATACACCCGAACGCCGGTAATAGAAAGCGGCTCGAGCATTCGCGATGGCAATGAATACCCAAAATCCACGTTGCGGAGCTTAATGTACCGGATATTCTGCTTCCAGAAATCACTGTTCCAATAATTGCTATGCTCGCCATTACCAATTAGCAGCATCGGGTATTCACCGGGAATCAACTCACTGTTGGCATCAAAGATGTCGGAGAGCTTCCATGCGCCATCAATATAATACTGGGGTATGTTACCACCGTTCTGGAACGGCGTACGCATTTCCCATTGTTTATAGAAGGTGTACATGGCACCACCCGAGAAGTCCAAAGCCAAGTCAAACCCTTTGTAAGCAAAGGCGAAATTGAACCCAAAGTTGAGCGCAGGCGTCGCGTCTTGGCGATAGCCGATGGGGCGCTCATCCATCCCGTTGATGACGCCGTCACCATTAAGGTCTTTGTACTTCACGTCGCCGGGACGCAACGTACGGTTACCTTGGCGGTCGTTGTCGATTGGCCAGCTTTCAATTTCTTCCCAGCTTTGGAATTGCCCGTCAGACTGCAAACCCCAGTTCAGGTAGCCATACCGTTGTACGATCGAATTGCGGTACACATTCCATGAGTTGGAAAACCGCGGTTTGTAACGGTCCCAGTCGTAAAAGCGAGAAAAAGTCACATTCCCAGCCAATGAATAGGTTAGCTCGCCCGCACGGTCACTCCAGCGTACTACCGCTTCGTATCCGCGGTGCATATCAGAATTCAGGTTCTCGTTGGGCAAACCGAAACCAACTTCCGTTGGTACTAACACATCGTACCGTGCTGCTGGGAGCCCCGTCCGCTTCCGTTGGAAGAATTCTACCGTGGTCGACAACCGATGGTTGAGGAACGCCGCGTCAAAACCGACGTTAATCATCTCGGCGCGTAGCCAGGAAAGCGTTGTAACAGGTAAGCCACGGGGCTGTGAACCCAAAACATATACACCATCGATCACTGAGCCGCCCTGTTTATAATTATACCCACTCATGTAATCGAAGGCACCGTATCCCGGTGTATTGTCGTCACCCACCAAACCGAACGATCCGCGGAGTTTGAAGTCATTAACAATACTGCCGATTTTGTTGTCTTTCCAGAACGATTCTTCCGAAATACGCCAACCGGCAGATGCAGCCGGGAAAAAGCCCCAACGGTCGTTGGGCGGGAATTTCCACGAACCATCGTAACGCCCGAGCAATTCAAGGAGATATTTTCCGTTGTAATCGTAATTGATCTTTCCGATGTAGCCTAACCGAGCCTCGGGATTGTCGCCCTCATCGGTGTAAGTGTCCATGGTTTCATAATCAATTAGCTTCAACGCGTTCGCTGTCGGTATGGAGTGTACCCAAGTAGTGGGCGTCTTTCGGAGAATACTTTCCACCCCGCCAATTGCTGCGATATTATGGTTCCCGAACGACTTACTATAATTCAACTGTACGTTGGAAGTCATTTCTTCCACGTGGCCCATTCGCCGCTCCCGCCAGGGGTTGTTGTTCTCAAAAATCACGGGATAGGTATCCGTGGCTTCATCGTAGTCGTAAAGCTTGTAAGTGTATTCGTGGTTATCCATCCGCTGTGACGCATAGTAGTAGCCAACCAACGCTTTGGCTTTCAACCCGTCGATAATATCGTACTCGGCGTCGAAATTGAGCTGGCTAACCCGCCAAGTCTCTGTCCGCTCACCCGACAACTCATAGTTCAACCAACCGAAGTTCGTACCCGGGTCAGTGGACGTCAGCGTGGGGTAATCCGGGTTATCGTTGGCAAACGGCCGCACGGTAGGCAAGTTCATGAACGTACCGAAGCGGGGTAGCCACAAGTCGTCACCACCGGGAACACCGGGATTTCTGCGATACTCGTGCCGGGCGTTATAACTGGCCCCCACACGGAACCGATCGGAAATCTGCGAGCTAATGTTCATCTGAACGTTCGTCCGCTTGAACCCGCCGTAGTTTACAATCACGTCGTTCTGATTGAGGTGGCCCAAACTGAAATAGTAGTTGATTTTATCGGAGCCACCAGAGACATTGGCATTGAGGTAGACCTGCGGCGAGGTTTCCCAGATGTAATCATACCAGTCGAAGGGCACGTAGCCTTTTTCCGTGCCTTGCTTCCATTTCGCCAAATCCTCGGCATCATACCGATAGCTGCCCACGCCTTGTACCGTTTCCGATTGGATGTAGGTTTCCACAAAACTTACGGCATCGCCCGGCTGAGGGAAGGTGGACAGGTTCTGAAACCCATAATTGGAGGTCAGGCTAATGGTGTTTTTCGTGTTCCGTTTACCCCGCTTGGTGGTCACCACCACGACGCCGTTTGCTGCCCGTACACCATAGATTGCCGCCGAAGCATCCTTCAATATGGAGATGGATTCGATATCGTTGAAATCCAGGTTATTGAACTGACCCGCATCCTTCTGCACCCCATCGATAACGAACAAAGGGGTACCCATGTTACGGATTTGGATGTTGGTGGATGACCCCGGACGGCCATCCGTCTGTCGGAAGTTCAGGCCCGGGATTTTACCGACCAAGGCGCCCGACGTCGTCGACGAGAGCGACCGGCTAATGTCATCCGAACTGATGGATGAAATGGCCCCGGTCAACGTTTCTTTCTTTTGCGCCATACCGAACCCCGTTACCACCACTTCTTCTAACGATTCGGCAGAGGAAGTCAAGTCGATAGACACGTTGTTGGTATTGGCTCCTACACGGACCACCAGCTGCTCGTAGCCGAGGTAAGTCACCAATAAAGAGTCTCCATTGGATGCCACTTCAATGGAGAATGTGCCGTCCGCCGAGCTCGACGTAGTCCGTTGGCTGGCCAAGGCTTTGATGGTCGCATTCCCAATCGGCGTTCCACCCTCTGCATCCCTCACCGTACCGGTAATGGAACGGGTTTGGGCCATTGCTATGGATAGTCCAACACACCATAACAATGTTACAAGTAAAGCTTTACTCATAGTTTTTGTTGTTTTGTTTTAATTGTTTATAACTGTATTGATTAACCCTGCATCCAACTATCTATACCCTCACTGACTAAACTGGTTTGCGTATTTAGCCAATAACAGCAGGTATGGGAAATCGTGCTGTCCATCTCACCACCATCAGATTTAAAAACCTAAAGCCGGGTATCGTGTCATCTCGACCTGAAATAATTTATTATATAGCAAAGATAATTGGGAGGGAGTTCCGAAACCCGCAATATAATACCTATTAATAGTCAAATTATATCATTGGCGAAACGAAAATGTTCGTGCATTAGGCAATAGCGAAACATCAACCAAAAAAAAGCCCCTCCGTTTAAGCAGTCAGTGTACACTGCTCGCATAACGGAGGGGGTAGCGATCACCACTCTATCGACTGGTCCTCATCAGGAATCTGGGTATTCAATTGACGCTCTAAAATCAACGATCCGCTAACCTTGTAGTTGATATCGACATTGGGAACCATGGTGTAGTCGGTAAACTGGTAGTCGATGTTATTAATGGTTATATACCGATGCAACAAGTAAGGACGAACGGCATCCATCTGCTCCGTGATGGTAAAGCTGGCATCCTTATTGACCACGAACTTCATGTCGGGATTATCGGCGCTAAGGGTCACCCCGCCCGTTTCGTTGAATGTTGCGTAGACTTTATACAGTCGCCGGTCTTGCCGTTCTTCATCGATATTCCCCGCATAGAAGAAAATCGTGTTCTCATCCACCACGTAGCTACGGATCTCGCTTTTAACGATGGGCGTTTCGTCTTCGTACCCATCCATGCTGGTTTTCAATGCGGTACCGCTATAGGTCCCCGAGTAATCGTTGAAGGGATTGACACGCAAAAGTGCCTTCCGGTAGTGCTTCCTTGGATTGGCCTGATAATCATAGGAAGGGTCGTCCACGATGGTTAACGGAAGCACCCACTTCTCCGTCATGTCGATGTCCTTAAGGGTAAAGTCGATCGCCAACAAGGCCGTACTCTCACCTGGTTGGATCGCGACGGTAGGCGGGACGGAAAAGTACGAGCTCTTCAACTCCCGATAGTAAAAATCTTCCCGATTTTGGAACCGTTCATAATTCAACACATCAAGGGTATCGGCATCCACGGCAATGTGCACCGTCATCCCTTTCTCGATCGTGGTCGATCCACTGACGACCAAAGGTTGCTGGAATACCGTCTTCTCATCACTTTTATATCGAACATAAATGTTGGATATCCCTTCGTTTGTGAGCGGCGCTTTAAACGACACGAGGTGTTTAAACTGCTCGTCTTTCCATTCGTCGTTACAGGAGCCGCAGATAACCGACAGCGAAAATAGAAAGATTGCTATATGTAACTTCTTCATCAGTTTTTGTTTAATGGTAATGGAGCCTGAGCTTCATCCTATACATACCTTATTAATCATTATACGTCCATCCCGGGTTTTGGGTTAGTCGGCTGTTACGTTTCAGCTCCGTGTGGCTGATGGGCCAAAACCACATCTTATCCGAAAACGTGGTTTTGAGCGCCCATACCGCCACGGGCTGGTGGAAAAGGTCCCGTTCGTTTTCGTTCATCAGCACGTTGCACCCATAAACAGGCAATGCCTCCTCTGTAGGCGCATCCATCCAACGGCGCAAGTCGTAATACCGTTTCCCTTCGCCCATCAGCTCGATAAAGCGTTCGCGTTTCAACGTCTTCCGCAACTCGTCCTTATTGCCATATACATCAGCCGGATAATCGGGCACCCCCCCACGGATGCGGACCGGGTGGATACCCCGTTGCATTTGGGTGATGTCGCGACTGATGGTGTAGTTGTCGCCACGCCATGAAGGGATAGTGTAAGAGCCGTCGAGCTCATTCAAGGCCTCTGCGTAAGCCAAAAGAATATCGGCGTAGCGGAGGGCGGGTTCTGCTTTGGGCACAATACGTGAAATAGCGCCGCCTTCGTAAGTATCACTGGGGTGCACGAACTTTTTGACGCCGAAGCCCGTGCGCAACCAGTATGCATTGGATGAGTTGAATCCATTCCCGCGGCTGTCATCGCGGTAATAGAACACTTGCTGGTTCCGGTTGCGCTCCTGCGATTCGTTAAGCAGGGACCAGAAACTGCCGTTGTACGCCACCGATGCATAAAACCGGGGTTCGCGATTGGCGTATTGCAACGAAACGCCCGGTCGCAGCGGACGAAATTTACCCGCGTCATAGTCCTCTTGCGTCACATAGCCGCCAAGGCGGTCGGAACCGTCTCCGCGACCGATTTCCTTATCTTTCCCAGGGGCATCTGCACCATTGTTCATGTAATAGGCATCGACCAGTTTCTGGGTTACGTCATGTGTATTCCAGCCGGTGGCCGAGCGAGGCAATTGGTGTGCAACCATCGCTGCGATGCTTTCACTTCCTTGGTTGTTACCTCGCGTAAAGATCAGTTCCGGGTTTCCGGACGGTTGTAGCGTTCCATCAAACACCTGTGCATACGACTTGGCAGGATCGATATTCGCCCAGCCTTCCGGCCAACTTTTCTCTGAGAAATTGTTGTCTGACGGAGGAATAACGGTGGCATCGTCCCCAGTTTCCTGCAAAGGCACCCAGTACAGTTCGTAAACGCCAAGCTCGATGACGTCCCTTGCTGCAGCGGCAGCTTTTGCCCATTTCTCTTCATTGTAGTCGGCAGAAAGCAGTCGGTTCCCAGCATCATCAGTCAGTTGAGCAGCGAAGGCCGATGTATTTCCATTGGCCAATGGACTCGCGGCAAAGAGCAGCGCCTTGGCCCGGGTAGCCAGCGCGGCACCGCAGGTTGGGCGGGCCGATCCATCCTGTCCCCGCGTCATTCCAAGCCGCTCCATTTCTTTGGCAGCTTGCAGCATTTCGGTGGCGATGTATTCGGCGCACGCTTCATACGTGCTACGCGGAACGGCCAGTTCATCATAGCTCTCCGTGTAGTCCAACCCTTCATCGGGCAGCAATGGAATAGGCCCGTATTTGCGGAGCAGCAACCAGTACAGGTAAGCCCGGGCAAACCGCGCCTGTCCGCGGTAATCGGCAATCTCCACGTCAGACATCTCGGTGTTCATATGCACATTGTGGATCAATGTAGTCGCATTTCGGATACCCCGGTAACATTGCATCCAAGTACCTTGCTTATCGTTCTCGTTATATTCTCCCATCTTGAACATGTTGTATGACAGCTCATTCTTTGAAGGATCATAATCACTGTCCCGATCGCCATAGTACATATCGTCGGCAAAACTGTGGGGCGTATGGCCTTTACTGGCCACATCGGCATTAATACCGGTGAATTCGGCAAATACATGGGCCAGCCATTGTTCGGTATACACCTTACTTGAAAACACTTTTTCGACCGTAAGGCGGTCTTTGAAATACTGGTCTGATTCGAGGTAGTCCTTGTTACAGGACGAAATGATGCTGGTGCCAAGCACCAGCAATAACATACAATATATCTTCTTTTGCATCGCTTTTGACTTAAAGGTTAACACTTATCCCGAGTGTAACGGATTTGGACGGCGGATAATCTTCCCCCCGAGGCGTAGCCAATTCGGGATCCCAAAGCTTGAATTTTGACCATGTCAATAAATTGGTACCTACGACAAATACCCGGATATTATTGGTTTTGATCCGGCTAACCAACTGCTTGGGTAGCGTGTAACCGATATCAACCGTTTTCAGCCGGAGATACTGGCCGTTTCGTAGCCAGTACGTCGATTCCCTAAAGTTGTTGGGATTGGCACCAAAACTCAAGCGCGGGTAGGAAGCGTTCGGGTTTTCGGTAGCCGGATCTCCCGAAATATCGGCCGATATCCACCGGTTGTCGCCCATCATCCCCTTCATCACTTGCCCCCACTCGCCTTCGCTGAATGCGTACACGGTTTTGCCAAACGTAGAGAATGTTGATTTACCCGCACCTTGGAGATGCACGTTGACATCCAAGCCTTTCCAACTGGCGGATACGCCGAGTCCATAGATCAGGTTGGGCCGCCTCGTAGCACCAATGGCCACGCGGTCGCCATCGTCAATAATCCCATCGCCATTGATATCCTTATACTTGATATCGCCGGGTTGATAGGGTCCAAACACCTGCGTAGGGCTATTGCGGATGTCGTCGTAATCTTTAAACAAACCCAGGGCCACCAACCCCCTGGCTTGGTCTACACGGTAGCCTTCTGCATTCTGGTAGGCATACACGTTGTTCTCCTCATCCATCTCCAGAATCTCGTTTTTGCTGTAGGTGATGTTACTCCGAGCCGTCAGATTCACTTCGCCCACTTTCTGCTTATATTCGAGACGCCCGTCAAAACCGCGGGATTTCACGGCGCCTACGTTGGCCCTTGGGTTACTTTCCAGACCCACCATGGCCGGCAAAAAGTTCCGTTGCATGTAGATACCGGTCCGCTCTTCGTCGAAGAAGTCGAGGTTGGCAACCACCTTGTCACGGAAGAGGGCAATATCGAAACCGAGGTTATGTTTGACGGCCATTTCCCATGTCACATAAGGGGAAGCAACCTGTGCGTACTTCATACCGATAAACGATCGATTAAAACCATAATCGGCCCATTGGTAACCGGCCTCATTAACCCAGTCTCCGTTATCGTTGAAATGCCCGTCTGCGATGGTATACAAATAAGGGAAGCGTTCACCTCCGCCCAACTGGTCATTACCCACCCGGCCCCACGAATAGCGGATCTTGAACATATTTAACCATGTTGCATTGTTTTTGATAAAAGATTCCTCAGACACGTTCCACGCCATGGAAAATGCGGGGAAGAATCCGTATTGTTCGCCTACGGCGAAGTTTTCCGAACCGTTATAACCGAAATTGAAATCGACGAAATACCGGTAGTTGTAGTTATAGGTAAAACGGCCTGCCAGTCCCTGGTTCCTTCGGGATATCCCATTCTTGATATCGCCACCGATACCGATTGTTTCTATAAAAGCATCGCGGGTAAACCGGGCCACGGCCCCCACATGATGGTCGCTTGCGATATCCCGGTCGTAATTAATCATCACGTCAACGAACTCACGCCTGTTGCCACTTGAATAACTATTCTGAAACATCTCGGCGGGATTAGCAACATGACTGAACACCAGTTCACCGTTTTCATTGCGGGCACGTTCGGCACGCCATTGCTCAGGCCACTTCCGGCGCTCAATGGTGCTTGAGTTGTTCGTATCAAACCCAACGATTCCCCGTGCACGAAGGCCTTTCGTGATGAAGTCAAAATTCTGCTCGATTTCGAGGTTGGTTTGTATGTTGTTTCCCCAATTCTCATTGAACCCTGTTTGCGTGGCAACCACCCAAGGATTCGTTTGATTCCCGGTACCCACTGCTGGTACGTAGCCGTTGGAATACATCACCGGCGTTCGAATAGGCGAGTATCCGAACAGAACACCCCAGAAATCCCCATCGCCCATACCCGGGCTGTTACGCTTACTGAGCGCACCGGAAACACCGACTTTCAGCAATGTCGACTTGGTGATATCGATATCCGCATTGAGCCGGTAATTCCATCGCCGGTAATTGGCATTGGTATTGTAATCGTTCCGCAACGTCTCGTCGGTTTTGTACATACCGCCTTCGTCGACATAGCTGCCTGACGCGAAATAACGGGCCGTCGCCCCTCCCCCGCTTACATTCACATTGGCACGGTAGGTCATGGCACCATCTTTCAGCAGCAGGTCTTGCCAATTGACATTCGGATATAAGTCGGGGTCCAAGCCCAACCGCAGGATTTCCAGCTCTTCGGGCTGGTAAATCGGCTCGTGGTTGCGGGTAATGCGCGACTCATTGAGTAGGTTCGCGTACGTAAACCCGTCTTCAAACTCGGGGGTAATGGTACGCGTATTGTAAATGGTCTCGTGTTTGAAGCTGATGTTAATCTTGCCCTCTTTACCCCGCTTGGTCGTAATCAGGATAACACCATTAGCTCCCCGCGACCCATAAATCGCCGTAACCGCTGCATCTTTCAGTACCGTAAAGGTCTCAATATCTTCAATATTGATTTCATTCAGGTCGCGCTCGATGTTATCGACCAACACCAATGCGCCGGTTCCACCGCCGAACGTGGATATCCCACGGATCCAGAATTCCGAGATATTCTTTCCGGGCTGTCCCGATTGCATCATGGCCAACACGCCTGGTACGTTTCCGGCCAAGGCATTTGACAGGCTTGATGTGGGGTTTGATTTCATGTCATCTACATCCACCGTACTGACGGCACCTGTCAGCGTTAACCTTGATTGCGGGCCCGTGCCTGTCACAACAACTTCATCCAATACGCTCATCTCCGATTCTTCCAGCACGACATCGACGACAAAATCGTCTTTGATCAGTATTTCTTGCCTGTCATAGCCGATATACGAGAAGGTCAACTTCTTATACCGTTCAATCCGGATGCTATATTTACCGTCGTTATCGGTCACTGTTCCCAATCCGGGCGCATCGGTTACGAATACACTCACCCCTACCAGCGGCACGTGGGTTGCGTCGGTTACGACTCCAGTTACCTCGACGGTCTCTTGCGCCCGTGCCGTGAACGTAACGCCGATCAGTAACGCTGCTATTGTTAATAACCTAGTCATCATTTCCTTCATTATTGTTGTCTAATTGGTCGTCATCCATTTCTTCCAAGGCGATCTTGCGTATCCTTCGGTTATCCTTGTCGCCAATGTAAAAGGCGCCTTCCGCCTCGTTGTAAGCAATGCCCGTGGGCTGATTAAATCGCGCTTCCTCCCGTAAATCCCCATCTACATAGCCCCAGGGGTCATTATTGATACTGGAGCTTCCTCTTCCCGCGAACGTGGTCACACTCCCTTCTGGCGTCAGCTTTCGGATGGCATGGTTATGCTGCTCGGTGAAATAAAAATCGTATTCGTCGGGCTTGCCCGCGTCCACGTAATCGGTATTTTTCACGAACACCCCTTGGTAGGGATTCCGTAGGCGGACCGACGAGCCCACGCCATCTTCATACCCCGCAGCTCTAAGCTGGCCGGCTACCAGATAAGGCTGGTTGAATTGTTCCTTCTCCCAATTATAATCCACCCGGAGGATATAGTGCTGGTTAATGACCAGGATATAAGCATAGTTACCCGTCGGGTGCATAAAGATTTTATATTCCCATTGCGGGTCGTGCACCACAAACAAGGTTTCATAATCCTTATCCCCCAGCCCTTCTTCAAAGTATTTATTCAGGTCAAAGCGGAAAAACTGCCCCTTTTCGTAACTGTTGAAATACATTTCGCCGTTGACGGGATGGATGGTTGCCCCATTACACTGCCTATACCTCGTCAGGATTTCCCGGTCTTGCCAGTCTTTGTCGCGCGACAACCGATAGGTTGCCCGGTCGTTTTCTCCCCCGCGGTCTTCCGCAATGATCATGTGCTGGCCGTCAAGCGTAAAATCGATACTGCGGGGACGGTCGAAATCCGAGCGCTTTTTCGTCACGGTACTGTCCTCGAAATTAATCAGGTAAAGTCCGTTATTAAAGTCAAACGTCATCCATAAATGCTTCGGATTTAGCGGATCGAATTTCATGAAAGACGGTTCCCAAAAGCCACTTGCCATTTTCGTCTCATCAGCATCTTTAAATTTTCCGTCTTTCCAGGGTTCATCTCCCCGATCGTTGCGATATCCGACAACGGTAGAGACGACCATCTTACGCTGGTAGTCGAATGCCTGCGGCGATTTACCGATCACCTGCCTGCTGTCATCCGACACGCGTACTTCGATTTCGCCGCTAAACGCTTGCTTCGGCACCAAGCAATAGAGCGACTCGCCCCGCACATTGATTACTTTCGCTTTCTTTCCACCTATAAACACCGACACATTTTCGGCGTCATCCCCGAAGTTCTGTCCGTAAATCACAAGACGTTGCCCCATGCCGCCCGATTTGGGATTAAAATCGGACACGACAACCGGCTTGGAGGGGTCAAACGGTTGTACGGCATCCACGGTGGGATTGCTATCCTTGCAGCCACCAAAGCTTAGTACGATAAAGGCCACTATCACCAAGCGCAGTGGCTGTTTATCACTTTTCATGATTTGCATCATTCTCATAATAATAATCCTCGGTTAATATTCATTTTCAATGGTTTAAAATAGCGCAGACAGCCTCAAAAAAGCCAATAATTCGGCACCGTGGTATGGTACACACACGGCAAACGGCGCTTACAACTACCATGATTAGGCTTGGTCGCTAACGGCTGCTACGGGTTCATATAATTGGTACGACCTTGACTGACAATTACGGCGGGGAAATCACCAGGAGATACCCGCGCCCAACACGCCATTGGCGTGCTGTAAGTAAAGTTTTACTCATCGTTTCTATTGTTTTTGTTTTATGGATTATAACTGTATGCAGTTACGTGAATTACATGTCATCTCGGCTTGGTAACTAAATCGTTTTATCAACTTAAGCTAAAAATATTTGGGAGCGAAAGATGTCCCCTACCAAGACTACCTCAACAAGGTTAGCCCAAAGCCCGGTGCAGTTGGCGGCACTAATTTCCCGTCCTTGATGGTGTATGCACTGAGATCAACGTCGTCAGACGTGCTCGTAACCCCTTCAATCGTTACCGTATTGCCCAAACCGCCGGCCATGTGAGCCGTATAGAATGTTTTAAGGAGTGAACCCCAAGCATGGGGCGACGCCTGCACGCCATATTGTACCAGCGATGGCATAAGCTTGCGCCAATTCGTGAATCCCAGCCCCTCGATATCGGAGATGTGCACGTCCATCAGCTTTTGCCGCATCAACTCGTCTAGTAATGCGGGGTCCGGATCGGCCTCGCCCTCCGCTAGCAAACTCTTCACCTTGTTCTTTGCCATCCAGTCGCGCAGTGCCCGGTAATCCTGAACGGTTTCATGGAACGGTTCTTCAATCCAAAATAGCTGCGTATTGCCGATCCCTTCGAGGTATTCGATAAATTCACTAACGGTAAACCCGTTGTTGCCGTCTACCAAGATCTCGCAATCGGGAAATGCCTCGGCCACCCGTTTGGTGACCTCGATATCCCGGGCCAACCCTTCCTTTTGAGACATCCAACGGTGCCCGCGGCCGATTTTCAATTTGAACTGGCGGTAGCCGTAGTCATAATCATAGCGGCAGTTGGCCAATACCTTATCGATGCCTCCCGGTGCATGGGCAGGCTCGAGGTCATCGAAATAAATCATGCCGCTATAATACTTTGTGGTAAACGGCGTTTCACGGCCCAGTAATGCATATACTGGTTTGTTTAACGCCACACCTGCCAAGTCATGCAAGGCGATATCGAAGGGGATGTACCGATCGTCGGTGATACCGGCATCAACGTGGAAAACGTCCGACAACTTCTTGCCCACCAGTTCGGAAACGCGCCGTTCGGCATCGCCGCGACCGCCCCGAAGAGAAGCCCAACCCGTGGCACCTTTGTCTGTCGTAATGGTACAAATGCCTATACGCGGACCATAACCATGTACATCCAGCCGAGCGTTCTTCCCCACAAAACGCGGGTATTGCATCCGCACATCACCAAAAGTCACCGACTGAATGGTATGGTAACCTAGTTCTTCTTGCATACGCGCTGCGCCCGGTCGGCTCCTGAATACGCCACCAAAAGCCGTTTTCGATAATACGCTTGCCGCTACGCCGGCATTCAGCATGTAGATAAACTCCCTTCTTCTCATAACTTAGTATTTATAAATAATCAAATATTGATACATCAGGGATGCATCACAAGCAAAATGTTTCTTTTAAAAAGGCGAACCCTTCAGTTGCCAGCTCATCGGCACTGTTGGCCAACGGCCGCCAAATACTGGCCGCCCGGGCCAGCTCTTTGGAAGGCGCACCAAAGGTTTCAATGACCAAGCTTCCGTCATAGCCTATCGTGCGAAGCGCATCCCGTATACCCAACCAGTCCAAGTGGCCTGTCCCAGGTGTTCCGCGGTCATTCTCGTTGGCTTGGATATGGACCAGCCGGTCGCCCAACTTGATGATGCTGGCTGGAATGTCTTTTTCTTCGATGTTGCTATGGAACGTATCCAATAAAATCTTCAAGTACGGGCTGTTCAAGTCGTCTACGATGGCTATCGCTTGGTCCACCGTATTGACCATATCGGTTTCAAAACGATTTAGCGGCTCGAGCGCCAAGGTGACGCCGAGTCCTTCGGCACGTCGGATGGCTTGGTAGAGGTTTTCCTGGCACCACTGCTTTTCCTGCACCTTCTGCTCAGCAGAAACCAACCGCGTTTTGCCGACCGCCGAATACAGCGGTCCGCCAAACACAGGGCTTTCGAAATCGTTGGCGATTTCCAAACAGTCGATGATATAGGAAAGCCCATTCGCCCGGATTTCAGGTCGCTCGCTGGAAATATCGCGGTCCATACCAAAAGCACCACTGACCGTCACACGCAAGCCCAATTCACGCGCTACCTTCTTCAAGGCTACCCAATCGATCAGTTCACGATCTTCCACAGCGATTTCAATCACGTCGTAACCGATGTCTTTCGCCTTGCGCAATACGTCGAACGACGCCGTTGAAAACGGTGAAACCCAAACAAATGTGCTAATTCCTATATGCATCATTTAAAACCAACTAACTTAACTTATGAACCAATAATTTATTCAAAACTTGGAATTTCCACACGTACACCGCCTTTCATGGCCGATTCATGCGCACAGATACCCGCACACGTATAGTTTGCTGCAAGTGCCGCATCCACGGCCGAGTCGCGGCCTTCGACGATAGCAGCAACGAATTCCTGTACGAGGTGGGGGTGCGAACCGCCGTGGCCAGCACCTTGAAGGAACGACACGTGGTTCGGGTCGTCAATGCGCTCACGCTTGGTGAAATCAGCAATTTCCGGAATCAATAACTCATCGGTATCCGGCACATCAATGCGCCGTGCGTTTTCACCGCCGTCGAATATCACATGCTCCTCGTCTTGCAATTGCTCCCACTCGAATGACATCTTCGTTCCATACACATCGTAGCTCTCGCGATACTGCCGTACCACATCAAAAAGGGAACGGGTGGCTTCGGCCACAACATCGGTACCTTTTAACTTGAATGTAGCCGTCTCTACCGCATAGGGTGCGTTGTATCGGCTGGCCAAATCGTCCGATAGCCGCCCGGAACCGTGGCAGACCACCGATTCCGCAATGGTGTTGTTGATGCGCAACAGTGGCGAAATCGCGTGCGTTCCGTTCAACATGGGCGGATAGCCTTTCCAATACTCGGCCCATCCTTCCATGCTCATGTCTTGGATATGCGAGCCGCGGACGAATTGGATTTTACCCAGTTGCCCGGTTTCTGCCAATTTCAACCCATAGAGGAACTCGCGGGTATACAGCGCGGTTTCCATCATCATATACACTTTGCCCGATTTGCGTTTGGCTGCAACGATTGCCTCGCAGTCTTCCACGGTCATCGCCATGGGAATGGTGCACGCCGTATGCTTATTCGCGTTGAGCGATGCCAACGTCATGCGGGCATGTTCCGGCACAGGGGTTACCACGTGGATCGCATCCACATCCTCGCGTTTAACGACGTCTTCGAAATCGGTGAAAACCAAATCATCATCGAGGTTGAATTTTGTTTTTAGCTCATTAAGTGTCTGTTCATTGCGTGTGCAAATCCCAACAGCTTTGATATTCGGATGCTTTTGATAAATGGGTATAAACTCTTTCCCGAAACCCATTCCTACGATAACGACAGTGATTTGTGACATGTTCTCTTCTTGTTTTTAGCTAATTATATTCTTCTATTCGTTTGCAATCCATTTGAGGGCATTAACCAACAATGTTTTGTAAGCCTCGTGCTGATGGCTACGCTCGTCGTGGCCTGTTGTAATTCCGGCAATTTTTGCCTTCCGGTGCTTCACGGTGAACACACCCGGATAAACCGCATCGGTTTCCTTGGATTGGCCAATGACCAATACCTCAATTCCTTTCGCAGCGGGGTCTGGCACGAACCGATACAACTCATCAACAAACTCGAATTTTGCAGGAACGCCCTGTGTGATCGGGTGTCCGGCATTCACTACAAAATTTTTGATGTCCTGGAGCTTCTCGTGGCTCTTGCTCCCGCCGCCTACATAATTCAAGTTGTACGCTGGCCAATCGGCCCAGTTGTACCATACCGCCGCATGCAACAGCAGCAGCCCATGGCCCTTTTCGACGAACTTGGTAATAGCAGCCTGTCCCACTGTGTTAATCGGTTGATTGTTCGTCAAAATCAAGAGATCCGATTGTTTCAGGTAGGCCGGTATAGAATCCGTGTTCTCGGTATATGTTACCTGGTAATTACCGGCTGCCTCGATTGTTTTCTTGTCTTCCTGACCGTACCAACGGCCGAAATCATGGGAGCCGCCGCCACCCACCATCAAAATGCGGATGGATTTGTTTTGGCCGAGTGCATCGCCCGCGGTGATGAGCCATAAGGCCAACCCCGCTAATAGTTTCATCGTGTTCATCATGTTTAAATTCTATTGGGTTCTCTTTGTTACTTAACTACGCGCATAATACCATTCATCCCACGCCAATGCCCCGGGAATGTACATACGTACGGGTAATCCCCCGGTTCGGTAGGCGCGGTAAACTCCAGGGTAAAACTTTCTCCAGGATTCACCAGGGGGGTATGGTGCAGCACTTCCGGAACCGACGGGATGTATTGCTTTTCGTAAGCCTCAGAAGAGCGCAACATATCATCAGCTGCCTTACCCACGATGTCCAGTGTGCCGGGCTGGATAATCAGCAGGTTATGCTGCATCCCATCAGGGTTCTCAAATACCAAGGTAATCCGTTTGCCGGCAGGGACGGTAATCAGCTTCTTGTCATACTGCATGATGTCTTTCACCGCTTTCAGCTCAATCCGTTCCGATGGCATATTAGCCGCGGGGTCGGCTTCGGCGGCGGCATCATCGTGCGCTCCGGTGGCAGACCGATTTGCTTTAGATAGCCTTACCGTGATGCGGTTGGCATTGCCGGTGAAGCGCGAGGACTCGCCGTAGTCAGCAAATGCATGTGCTTCGCCGAAATCCTCTCCTGAACGCAGGTTAAGTTCGGGCGACTGCGCAAACAGGTGCATGGCTTTGGCAATGCCCTGACTCGCGCCGTTGACCAGCAATTCCATTGAGCCATCCGCCGCTAGGCGGGCATCGGCCACAAATTCGTTGGGAAGATTTCCGCGCGAGGTTACCGTTGACGTTTGGCCATGCTGATACACCTCAAAAAACAACCGATTATTCTTCGCGTAAACCGCATAACCGCCGGTCTTATCGCCTTGCCCTACGATCAGCCCGTTATAAGGCTGGTTGTCGCGCCGATGGACCTCCATTTGAAGGTGGATTTCTTTGTTGGAAACGTCGGGTGAGAACGGAAAGCGGCTTCGACGGCCGAGGGTATACTCCTCGTTAGCCAGCGACTCCAATATGCGCGTAGCAAAGCTGCTCGCGCCCGGTGCCGACGCCAATTGGAAGAAGGCGTCCTCGTGTTGAGCGATGGCTGCAACTAGCGCTTGGGACAGCCAGCGGTCCTGTTCATTGGCCGAATCGTTCGTCGCCTCAAGCAGCGCTTTCGCGACAGACTCAGATGCGGGGTATTCCGTGAGCTTCACGAATGCGGCGAGCCGGGTATTCAGACTGGTATCGGCTAGCACGCCACTGCTCAACAGTGCATCGCTGAATTTTTCGGTTACCGGAAGTACTTGGATTGCCGCTTTGCGCACACCGGCCGATGGGTGCGTTAAGGCTGCAATCACGGCATCGGCTACATCGTCTCGCTCGCCAATCAGATTCAACCCCTGAAGGGTCCATAAGGCGTGGATGGCCGGTGCGTTCAAGCCGATTTTATCGACTTTTCTGTCGCTCGCAATCCGGATCAGATCCTCAGCAACATCGGCCTGCCCGCGTTCTACCAACAGCCGCTGCGCGTGGGTACGCCAAAATTTATTGTCACGCTTCAGCGCCTTTAACAGGCCATCCGGGTCGTCTTTAGAAAGCTTGGATCCGGTGTTGTGCTTGGCATCTTTATAAACCAACCGATACACGCGCCCGTACTTTTTGTCACGTAAATCACTTTCAAATGCGTTACCCGGACCGTGGGGCTGCTCAATGAAGGGTAATACAAATTCCGAGGGCGCCTGTGCCGGGACGAAGACGTTGTGCTGGATGATGAAATTGTACCAATCGAGTATTCACACGGCGCCATCTGGACCTACTTCCGAATGGATAGGGCCAAACCATTCGTCCGAACTTGCCACCAAGTTCCAGCCGTCGTGTTCTTTGAAGCCGGCACCATCCGGTTCGATGATTGCGTTGTGTACCAGGCGTACGGTAGGCTCAGTAACAAAGGCCACCCGATTCCAATAGCTTTGCGGGTAATCGCGCGCGGTATAGAAATGGTGTCCTGCCGCCGATGTAAAGCCACCCACCACGTCTACTTGCCTGAGGTTGGGCGTCATGGCGTGTACTTCATAATGGCCGTCTACTTTCTGCACCGCATTGACCGATTGCCGGTTATCTTCATTCCGAAGGCGACGTTGTACCAATCGTTCGGGCATTGAATAATAGGCGCTATGGGTATTATTCGCTGTAGAGATAAACACGTTGTTATCTTCGGTCATCCCCAGCCCCCACGTATTGTTGCTGGTGGTCGCCAAATACTCGAAATCGGTACCGTCAGGCTTGAAATGGTATACCCCTTGGCCGAAAGCCAAGCGC
>CAZTJY010000039.1:2249-29718 GCA_964613725.1 uncultured Parapedobacter sp. | reverse complement strand
AGTTATGTAACAACTTGCTGGCGTTAATGGTTTAATTGGGGTATCCCGGATTCTGCTGCAAATTGGGGTTTGCCGCCCGTTGGGTGTGTGGAATCGGATAGATTTCCCGTGTTGGATCATTGGTCGGTTCATGATCCCACCAAGAACCGTTAGTAAACCGGCCGAACCGTATGATATCTGTACGGCGCTTCCCTTCGAAGATAAACTCACGACCCTTTTCAGCTAACAATTCATCCATCGTCAGGGTAGCGGTCGTATAGCGCGCCGCAGGCCAATCCTCACCTGCAAATGCCCGTTCCCGGCACGCATTGATGAGATCGACCGCCTCTTGTGTGGCCGTACCGCCATTTTTCCGCATTATGGCCTCCGCCTTGTTGAAATAGATTTCGGTTAGACGATAGATGATGTAATGGTTCTCTTGATAATTTTCATCGTCCAGGGTACCGCTCTTATACTTATGGAAACGCGCACCGCTGTTCTCTTCGCCCTCGGCCATGCTGCCCTCGCTCTCAAAATCGCCCTCACTTTCGCGACGGATCGAATTGACGTAGGCGAACGGCTTACCGTTCCATTCTTCTGTCCCTAGTACCTGCTCATTAGTACCGTATTTGTATTGCGGGCCAAACAAAAACCACTCCTCTTTTCGAAGATCGTTATCTGCATATGCATCGAACGCGGATGGGATGACGACAAACGCGTTCCATCCGCCATAGCCGACATCGAGCACCTCTTTAATATTATCATATCCCATAAAGAATCCACCCCAGTCGAAGGTAAAGCCGCCCTGTCTGCTAAACGCGAACTGAAAGAGGGATTCGCTAGCGTTCTTATTGGTGTTACTGAACGTTTCAGTTAGGTTATCGGCTAGCCTGGGCGTACCACCAATTCCGCCGGCTTCACCGCTGATGATTTTATCGCACGCCGCGATACACTCATCCCACATCGGTGTGCCCACGAAATATGCTGCATTCAAGTACAATTCGGCGAGCATCGCATAACCCGCAGTAGCTGACACACGGCCAACCAGCTCGGTCGAATAAGGCAACAACTGCGGAACGTAAGTCTCCAACTCAGTTTTCACGAAGTTGAAAACTTCCTCTTTGGGTTGTGTAGGTGGATTCAGTGGTTCTCCCACCGTAGTGATGATCGGCACGTTACCCCATAACTCCATGATTTTCATGTAATGGAATGCCCTGAGTACTTTCAATTCTGCCAATATTGCCGCCATTTCAGCATCCGAGATACCAAGCGACACGTAATCGACCTGCTCCAGATCTTCCAATGCTGCATTGATGTATCCCACACCCGTCCAGATTAATGTCCAAGCTGAACGCATCCGCCCTTCATTGTCTGTCCATGTGTGATAGTGCTGGCGGAAGTGGTCCCCACCGTCGTAACCATGGCGCCCCTTCTGCGGCCAAGCCAGTTGGTCCGCGGATAATTCCGCATGGTAATAATAACCACTCTGTCCTGTAGGTGCCAACCATGCCTGCATGTGGGTAAACGGTCGCAAGGCAGCTTGCAACACTTCAACCTTGTTGTTATAGAAATTGCTCTTGTTCAATTCGCTGTACAATGTTTCATCCAAATCTGTACATGCGTTAAAACCGAGGGCCAGCATACCACATATCGATACGCGAAAAGCCTTCTTTATATAATTTTTCATCTTAGCTGTCTCTTTTAGAATCCTACATTAAGTCCAATCGCCCATGATTGTGTACGGGGGTAAAACCCTCTCGCATCTACACCGGCTTCAAAACCCGTATCCTGCAATTCCGGATCGATACCACTGTAACCCGTAATCGTGGCGATGTTCCTTCCAGTTAAATAAATCCGCATATTACGGATATATGACGATTTCAGATTAAAATTGTACCCAAGTGTGAGGTTATCCAATTTCACGAAATCGCCCCGCTCGATGTAGTAATCAGAGTACTGCGGGTCATCATTGATTTCATTATGTGTGGTCACCGCGCTTGTTAATAGATTGTTAGGAAGCCACCTTTTGTTACCGAAATAGAGTTCCTGGGTATTGAGGATATCGAATGCAAATTTGCCTCGCAGGAGTATCGTCAAGTCAAAGCCCTTGTAGCTAAACGTATTGCTGAGGGATGCTTGGTATTTAGGCACACCGTTTCCGATAATTGCTAAATCATCGTCGTTCATCTCTGAGGCAGTACCCGTGGACCCATCGGCTTTGTAGAACAGCCATTTACCATCGTCGGTTAGCCCAGCAAATCGCTTCCCATAGAAATTACCGACCACGCCACCTTCTTCCAAGCGGAAGGCATCTCCTAAGTTGCCAGGTGATGGCAGCCCATAGAACGATAACCAGTTGGCTTTAAACACATCGCTCGATAATTTGGTCAACTTGTTATATTGGGAGTTACCGGCAAAATCGATGTTCCATTGGAAGTCATCCTTCCGCATAGCCACCGCCGATACTTGCAGTTCTACGCCATGATTGCGTATTGAGCCCACATTGGTGTAGAGTTTATCTCGGGCGAAAGGTGGTTGCTGCGCATTATATTCGTATAGTAAGTCCCGGGTTTCCCGGTTGTACACATCTAACGCACCGGTAATCCGGTTATTAAACAGGGCAAAATCCAATCCCGCGTTCCATTCCGCTTTCTGTTCCCACCGAAGATCGGGATTTGGATTACGGGCAGCACCATACGTCTGGTAATATACACCATCTTGTGGATACACGCCACCCGTACTCAAGGTAACGAGCGACTGGTAGTTGGGGATACCTTGGTTGCCGGTAACACCGTATCCGAAGCGCAATTTCAGCTCATTGATCTGAGACACATCACTCAAGAATTCTTCTTCGCTTAATGTCCAGCCGACGGATGCCGCCGGGAAATTACCCCATTTGTGATTCGCACCGAAGCGTGAAGATCCTTCTCGACGAACAAGTGCTTGAACGAAATATTTTCCACGGAAGGAATAATTGACACGGCCAAAAAATGCGATAAGCGTATTGTCGTCCTTAAAACTACCCATGCCCGGGCGTGGCAACAGCGTATTGTTGATGGCACTGCCAGCACCAAGGTTCCAGTCCAAAAAGCCATCTGTGGTAAAACCATTGTTGTTCACCTCAAAACGCTCGTACGTTCCATACTGGTAACTATAACCCAATAAACCTGTGATGGTGTGGTCCTCTTGGAAAGTTTTCACGTAATCGATGGTCGATTCTAACGTTTTAGTCCACGACAGTTCGTTCCGCTTAAATGCGTACCCCATTCCCTGCCAATCGGAGGTAGGCCGTTGGTCCCAATCTTCTGTAGAACGATATTGACGATCATTCCAATTGTTGCGCACGTACGATCCGAATACCGATGCTGAAAGACCTTCGATAATCTGCAAACGAAGTTGTGCATCACCCGAAAATGTCTGTTGGTTTCGTTCGTTGATCCGATGGGCCAAGCGCCCAAGGGGATTGTAGTTATTGTAGTTCTGTGTTTCGCGGAACGTACCGTCGTCGTTGTAAATCGGCGCGGTTGGATTCCGTTGGATAGCCTGCTCAAAATCACCTGTACCGCCACCCAGTAGGTTAGCCTTATTAAAATTTGTTGCCAGGTTTACGGAAAGGGTGAGGCGATCCTGCAGCCCCTTTTGGTTGATGTTCAGCCTCCCCCCGAATTGGTCCCGACCGTTCTCACGTGCGATACCATTGGATTCGTTGTAGTATATCGATGCACGGTAATTGGTATTAGCCGTGCCACCAGACGCCGCAAAATTATGGTATTGGCTGGTATTTTGCGGATCGATTAACTCGTCGTACAAATCTGTTGATGCGCCCAAGTCCTGGTCACCGTTAATTACCCCGTCAGCAATCAGGTTACGCCAATCGGCGGCAGACAGATAATCTGGCTTTTTATCCACGTACTCACGTTGTACGTAAGTGGAGTAATCAAAGCGCGCTTCACCTGCTTTACCTTTCTTAGTCGTAATCAAAATCACCCCTGCATTACCGCGGGTACCGTAAATCGCTGCTGCAGAGCCATCTTTCAGCACATCGAACGATTCGATATCATCCTGTTGCAGCAGGTCGAGGCTACCTCCCGGTATACCGTCGATGACAATCAACGGCGTACGCGTACCCGTGAGCGAAGTAACACCGCGCAATTGAATGGCTACACTTGAGTTAGGGTTGTTTCCCTGTGTCCTGGTAATGTTCAAACCGGCTACTTTACCCTGGATCAGATCCATCGGCGACCGGACGCCCCCAGCGTTGAAATCCTCGGCGCGGACCGTAGCCACCGCTGAAGTTACTTCTTTACGCTTTTGCGTACCGTAGCCAATTACAACCACCTCCTCTAAACTTTCTGCATCTTCTACCAGCTGCACGTTTATTGTAGTGGCTTGCCCTACTACGATTTCCTGGGGGGTATACCCCAAGTAGGAAAACACCAAGATTTCGCCCGCTTCAGCCGAAATGGTGTACTGCCCAGCGTCATTGGTAGCCGCACCCCGCTGGGTGCCTTTTACAGCCACCGATACCCCTGTCAAAGGTGTATTGTCTGCTGCGCTGGTTACCGCACCGATAATGGTCTGCTGCACAACCGGGGCGACCACATGCCGCGCCGTATGCACATTGTTTGCCGCAACTGCTGGCCCTGCTAGCAAGGCTGCAGCAAGCGGGAGGAATGTCAAGCGCATCCTTCCACGCTGTGTTTTAATTAATTGTTGGTTCATTGTTTTGTTTATTTGGTACATCATTCACTGTGGTTCATTTATTTTCTTTGATTCATTATCTGCCAACTCCCTTTATGGATTTAACTGGCCCCAATGGATCGCAAGCCAAAGCCTAACTATTGGCGATACCGCCAACAGTCAGCCAAACAACTGAGCATTAATGTTGAGCTAAACTATTTTAGCTCATTGACGGAAAAAACTTATAGACATGTTTATGTGTGTTTTAACAGGTAAGCAATTTTATTTGTTTGTTTTTTCTTTGGTTTGTTCGCCGTACAATACAGCCCAACAACGGGGCTAAGGTATGCAATAGCTGATTGAATTGCAAGCAAAATCGACACAAGGCGGTTGCACAATTGCAACAGAATTTAGCTAGATTTGTCCCAAACATCGTAAAAATGAAGATTATTGCCATCGGCCGCAACTATATACAACATGCCAAAGAATTGCACAACCCAGTGCCGGAGCAACCAGTGATCTTCCTCAAACCTGATACGGCGTTATTGAAAGACAACCGTGATTTTTACTATCCGGCTTTTTCCGAAAACATCCACCACGAAGTCGAGGTCGTTCTCCGCATCTGCAAAGAAGGAAAACATATCGGTGCGAAATTTGCACACACGTATTACGACGCAATTGGCTTGGGAATTGATTTCACCGCACGCGATATCCAGCAGCAACACAAGGAAAAA
Source organism: uncultured Parapedobacter sp. (assembly GCA_964613725.1). GTDB lineage: Bacteria > Bacteroidota > Bacteroidia > Sphingobacteriales > Sphingobacteriaceae > Parapedobacter. The sequence goes on along the minus strand of CAZTJY010000039.1, from coordinate 24,325 downwards.
TCCCTGCCTTGGGAACTCGCAAAGGCGTTTGATGGGTCGGCACCGGTCAGCACATGCTACCCAAAAGACACTTTCGGCGACCTGTACAACTTGGCTTTCCGGCTGGATAAAAATGGTGAAACGGTACAACAGGGCAACACGGCAGACCTCATTTTCCCGTTTGAGGACATCTTGGTGTTCGCGTCGCAGTACATTACCCTCCGCAAGGGTGACCTTATTTTCACGGGTACGCCAGCGGGCGTAGGGCCAGTATCTATTGGGGATTACCTCGAAGGCTTCATCGGCAGCCAACGGATGTTCCATTTTTACGTGAAGTAACGATAACACATGAAGGCTTTTTGTATCTGCACAAGCTTATTTTTCGCTGTCCTCCTCGTTGAGGCACAGCCCACCATTATCAAAAACCGCGAATACCCGGTGGGTTATTTCCGGAGTCCCTTGGCCATTGCTCCACAGGCATCGGGCACATTTGGCGAACTCCGGTCAACACATTTTCATGCAGGCGACGATTACCGAACCCAGCAACGGGTGGGACTACCTATATTCGCCGTCGCGGAGGGCTATGTATCGCGTGTCCGCGTACAAATAGGTGGTGGTGGCAATTCCGTATACATCGACCACCCCAATGGCTATACCAGCGTATACCTGCACATGCAGGAATTCTCCCCCCAACTTGCGGCTATAGTAAAGGCCAAGCAATACGAACTGGAGCGCTTCGATGTAGATATCGCGCTGGATTCGACAGTCGTCCAATTAAAAAAAGGCGACCGGATCGGGTTGTCCGGCAACTCAGGCAGCTCGCAGGGGCCGCACCTCCATTTCGAACTGCGCGATACCGAGACAGAAGCACCTCTCAATCCACAATTATTCGGACTGCAATTCCCAGACCACCTCCCCCCCACCATCCGTGGGATCACCGTCTACGATCTCACCGACGAGCCGTTCAGCGAGCTTACACCGCGGAGGCACCTTACGCTGACCGATAAGCAAACCGTACGTGTAAATGGCCGGTTTGGTATTGGTATCAACACAACGGATCGTCATGACGGCACGACCTTTAATAATGGCGTCTACTCCATCGAGCTCTTCTTAGATAACAACCCCATCAGTACGGCCCTGTTTGAAGAATTATCGTTCGCCACGTCCCGCGCCATCCACTCCTATATCGACTACCCCTATTATATCCTCAAGCGAACCCGTGTACAAAAGAGCTTCAAGGATCCCAACAACCCCGTTAACATTTTCCATTTCCTCGAAGGCGATGGCAGTATAACCCTCTCCGACAACCTCGAGCACACCTTGATGTACCGGGTGCGCGATGTACAGGGAAACACCAGTACCCACACACTGAAAGTGAAAAACGATCCTACATACTCACCCGACAGGCAGCGCGGCACGGGAACGGCCATGTTTCGGTACGACCGCGAGAATCGTTTTGTTGCCGACCACATCGAAATCGTCATGCCGCCAAACGCGCTATACGACCACCTTCACTTCAAATACCACCAGGGTGCTCGCCCAAAAGATGGCTATTCGATGGTACAACACGTGCACAACCGCTTCATCCCGCTCTTCGAAAGCTATGAACTCAAAATTAAACCAGACAGCACGCTGACCGATGATCTGAAGCCTAAAGCGATTATCGTGGACGACCGTCGGAACTCGCACGGTGGCAACTTTGATGACGGTTGGGTGCGCACTAAGACCCGCTCTTTCGGCAGTTTCCACATTGCCGTGGACACCGTAGCGCCGACCATCCAACCGCAGAACATCGGCCCAGGCAAAGACATGGGCGCAATGCACCGCATTAATTTTAAAATCTCAGACAACTTATCGGGTATCCAGTCGTTCGACGGCTATATCGACGGCAACTGGGTATTGATGGAATATGACTCGAAATCGAGCTCCTTGTGGCACGTATTTGAAAATGACCTCCCCACCGGCAAACATACCTTCCGGCTAGAGGTGGTCGATTGGAAAGATAACAAACAGGTTTATGAAGCCTCATTTTTAAAATAATACTTCGGAAATCCGTAACAAAATATGGCAACACTGAAAGTGGGCGACAAAGCCCCCGCAATAACCGCGACAGATCAACATGGCAATACACTGTCCTTGAGCGATTTCAAGGGCAAAAAGGTCATCCTCTATTTTTACCCGAAAGATAATACCCCCGGCTGCACCACCGAAGCCTGCAACTACCGCGACAACTACCAGTCCCTACTAGCCGACGGGTTCGTGGTTATCGGCGTCAGCGTGAATTCCGAACGTTCCCACCGCAATTTTGCCAACAAGTACAATTTACCGTTCCCCTTATTGGTTGATACGGACAAACGCATCGTCAACGATTATGGTGTTTGGGCACAAAAATCGCTATTCGGCAGGAAATATATGGGCACGTTGCGCACCACTTTCGTGATCAACGAGGCGGGCATCATCACGCATATTATCGACAAGGTCGACAATCACCGTGCATCCCAGCAGGTGAAGGAGTTGATGGTTAGAGATTAGCCGCCGCGAGCCGCGTTAATCGACGCCCTACGCGCAATATGGGCAAACGATACGACCTTATGTTCTTGCTCCAGCGTATCGTAGATGAGTAGAACCTTTTCCCAAATCCGGTCCCGGTCGGAAGGCTGTTCGCGTGTCTCGGCAGTGGTATCCAAAAAATCAGCCAACAGACTCAGCTCTTCCGGGGCAAAGCCTGCTTTCTCAAGCTTACCGCGGAATACGTTGGCCGGTGTTTCCAACAAATCGGTGATTGACGTTCCGAAAGCCTCACGCAATACCGCTTCCAGGGAAGAAAGCGCTTCAAATTGCTGCTCCTCCACAATAAGCCGTTTCACCTTCGCCAGCGTGTGGCTCAATTGCTGCATTTGCGCCGTTAACGAGTCTCTTTTCAGCATCGCCTATCCCAACCCTCCTTCCATCACATAGCCAAGCATATATTCCTGGAATTTCTCATAGTATACTTTGAATTGTTCCCTGCGGTGCGGCGCATCGAGCTCCAAAAACAAGATCCCCTGATCTTGGAACTCAAACGGTTGGATGGTCATGTTATCTTTAAAAGAAACCCCTTTATTCCCCTGTAGTTTATATACGGCTTCCTTGGCGCACCAGCAGGCGTAGAGTTTCCCCACATGGTCCCGGCCGATAGCTGCTAGTTCGTCGGTCTTCATGAACTTGTCTGCAATACGGACGATTTTCGACTTCACCAATTCCAAGTCGATGCCTACCTCGCCATGATCACTCATCATCACGGCAGCATAGTCGAACGAGTGCGTCAGCGAGATGCGCTGCGGAAAATTCACCAGGTAGGGCTTACCGTTTTCATCCGACGGGCAGTCGATGAAGCCCGAAGTGTCCAGCATGGTCCGTAAAAGCACACGCGTAGCCAACCAGTGCAATGTCCGTTTACCCTTGTTCAATCGGCTCAGGATAGCCCTTTCGCGATCGTCCAACTGGATCCGACTGATCAGGTCTTCGGCCGATTCTTCGATGCGCCAAATGGCAAACCGGACGTTATTGTCCAGCTCCCGTAAATATGCTAAAGCCATGAAACCAAAAATAGCTATTTATTACCAAATACCCTTAAAAATCTGATTCATTAGTGTATTTTTGCCCGGAGCTTATTTGAAAAATGATTTTATCCGACAAACGTATTTTGGAAGAACTGGAAAGCGGCTCCATCGTTATCGAACCTTTCCGCCGGGAATGCCTAGGTACGAATTCGTACGATGTGCACCTGGGCAAATACCTGGCCACTTACAAAGACCGCGTATTGGATGCAAAGCAACACAACGAAATCGTACACTTCGAGATCCCGAAGACCGGATTCGTATTGGAGCCGAACACATTATACCTCGGCGTAACCCTGGAATATACCGAAACCCATAACCACGTTCCATTCCTTGAGGGCAAGTCGAGTACGGGCCGCTTGGGCATCGATATCCATGCGACCGCCGGCAAAGGCGACGTGGGATTCTGCAACACATGGACATTGGAAATTTCCGTAGCACAACCCGTTCGGGTTTACGCCGGTATGCCGATCGGCCAACTGATTTATTTCCACGTGGAAGGAGACATCGAAGTCTTTTACAATACCAAAGGGAACGCGAAGTATAATAGGAAAACTACCCGGCCCGTGGAGAGCATGATGTGGAAGAACGAATTTTAACTTCCCCCGAACTCCATCAAGTAAGCTTTCAGGAACTCATCGATATCGCCGTCAAGCACGGCTTGTGTGTTGGATGTCTCTACGTTAGTGCGTAGATCCTTCACCAGCTTGTAGGGGTGCAGCACATAATTCCTGATTTGTGAGCCCCATTCGATTTTTTTCTTGTTACCTTCTATCGCCGCGCTGGCTTCCTGTCGCTTACGCATCTCGATTTCATACAATTGGGATTTCAGTAGGCGTAACGCATTTTCCTTATTCTGCAATTGTGAGCGCGACTCCTGGTTCTTGATGATGATGCCGGTAGGCTTGTGGTGCAGGCGCACGGCCGTTTCCACTTTATTCACATTCTGGCCACCAGCGCCGCCGGACCGGAAGGTATCCCATTCGATTTCGGATTCCTTGACGTCAATCTCAATGTTATCGTCCACCAAAGGGTACACATACACGGAGGCGAAAGACGTATGCCGCTTGGCATTGGAGTCGAATGGCGAAATACGCACCAGACGATGTACCCCATTTTCCCCTTTGAGGTATCCATAAGCAAAATTGCCCGAAAATTGCAGGGTGACCGTTTTGATACCCGCTACGTCGCCTTCCTGGTAATCCTGCTCCGTTACCTTGTAGCCGCTGCCTTCACCCCACATGATGTACATCCGCATCAGCATGCCCGCCCAATCGCAACTCTCCGTACCGCCTGCACCCGCCGTGATTTGCAATACCGCATCCAACTGGTCTTCTTCCGCACTGAGCATGTTCTTGAATTCCAATGCTTCCACCTTGCCCAACGCGATGTCATACTGTTCTTGGGCCTCCACTTCGGTAGCATCGCCGGCTTGGAAAAACTCGTACATCACGGCGGTGTCATCCACCGCAGCAGCGACCTCATCGAAGTGGTCGGTCCATATTTTCTTGCTTTTGATGGAATGCAGGACTTTCTCGGCCGCCTTCGAGTCATCCCAGAAACCGGGTTCCAAAGTGGTGGCCTGCTCGCTATCTATTTCTTTTTTGCGCGCATCGATGTCAAAGGTGCCTCCTCAGGGAAGCCGTTCGATCCCTCAAGTCCTGTATCTGTTCTTTGGTCATAGGCACAAAGGTATGTATTTTTGGCTTTATTGGTTTATCTTTTTATCCCCACCGATCAAGGTGCCACCATTTGCATCAATATGCCACACAGGTAGGCTGCATAAGTTCCCACGGCATAGCCAAGCACGGCAATGAACACGCCCACGGGAACCAACGCCGAGTGGAATGCCGCCGCGGTAACCGAAGCAGAGGCCACACCGCCGATATTGCCCATACTACCCACTGCCACAAAAAAGAAGGGGGCTTTAACCAATTTGGCCACCGCAAATAGCAGCAGTGCATGGAAGGCCAACCAGACGAGACCAACTAAAAACAGGCCAGGGTTATCCAAAATCGCAAAAATATTCATCTGCATGCCAATCGTAGCAATGAGAACATATAAAAAAACCGTGGCTACACGCGACGCTCCTTTCGCTTCCAGCCGCCGGGCTTTGGTGAAAGACAAGCCGATACCCATCAATGTGGCCAACAGGATCAACCAGAAAAAGCTCGACGTGAGGCTAAATTTATCGAGCTGTGGGGCATGCGTGCTGATGTAATCCGCGATATGACCTGACAATAAGTGGGCAATCCCGGTTACACCAAAGGCAATGCCCAGCATGATGATGTAATCCTTTGTTTCGTTGGCTTTTCCCGAATCTTCCGTATAAGCCTCCATGCGCTGCGTAAGCTCTTGCACTTGATCCCCTGTGGCCCTGAAGTAACGGTCGAGCCGCTGTTGTTTGCTCGCTCCGTAAAGCAAAACGGCCATCCACCCATAAGCCACAAACACGTCGACAGCCACGACGCCGGCAAAAATCTCTGGCGGCGGTTCAAAAATACGGTACAAAGCAGCCTGGTTAGCCCCACCCCCGATCCACGAGCCGGCTAAGGTGGCCAACCCTCTCCATACTTCGCCCGACACCACTTCCGGCGCGAACAACGAAAACAACCATACGGCAAAAGGCCCGCCCAATATGATACCGATCATACCCGTAAAGAACAGTAAACCGGCGTTTTTCCGTAGTTTCCACACTTCCCGGAAATTCAGATTCAACGTAAACAACACTAAACACGCAGGGAGCAAATAGTTGGAACTCATGGTATACAGTTCAGACTCACTACCGGATATGATACCGAATGAATGGAACAAGCCCGGCACAAAGTAGGAGAGCAATAGCGGAGGTAAGATGGCATAAAACTTTCGGAATCCGGTATGCTTACTGTTGGACGTATAGAATATCACGGCCAAGATGACCATGAGCAGTCCGAATACGATAGCATCATCGGTAATCAGTGCCGAAGCGTTTACATTGTTGTCCATGGTCTTCAATTGGTAATCACTCAACTTCATTGGTACGACCCAAAGTTAAAAAAAAATGCCCGACTCAATGGCCGGGCAATGATTTCACTTGAAAAGGCAGGACAGTTCCTCTCTTACTGTTGCAGATTCAACCGGATTGGCAAGGTGTACGCCACCCGCACGGGCCGGCCATTTTGCACACCAGGCGACCATTTGCTGCTGCTTTGCAATACGCGGATAGCGGCGGCACCTGTGTTATAACCCAAATCCCTGACAATTTTCATATCCGTAAGGCTTCCATCGCGTTCGATGACAAACGAAACTTGCACCAGGCCGGTGACACCTGCTTCTATCGCTTCCTGCGGAAATTCGTAATTCTGACCTATATAATCCATGAAAGCGCGCATGCCGCCTGGCGGCTCTGGGCTTTCCTCAGTTTCGATAAACACAACATCGGGGTCCCATGGCAACACGTCGGTTCCTACCTGTGAGCTAGTCACATCTTGCTCCATTTCGATCTGCCCATCCTGGTTACAAGCTGCCGAGAACAGTAACATCCCAGCCACAACAGGTATCAAGGCCCCATAACGCCAAATGCGGCACCGAGGTGAGTCGTGGCACAGCAACATGGTGACGCGCCGTTTCAGCAGGTTGCCGTTCGAAAACGCATTGGTCAAAACCGGGCCACTTACCCCCATCGCGCTCGATACCAACAGTTCGGCATAAGCCAACTGGTTGTCAGCCGCCGTTTTCCGATCGGCTATATATTCATGCTGCAACCGAAGTGCCCGCTCATAGGCATACACTAGCGGATTGAACCAATGGAATATCTTCACCACCTGCATGATGACCACATCGGCGCTGTGCCACTCTTGCATATGCACCTTTTCGTGGTGTGCTACCTCCGCGCTATCAAAGGTACTGCGGTCGATTCGGACCATCCCAAAGAAGGAAAACGCCTGCCCCTTTGCACCGCTTCCCAATGCTGCAGCCGTTCGCCATGCCCGCACCGCCACCAACGTGGCCATCACCAAGCAACCCAATACGTAAATTACCGGAACCAACGAGCCAAACACATCGGTGACGCCCTTCCCGGTCATGGATTGCGTAGCAGAAGCCCTCCCTAATTGCAGGGCAGGCAGCTGGTAGTGATAAATGGCTCCGCCATCAAACCCGCCATACTCGGCAAGTGGTAGCGTAAACGCCAGCGCCAAACCAGCCAACAGATACGCCCGGTTTACCTGGAAGAACGTCTCCCGACGTAGGAAAAAGTGGTAAAAGCCGTAAAAAACACAGAGGTACAGGTTGGCTAACACGAAATACATCATAACAATAGGGTTTAATCGTGAACGATTCAATATGTATTATTTATTTTTCGTTTTTGCTGCTTCGAGCATCTTTAGTAGTTCATCGGCATCTTGCAAGTCCAGCTTTTGCTCTTCCACAAAGAAGGAGAGCATGTTACGCGGCGAATTGTCGAAATACCCCTGCAACAACTTTCCCGTAGCGAACGTACGGTAGTCTTCTTTAGATACCAACGGGTAATATCGATGGCTCTTTCCGAATGATTCATGCCCCACAAACCCCTTGGTCTCCAATATCCGGATAATGGTGGATACTGTATTGTAAGCGGGCTTTGGGCTGGGTAATTGCTCGATGACATCCTTTACGAACGCTTGCTCGAGGTTCCATAGTTCCTGCATGATCTGCTCTTCCGCGCGGGTAAGTTCCTTGAATTCTTTCATTATATCTTGATTTTGTACCATTTGCTAAATGCTAAAGCCAAAGGTAAAACTAATTAATTAGTTTTACAATTAATTTTTTAGTTTTAAATGTAAATGCAGCCGGAATACGACAAATATCCCAATCTTTTTACGTTCGGATGAATATCCCAACGGGAAATTTATCCGTACTTTGCTGGCAACAAACAAACGGGAGTACATGAAGATCGGTATCGTATGTTATCCCACCTTTGGTGGAAGCGGTGTAGTCGCTACGGAATTGGGCAAGGCTTTGGCTGCCAACGGGCACCAGATTCATTTCATCACCTACAGCCAACCCGCCCGACTGGATTTCTTTTCGGAAAACCTCTATTACCACGAGGTGACGATATCCAAATATCCATTGTTCGACTTCCCTCCTTACGAACTCGCACTGGCGAGCAAGCTGGTGGATGTGGTCCGTTTCGAGAAACTCGACGTGCTGCATGTGCATTATGCCATTCCCCACGCCTCAGCTGCGTTCATGGCCAAACAGATACTGGCTACCTATGGCATCAATATCCCTGTAGTTACCACGCTGCACGGAACCGACATCACCTTAGTAGGCAAAGACGCCAGCTATAGTCCGGTAGTTACCTTTTCGATTAACCAATCGGACGGGGTTACGGCGGTTTCAGAAAACCTGAAAGCGGAGACATTGGATTATTTTGACATCAAGCGCGAAATCCGCGTTATCCCGAACTTCATCGATCTAGGTCGTTTTAACCTCAAGCCACGGCAGCATTTCAAGCAAGCCATCGCCCCCGGCGACGAGCGTGTGTTGGTACATACATCCAATTTCCGGAAAGTGAAACGCACCACGGACGTCATCCGCATCTTCAAGAAGGTGCAAGAGAAGATTGCCAGTAAACTGCTAATGGTAGGCGATGGGCCCGAACGTACCGCTGCTGAGCAGCTGTCGCGGGAACTGGGCGTGGCTAACGACATTCGTTTCCTCGGTAAGCAGGATGCCATCGAGGAAATTCTTTCGGTATCCGACCTGTTCCTCATCCCCTCCGGGTCAGAGAGCTTCGGCTTGGCCGCACTTGAGGCCATGGCATGTAAGGTACCTGTCGTCTCGTCAAATTCCGGTGGGCTACCCGAGCTGAATGTCGAAGGCGTGACCGGTTTTCTCAGTGACATAGGCGATGTGGACTCGATGGCGGCCAATGCCATATACATCCTCGAAAACAACGAACGGCTAGAGCAATTCAAAGAAGCTGCATTGAACCGAGCCAAGGATTTCCAATTAGCGAATATCATGCCGCTATACGAGCAGTATTACCAGGAGGTCATCGCTGCCAGTTAAAAAATTTCTTTTATCTTTGGCGCTTGGAAGCCCCCTTCCAAGACAGCAAGAATATGAAATACAAGCGCATCCTACTCAAACTCAGCGGAGAAGCCCTCATGGGCGACCAGCAGTACGGCATTGACATCAACCGCGTAGCCCAATACGCCAAAGACATCAAGGAAATACACAGCAAGGGGATGGAAATCGCCATCGTTATCGGCGGCGGCAACATTTATCGCGGGCTCAGCGCCGAAAAGGCAGGGATGGACCGCGTCCAGGCCGACTATATGGGCATGCTCGCGACGGTCATCAATAGCATGGCCCTGCAGGATGCACTTGAAAAGCTCGAAATAAAGACAAGGCTCCTCACAGCCATCAAAATGGAACAAATCTGTGAGCCATTCATCCGTAGGCGGGCTGTGCGTCACCTTGAAAAGGGTCGGGTTGTCATTTTCGGTGCCGGCACAGGAAACCCCTATTTCACTACCGATACAGCAGCGTCGCTCCGCGCAATCGAAATCAACGCCGATGTGGTGCTCAAAGGTACCCGCGTGGACGGTATCTATACGGCCGACCCACTTAAAGATCCGTCGGCCACCCGGTTTGACGAAATCACGTTCCAAGACGTGTATAACCGTGGTCTCACCGTAATGGATATGACGGCCTTCACGCTATGCCATGAGAATAAACTACCTATCATCGTTTTTGACATGAACAAGCCCGGCAACCTCGCCCGGCTCGCAAATGGCGAACATGTTGGCACATTGGTGCGAGAATAACGATGTTTCATCTTTAGCAATTTGTTTTTCGCGTTTTTTATCTAAGTTTGAGCAACCATAATAAACAATGACCATGGACGAATTGATATCTTTACAACTGGACGATAGTACTGAGCAGATGACCAAAGCGGTGGCATTCACCGAGTTGGAGCTCACCAAAATCCGCGCAGGCAAAGCCATGCCATCCATGCTCGATGGCATACACGTGGATTACTACGGTACACCTACGCCACTGTCGCAGGTGAGCAACATCAATACGCCAGATGCACGTACCTTAGTGGTACAGCCTTGGGAGAAAACCATGTTAACCCCTATTGAAAAAGCCATTCTCGATGCCAATATCGGGCTGACACCCCAAAACGACGGCAATATCATCAGGCTCAACATCCCACCGCTCACCGAAGAGCGTCGCCGCGATCTGGTGCGGAAAGTAAAGGATGAAGCCGAAAAAGGCCGTGTGGCGGTGCGTAACATCCGCAAGGATGCCAACGATACGATTAAGAAGCTGAAAGCCGACGGCGTATCTGAAGATGAGATTAAGGCGGGTGAAGCCGAAGTGCAGAAACTTACCGATAAATACATCGCCAAGGTAGATCAGTTGGCCGAAGCCAAGGAAAAAGACATCATGACGGTTTAATCGCCGCCGAAACGTACGCGTTAGATCACAAATCCATCGACGGGCGTGCCCATCGATGGATACCCTCACACCTTAATGTAAATCTTCTTTCGAGCCAACACATAGCAAATACCCCAACAAACAACCAAGAAAACCAACGCATAACAGAACGACCCGACCTCAGGCGGCCCCGGTACGTGCGCACACACTTCGGTATAAAACCAATGGAGTGGTGTCGTATAACGGGTTCCACCAGACACATCAACCCCCATCGGGATGCGAATCAACCCTAATAACCGCGGCAACATGCCACTGAGCACGAAAATGAACAGCGGATTCTTACCGAAAACATCGAAAAAACGGGTCAGCCAATTACGTATGCCCACCACTTCGATAAACCAGATCATCACCCCGATGGTAAGCAACGCAAGCCCACTGGTATAAACCACGTATGAGCTCGTCCATATTTTTTTATTGATTGGGAACTCCAACCCCCAAAACAACCCCAATAAGGCCAGTAACGCAGCGACCACGAACAACCCTGCCAGCATTTTATAAAGCGGCTCGACCGACGCTTGCAGTCTTGGCCACAGCCAGCTTACCTGGCCCTGTGCCCGGATATAGACACCAGTGAGGTAACCTACCGTTACCTGAACGATGGCGGGCAATGTGCTCATCAACCCTTCTGGATCAAACGGGACACCCTCGCCCCTATAAAGATGGGCCACGCCCAACACGTTCCTATCGACAGTAGTGCCGAACCAGCCTGCCAAGCTATACGGGTCGGTACCACCTAATGCCACGCATAATGCCCAATATCCTAGCAATAAGACCGCCGACACGATGATGACCCACTTTTCCTTAACGTAATACACCACGATGGAAGCAAAACAATAAGCCAAAGCGATACGTTGCAGCACACCGAAGATGCGGATGCCGCGCTCGGGGTCTTCGGGGCTCACCCAATGTTTGAACGTAAGTACGTCGCCCTCCCAGCGAACGAACGGCCACCAGTTGAGCAACAGCCCGATACCGAAAATCAATGCCGTCCGCTTCAATACCTTTGCCCAAAATATGGCATCTCCCGCCTCCCGCAGGCGTGGCATCACAAAGGCCATCGCGTTTCCCACGGCAAACAGGAAAAAGGGAAACACCAAATCCGTAGGCGTGAGCCCGTGCCATTCGGCATGGCCCAATGGCGAGAAAAGATGCGCCCAGCTACCGGGATTGTTCACTAGGATCATCAGTGCCACCGTAGCCCCACGGAATACATCAAGTGAATAATAACGTTTAGTCATAATTAATGGATAATTGCAATTTCAATTCGTTGCTTCAACCAATCTTCAAATCTACCAATCGTCAAGTCAGCAAATCAGTACCGTCAAATCCGACCTACAAATAATCTGGTCTTATACGATAGTCGCACTTTACCCGCTCGCTGATACGCATTAAACAGCATTTCCAAAGCCGCGGTTATTTCGGGCAACATGGGCGACGTCTCATCCGGCAGGAACGAATACGAAAGTGTTCGGCCAAGCAATTGGGGATAGGTAAGTGAATCAACATGCCCGAAAATACGATATTGCGGCCGCGATGGGGCAAAAAAGGAACGGACCTCTGCCGTATCCATCTTCCGTTGGCTTACCTGGAGATAGTCGGTTGCATATGTACGGATAAACGCCTCGTAACTCGCTTCAAAAGCGCTGCGTGTATTCCGGAGGTTCCACACAACGGCCACGTACGGCGCATTACGGCCTGCCCGCTCAAACTCGGTCCGTGTCTTTGCAAGGTCGAACCAGTGAAAAGCCTGTGCCGACACGAACAGGTCGATCGAGTGATCGGGCAATCCGCTCGCTTCAGCGGTACCATCCAAAAATACACAGTGTCCGCACCCACTCAACCTCCGGTGTGCCAAACTGCGCATATAGGGGTTAGGCTCCACCACATAAATCCGATTGCCCCACCTGGCAACCTGCTCCGTAAAAATCCCCGTACCAGCTGCGATGTCGGCAATAACAATATCAGGGACGATTGGGATGGCTTCATGGAGAAATTCGAAGAGTGCCCGTGGATAGCCCGGACGGAACTTGTCGTAATTCACTGCACGATCTGAAAACCGCTGTATACTGTCCTGCTGCATGGGTATTCTGTCTCGAACCGTAATAAGCTTTGATTGGTTATGAGTCTCCTCAAAGAGAGTAAAAGTAGGTAAATCGGTTGACAAACTGTGCCATATCTGGACAAATTCGATTACTCTGCTAGGCAAATAGCATATATTTCAAATAAAAAACTTAATTATCAGCACGATATCAATTCTTATTATTTTTTTTTAATAAGTATGTTAAATCTAGTCAATGATTTTATTAAGTTTGCATTAGTTATTACAATATAATCAGTTATAATACAGTGAAGATTCGCCAAGACCATTTAAAGAAAGTCGTTTTTAAGCTACTATACTACAATGGGGCACTTTCCGTTGCCGAGTTGAGCACGTATACGAATAAAAGCGTACCCAATATCACTAGCGTAATAAATGGGTTGCTGAAAGACGGTTATGTGATCGAGCATGGCTTGGCACCATCAACTGGCGGTCGACGAGCAGTGACATATCGGCTTAACAAAAAAGTGAAGGCTTATTTTATTGCCGTGGCAATGGACCAGTTTATCACGCGGATCGTTGCTTACAACTTGGCTAACGAAGCCGTATACCCCGAAACGTCCTTTTCTTTACCGTTACAGGATAATGCAGAAGCCTTCCAGCAATTGTGCGTAGCGATTGACCGTTATATCACTTCGGCAAACACAAAACGCGACGCTATTATCGGAATTGGCATCGCTATGCCAGGATTTATTGATGTGGAAAAAGGGATAAACGCTTCCTTTTTTACCGACAATGACCAAATAGGGCTGCGTGATCGCCTCATTCAACGGTTCAGTTTACCGGTATATATCGAAAACGATTCCAGCGCAATTGCCATCGCCGAATTGCATTTCGGGTCGGCCAAAGGCCTACGGGACGTCATGGTTGTCAATATGGGCTGGGGCATTGGATTGGGCATGATCGTCAACGGTAGTCTGTTCAGGGGGCATAATGGTTATGCGGGCGAGTTCAGTCACATCCCGCTCTCGCACAGCAACAAACTTTGCTCCTGCGGCAAACGGGGGTGTATGGAAGTGGATGCATCGTTGCTCGTTGCCGTCGAAAATGCGAAACGGGCGATAGCCGAAGGCACTACTTCGAGTTTGGAGCGACTTTTTGCCGCTCCCAATAAATCCGAGGGGGATCACTTGATTGATGCAGCCCGCAAAGGGGACCAACTGGCTATTACATCGATTTCAGACGCTGCCTTTATGATGGGCAAAGGTATTGCCACGCTTATCCATATAATGAACCCCGAGCGCATCGTATTAAGCGGCAGGGGTGCGGCTACAGGCAACCTACTCCTTCCGCCGGTGCAGCGCGCCATCAATGAGTTTTGTATCCCGAAACTTGTAGAGCATACCACTGTCGTGGTTTCCGACTTAGGGTATGAGGCCGAGTTGTTAGGGGCCGTTAGTTTGATTATCGAAAATAGCACACCTCACCAATTGATGAAAACCAACTTACATGCGAAGTCACAAATGACAGAATGATAACTATATAGATATAAATGGCAACATGAAATTTGACTAATTACTGTAATCCTTTTTTTAACCAAACAACTAAACAACACACAACATGAGAATTTTGTACAAAATGTTATGCATGGCGTTCATGATTACCCTGGGTACGCTGATTACTGCTCATGCACAGCCAACCGTCACCGGGGTGGTGACGGATGTAAACGGCCCAATATCCGGCGTGTCCGTTTCGGTACTGGGCACCAACAAGGGTACGCAAACGGATTCGGATGGCCGTTTTTCCATCCAAGCGAATAAAGGGGATTCGCTACAGTTCTCTATCGTGGGGTATAAACGCCAGACTGCGATCGTCGAATCGTCTATGACTCTCTACATCACATTGATGGAAGATGCGAGCGAACTTAGCGAAGTCGTGGTAACAGCGTTAGGCATCCGACGTGAACGAAAATCACTTGGCTATGCCTTTCAGGAAATCAAAGGCAGTGATTTGGCAGATCGTAAGGAAAATAATATTGCTAACGCCTTAACGGGACAAATCGCCGGCCTTCAAGTGGTACGCGGAAGCAATGGCCCAGCGGGTTCAAGCAAACTGGTATTACGTGGCTTTAACTCGTTGACCGGGTCAAACCAGCCCTTAATTGTCGTTGATGGCATCCCACTTGACAATTTCACGGGCGCAGAAAATAATGACTACTGGAATCCGGGCACAGATATGGGCAACGGACTTGCAGATATCAATCCGGAAGACATCGAAACACTTAGTATCCTGAAAGGTGGGGCAGCATCTGCTTTATACGGGTCGCGCGCCGGAAATGGTGTGATTGTCATCACCACAAAAAAAGGCCGTCCTTCACAGGGCGTAGGCATCAGCTATTCAACCACTGTAGGATTCGAAACAATTTTCATGAAACCCGAGTTGCAGTCGGCGTTTGGGCGAGGGCTGAATTTCGAAGATAACGATCCGCAAAATACGCGAAGTTGGGGTCCGAAAATCGAAGGGCAAACCTATACGAAATGGGATGGCACGCAAACCAACATGCAAGCTTACGATAACATCGCTAATTTCTTCAATACAGGATTCAATACGACGCATAATTTAGGGTTCCAACAACAAATTTCGGAGTCAACAAGCTTGTACACATCGGGCACGTACTTACATGACAACAGCCGCGTTCCTGGCGCGAAACTCGACCGGCTGAACGTCAGCACCCGGGCTGTTTCTAATTTTGGTCCGTCCAAAAAATGGACAACAGACTTCAAAGTGCAATACATCAACAACAAAGCGACGAACCGTCCACTTAGTGGCAACAATACAAGCAACTATTTCAGCAACATCCTCCTATTCCCTCGGTCGGTGGATATCCGCGATCTCAGTCCCGGAATAGATGGGGAAGGCAATCATTTCTATTACATTGAGAACTCCAGCGCGATAAACCCCTATTGGGCTAAAGAGTACAACCTCAACCAAGATTCCCGCGATCGCTTCCTGCTGAATGGGTCGATAAAATATCAGTTTAACGACTGGTTATCGGGCGAGGTACGCGGAGGTTCGGATATGTTTACCACTCGGACACAAACCAAGCTTTACGCCAGCCAAAGTGACTTATATCCCACCAATATGCCAAATGGAAGCTATAGCTATGGCATTCGCTCATTTATCGAGAAAAACTATATCGCTTCCCTGACCGCTTCAAAAGACAATGTAGTTGGCAAATTCGGCGGAACGCTTTCCGTTTTCGGCCAAATTATGGAACGCCGGACGAACTTTATCAGCGCCAATGCAGGAGAACTGGAAGTGCCCAACTTATTCTCGGTGAATAATGGTAAAAATGCACCTTCTGTTTCAGAAACTGTCAATAGAAAACAAATTAATTCGTTGTTCGGAACATTCGAGGTAAACTATGACAACTTTTGGTTTGTCAACTTCACAGCCCGAAATGACTGGTCTTCTGCGTTGATGCGGGAAAATCGGTCGTTCTTCTATCCTTCAATCAGCACATCGCTGGTAATCAGCGACATGATAACCAATAGCGGAGGTAGTTTCCCCAGCTGGTTTACGTTCGCTAAACTCAGGGCGTCCTATGCATCGGTCGGTAATGATTTGCCTCCTTACGAGCTGCTAAACACATTCAATATCGGTAAAGACCCCAACAACAATACGACAGCCAGTCGGAAAAATACCCTGTTCAACGAAAACATCGTCAGCGAGTTAATCAAAAACGTAGAAGTAGGGTTCGAAACCCGATTCCTCAATAATCGGATAGGTCTAGACCTGACGTATTACAAATCAAATGCAACCAACCAGATCATCGGCTTGCCAATGAACCCCTTGAGTGGTTATCAATTCCGCCGTGTAAATGCGGGTAACATTCAAAACCAAGGCGTTGAAATGATTTTCAACGCGCGCATTTTAGATGTTCCTCAGAAACTCACTTGGGACATGACGGTCAATTTTGCGCGAAACCGCAACAAAATCGTCGAGCTGTATGATGATGTTAGAGTGTATTCGCTCGGGGGTTATGACGATGTTCGCATTAATGCTGTCGTCGGTGAAAACTATGGAGAAATTTGGGGATTGAAATTCCGGAGGGTTGAGGACCAAGCTAGCCCAGATTTCGGCAAACTGCTCCTTCAGCCTAATGGCCTACCGCAAGCGACGACCGAATCACATCGATTAGGCAACCAATCGCCCAACGCGCTACTTGGCATTTCAAACACATTTACATACAAAGATTTCGCATTCAGTTTCCTAATTGACGGGCGTTTTGGTGGTGAAATATTTTCTGCTACCAACTTTTTATTACAATACAACGGCGCTGCCGCGGTTACAGTCGCCAATGGGGAACGCGAAGATTTTGTTGTAGATGGCGTTATCCCTGACCCTGACAATGCTGGGAAATTCTTACCCAATGAACAAGCCGTATCTCATCAAAACTATTGGGGAGCGATTGCAATTAACAATTTGGGCATCACAGAAGCCAATATTTATGATGCAACCAACATCCGTTTACGGAATGTGGCGCTCAACTACACCATCCCTACGCGGATATTGGGCAGATCGGTAATCAAGCGAGCGAAAGTCGGCATATCCTCCAACAATGTCTGGATGATTTCCAGCCACATGCGCGGTATCGATCCCGAATCGGTTTATGCTACCGGAACCAATGCAATTGGTTTTGAGAACTTCGCACCACCATCCGGTCGGTCCTATTTTTTTAATGTCTCTTTAAGTTTTTAAACACAGCACGGAACAATCATGAAAAATATAAAGTATAGTATTTGGACAACGGTAATGTTAGGTATTACCCTCACAGGTTGTTCAAATTTTGACGAGTTGAATCTGGACCAAACAGCCGCATCAGCAGAACAGGTTCAAGTAGAATATTTCATCAACAATTCAATTGTTGGCGCACAGATGGACCCACATATTGCCGAACGCGTTTTTGTACTGTATTGGAAAACTGCAGGGCGACAACAGGCAAGCGGCGGGATATCCACCGGCGGATATGACGATTCATGGAGCAGTGATTATTTTAGATATGCTTCCGAATGGCTGAACCACATTTCGTCAGGAATCATCATTGCTGATGAACAAATAGCTGCTGGCGTTAACAAGCCCTATACCAATAACCTCAAACAGGTTGCCCGAATATGGCGCGCCTATTTGATGAGCGAACTTGCTGACAACTTCGGACCATTGCCCGTTGCAGCTTTCCAAGGTGAGAACCCCACGTTCAATAGTGTCCAAGAAGTATATTACCATCTTTTGGATGAATTGAAAGACGCACAAAATCAGATTGACGTTTCAATCAGCGTTCCCAGCGCCATCACAAAATATGACCAGGCATATGGCTTTAACTTCGAGAAATGGATTCGCTATGCCAACAGCATGCGTATGCGTTTAGCCATGCGCCTCTCTGAGGTCGATGCTGCCAAAGCGAAAAGTGAGTTCGAGGATGCCGTTGCAACGAATCAATGGATATCAGAAACCGACCATAACTTTTCTGTACAGGAGCTGGACGGATGGCATGCATTGGCAGGGGTAATGAGTCGGAGCTGGAATGCCCAAATTTTGTCGGCAACGCTAAGCAACCTTTATATCGGCCTTGGGGGGATTCCTTCCGAAGAGCAGTTGCCTGAGATCACACATAGTTCAATCAAAGCCGACAATTACCTCGGTAAGCGGATGCTTTCCCACTTTTCAGTCCGGTCAAATGATCCGTCAGCTGGCTACTGGTTTGACGGCTTGCCACAAAATATGGACCCGCGAGCCTACAAGGCATTTATTATACCGGGCGACTTTGATAACCCAAATTTCTTTGGCAGCAAGAACGCGGCCAATTTAGACTTTACGCTTCCCGCAGTTTCTGGAGTAACCGCAGAAATCCCCGTGAATGTCAAATACACGTGGAATAGCTATACCAACGGAAATTGGGGCCCAACGGGCGCACGGAATACCATCCGAGGCCAGATGTCGGCTTATCCAATTTTATCCAATATTTTTAGAGTCAGTACCAACAAGCGCATATTTTTCGCGAATTGGGAAACTAATTTCCTTATTGCTGAGGCTGCTGTGCGCGGCTGGGCGGTACCTATGCCTGCCAAAGCAGCCTATGAAGCAGGTGTAACAGCTAGCCTTGCATATTTCGGTGTTAGCAGCTTCGCCGATAAATATCTTGCTTCTACTGACTACAATCGTACCGGCACTTCGGTCAATTGGGATCATACCACTGAACCACCGGCTACCAGGCCGATGAACTACATTGATGGATACACTAATGCTAGTGGTACGACAAATTTCACCTATCCAAAAAACACGTTATATCAAAATGGGAACGTGAAGAATGATCACTTGACAAAAATCATTACACAAAAATTCATTGCTCAGACCCCGTGGTTGCCACTGGAAACCTGGAATGACCATCGACGGCTTGGACTTCCATTTTTTGAAAACGCCGGTGTTGAAGAACCAAACCCCAACATGCCAGCGCTTACGCTGAACAATTACATGGAGAGTCGGATTGCGTTCTTCCCACAGCGGCTAAGGTACCCATCTACACTGCGCAACAGCGACCCAGATGGTTACGATCATGCGGTGAGCTTGTTGGAAGGTGAAGACAATGTCTTCACACCTTTATGGTGGGCAAAAAAAGCCGATTGACAACACTTCAATAACGAATAGTAAGGCTTATCCGCCAAGTACAAATTACTTGCCCAAACACACAATCAGAAAAGTCACTCCAGTTGAGTGGCTTTTCTTTTTTTAAAACAGCTAAAAAGGATTAGCAAGACCATATACGTAAAAATACGCCGTTTCATATCAAAAACACCTTATTAATCTGCGTGTCTCAAATTTAAAAAAATCATAATTTAACACTTTTTAACTATGAGAAATTGATTTTTAGTTTTATGTTTGTGCCAGTTATCAACCGTTAGCGGGGCGATTCTCCCGGAGAATCTGATAAATTGCTATCAATACCAATCCGAATTCGGAGGATAACGGAACATCGTTTGCGTTGACGAAGGATATAGTAGCTTAAAATGCTGCTAAATTTCGACAGGAGAAAATAATAACATAACGGCCCTAGTGCCAATAAAGACTTTGGTTTGTTTTAATAGGTAGGAAGATGCTGGTTGCCGCCCGGTAACCGGCTCTTCCATTTTTTAGGCCCGTTGCATCGCTAAATCGCTACCGTCTTTTTCGCCAGCCACTGTCGCTCATCCTCATCAAGATGAGATGCCAATCGGTCGTAAACCATGGCATGGTAACTATTCAGCCACACGACATGCTTTGCCTCGAGGCGCGACCGGTCGACCAACTGCGTATCGATATAACAAAGGGTCAATGGCTCAAAGGCCATGAAGGAGCCAAATGAGCTATCGGCATGGTCTACAGCCAATACCAGGTTCTCAATACGGATGCCATACGCGCCTTCCCTGTACAAACCGGGTTCGATAGAGGTAACCATTCCTCGTTCGATGGCAACATCTACCGCCGACCCGTTCAACGTATGGGGGCCTTCGTGCACATTGAGGAAAAAGCCCACCCCATGTCCGGTGCCGTGGCCATAATTGCGCAATTCGTCCCATAAAGGCTTTCGCGTAAGGGCATCGACCTGGTAACCCCGGATTCCACGCGGGAAAATCGCTGTACTGCCTTCAATCATTCCCCTAAGCACAAGGGTATAGTCCTGCCGCTCTTCGGCCGTACAGTTGCCCAGCGACACCACCCGCGTGATATCAGTGGTACCTGTAAGGTATTGGCCACCCGAATCCACCAATAGCAGTCCATCGGGCTGCAATTCACTGCTGCTGGCTTCCGTGGCCTTGTAATGAGGTAACGCGCCATGGGCGCGGTAGCCTGCAATGGTATCGAAACTTTCACCTACGAAGCCACCCTGCTCCGCGCGAAATTGACGTAACCGGTCCGCCAGGGATAGCTCTGTGATGGCTTCTTTGCCAATGGCCTCTTCTAGCCACTTGAAAAAGCGCGTAAGGGCCACGCCGTCCTTTATCATGGTTTGGCGGGTGTGCGCAATTTCTACGTCGTTTTTCACCGCCTTGAAACGTGTGGTCGGATTGATATCTTCCTGCACGTGGGGCAACAGCGTATTGTATATACGGCTACATGTACGCCGCGGATCGAGCAGAAACGACCGACCTGACAACCCTGTCAGGTGTTCTTCCAAATTGGCATAATCCACCGTTTCTACGCCCGACACCCGAAGCGAAGCCCGGTCCTGCGGCGATAGCTTTTTGGGGTCGATAAACAAGATAGCCTCTTTTTCGGTAACCAGCACAAAAGCCAACGCTACCGGATTACAGACAACATCGCTACCCCGCATGTTCAGCAACCAGGCTACATCATCCAACGATGAGATGAGATGTGCGTCGACATGGTGCCTCCGCATATCAGCACGCAACCGCGCCAATTTTGCCGCCGTCGACTCTCCGGTGATTCCTTCATCCAAGAGATACACAGGGTTTTCGGGCAACGCGGGGCGATCGTTCCATAATGGTGACAATAAATCCACATCTTCCTGGACGGCTACGCCAGCGGCCGTCAATGGTTTCCGTACGGCCGCCGCCAACGCTGCGGACATCAACCAACCATCGAACGCCACGGTAGCCCCCTCGGGCAAATTCGCCGCCAACCAACCGGCATACTCTGCCGCATGTTGTACGTTCAGTTTTACCAGCTCGTATCCACTACCGGTGAGCTGTTCGCGGGCCTGCACGAAATAACGCGAATCGGTCCATAGGCCAGCGAATGAATTGGTGATGGCCAACGTTCCGGCAGACCCAGTGAAACCGGAAGCCCAGGCAATGCATTTAAAGCGGTCGGGCAAGTACTCACTGATATGCGGGTCTGACGAGGGGATGATGTAGGCATCGATACGTTGTTGCTCCATTAAGCTGCGGATTGCAGCCAATTTTTCTTTGTAGGTCATTCTGCTTCACTTTGAT
>CAZTJY010000039.1:621-2239 GCA_964613725.1 uncultured Parapedobacter sp. | reverse complement strand
GCGCAAAACAAAAGCAAAAAAATACCTACATTAGACCCAACAAACAACTGGTACATTATGGATAATATTTTAGACTTACTCAATGGTAGCCTCGGTAAAGAGGTCGTTGACGGAATTACGCAAAAGACCAACGCATCGGCCGAAGAGACCCAGGCAGTGGTTTCAACCGCCCTTCCCACATTGTTGGGTGCGTTACAAAACAATGCGAGCAGCGGCGATGCACAGGGCATTTTGAATGCCATCGGCTCAAGACACGACGGGAGTATACTTGATAACGTTTCGGGCTTCTTAGGGAACGACGACACCTCCGACGGGAATGGCATATTGGGCCATATGCTCGGCAATAAGCGGGGCGCAGTTGAACAGGCCATCAGTGGGAAAACAGGCGTTTCGTCTGGCACGGTATCCAAAATCCTGGCCATGTTGGCTCCCATCGTAATGGGTTATCTTGGCAAGCAAAGCCGCAACAACAACGTGAGCGATGGCGGCGGATTAAGCGATCTATTGGGCGGGATGCTGGGTGGTCAATCAGGCGGCAATATAGCTGGTGGGTTGCTGGATCAAAATGGCGACGGCAAATTAGGCGTTGATGATGTGGGCGGCTTGCTGGGGGGATTTTTCGGCAAGAAATAACGGCATTGACTTACGGAGGAATGCCACAATGGCACTCCTCCGGTGTACTGCACGCCTTTTGCTAGCTGTCTGTAAAAACGATTAACTGGCATGACCACACATATAA
Source organism: uncultured Parapedobacter sp. (assembly GCA_964613725.1). Classification (GTDB taxonomy): domain Bacteria; phylum Bacteroidota; class Bacteroidia; order Sphingobacteriales; family Sphingobacteriaceae; genus Parapedobacter. The sequence goes on along the minus strand of CAZTJY010000039.1, from coordinate 1,500 downwards.
CACAAGATAATAAGCTCAAAAAACTGATCATCGTAGGCGACCGCATATTAATCAGACCCGCGGTACCGAGCGAACGGACGGCCACGGGCTTGTATCTCCCTCCCGGTGTGCACGAAAAGGAAAAGGTACAATGGGGGTATGTGATGAAAACGGGGCCCGGCTATGCATTACCCGTACCGGCAGAAGATGATGACGCTTGGAAACCGCAAGAGGAAAAGATTAAATATATCCCCCTACAAGCGAAAGAGGGCGATTTAGCCATTTTCCACGTCGCCGCCGCCACTGAGATCCAATATCAGGGGGAAAAATACGTTATCGTGCCACAAAGCGCCATATTGATGCTGGAACGCGAAGAGGAACTATAGTGGCTGGAGTTCAGTTTTCAGAATCTCGCCCACACAGCGAACCGTCCTCCAGGAGCCGCATCACCGTGGAGATACCAGTCGATTGCGTCCGCTTGCTGCATGTTGTCAGACCATTTGAATTCCAGATCGCCAGGTGACGACAGGCCCAGTTGCTTAAGCGGAATTTCCACCATCAATCGGTTGCCTGCAAGGCGGTAGGTCACGTCCCCTACGCGTTGCCAGCTCCCACCCTTGTATTGCTCCAGTTGATTGCCTTGCACCACGCGGAAATCAAAGCCATTCCATCCGGATTTATAAGACTGGTCGATATCAAGCCACAACGTCATCCAGTCGTCTCCAGAAATGGGGGTGATTTCGTTTACGGTGCTGACATAGAAATGCAACGATGATTTGGTGGCTGCTATCTTCAGGGTATCCAAGTCATTCCGTCCCGTTTTATTATCGTAGATAACCTTCGGTTCGGACTGGGCTCCGGGGTGGTGGCGATGCAGTATGTCGCCAACATAATCGACAT
>CAZTJY010000039.1:0-611 GCA_964613725.1 uncultured Parapedobacter sp. | reverse complement strand
CCAGTCGGACCAGCGGCTTATTTTCGTCTTGCTTATGGGGCTTACAGGCACGCTTTCCGTGCCTTTATAACGCCGGATGTTGCTTACCATCTGCATATAATAATGATCGCGAAGACCAGCGGTCCACGCTGGCTCGATATCCCGGCTGTATTCCGCATTTGCTTGGTCTACAAACAACGCGTGGTCTAGGTTTCCACTGGTACGCCGCCATTTACCCGCGATCCATTCGTTCCAACCGGTAATGAAAATGAAAGGAACGTTTTGCTTTAATGCGAAATCCCATTGTTCCTGAATATTGTAACCGTATAACATATCGGTTTCAGGGTTTCCCGGCGAGCCATTCCGATAGCTTCGCCCCCAGTTACCCACTGCACCGTAAAACGCCGAGCCCCCCATTGAGGCGTCCAGATTGGGGTGCTGGGAAGCGGAAACGTTGACAATTTCCTTCTGTCCTTTGTGATTGGTGTACACTTTCTGAGGGCGCTGGAATTCAATCCAAGGCCAACCGTTCACTTTCTCGTCCACATTGGGCCACTGCGATTCCCTGATGGTGAAAAAATCGGCGTAATCCCGCCCTACGGCATCGGCCGATACCCCGATAATCAATGGCT
>CAZTJY010000038.1:0-29857 GCA_964613725.1 uncultured Parapedobacter sp. | reverse complement strand
TCAAGTTTTTTTGTTTATTAAAAAGGATTCCTTATCTTCGTCATATTCGAGCAAGGCCATACCTTCAGGGTATGGTCTTGCTTCTTTTTTTGACTTTATTTTTAATTCATAATTATGGCAGAATTAACGTATTACAGTAAAGAGGGGTTAGAAAAACTCAAAGAAGAATTGCAGTATCTGAAAACCGAAGGCCGGGCAAAGATCGCTAAGGCCATCGCGGAAGCTCGCGATAAGGGGGACTTGTCTGAGAATGCAGAGTATGATGCGGCAAAAGACGCCCAAGGATTGCATGAGGCCAAAATTGCGAAGTTAGAGCAGAGTTTGGCCAATGCGCGTGTAATCGATGAATCAACGCTCGATACTTCGAAAGTATTGGCGTTATCTATCGTGAAGCTTAAGAACGTAAAGAACGGCAGTGTGATGACCTATCAATTAGTGTCTGAGACGGAAGCCGATTTAAAGGCGGGGAAGATATCGGTCAAATCACCTATTGCCCAGGGATTGCTTGGTAAGTCCATCGGCGATAGGGCGCAAATACAGGTGCCGGCGGGTCAAGTGGAACTGGAAATCTTGGATATCTCCAGGTAAGCGATGTAACGGTTATGTGCGGGTTTGCCATAACCGCACATACTGAGAACTTATCAGAAGCGGCTATTTCCATAAATAGCCGCTTTTTTTTAAATTTGTAAACAACGATTGTTCATTTTTATTCATTACACATGCCCACCATATTCTCGAAAATCATCGACGGCGAAATACCCGCGTTTAAAGTTGCCGAAAGTAATGACTATTTGGCTTTCCTAGACATCAATCCGCTCGCCGAAGGGCACGTGTTGGTCGTCCCAAAACGGGAAACCGATTACCTGTTTGATATTGGTGACGATGAGTATATGGGACTCTGGATTTTCGCCAAGATTGTTGCGCAGGGCATCAAGCGCGTATATCCCTGCGAACGGATTGGCGTTGCGGTCGTGGGCTTGGAAGTCGCCCATGCACATATCCATTTGATCCCCATCAATCACGTCGGTGATATTGATTTCAATCGCCCCAAGCTTAAACTTAGCCAAGATGCATTTACGGAGAGCGCCGAAGCGATAAGGCAATCGATTCTCGAAATAACCCAAAACTGAGATGTTGTTGGGCTAACGGGCACTTACAAGTGTACCGTGTTATCATACCATTGTCGGCACCATAAAGTGTTTTGGTGGTAAGGGCAATTTGTGTAAGTTTGTAACTGATAGATATGCAAGAGTTCTGGGATTCGTTTTCACAATTGCTTGATGCTGAAGCATTGCTGATGTCTGGAGGCTTCTATCTCGTTATATTGGTGGTTTTTGCGGAGACCGGTCTTTTTTTTGGGTTTTTCCTTCCTGGAGATTACCTTTTGTTTTTGGCCGGCTTATTCTGTGCTTCAGGCATGCTGAACGTGGATATCACGACGCTATGTTTTGGGCTTTTTGCCGCAGGTGTATTGGGCAATTTCACGGGATATTGGTTCGGTTGGCGGACGGGGCCGATGCTTTTTAAACGTAAAGACACTTGGCTTTTCAAACGGCGATATGTCGTCATGGCCGAAGAATTTTATCATAAGTACGGCGGGGCGGCCTTGATTATCGGTCGTTTTGTGCCAATTATACGTACATTTGCGCCCATATTAGCAGGTATTGTACAGCTTAATTTCCGTAAATTTGTATGGTATAATGTTTCCGGGTGTGCGATTTGGGTGTTGGTGTTGACATTATCGGGTTTTTTTTTGGGGCGTGAGTTTCCCCAAATTATAAACTACATAGAGTATATTATTGTTGGTTTTATCACGATTTCATTTTTACCTATTTTGATTGCGTTGATCAGGAGGAAGCTGCAACACAACAAAAAAGAGGCTGAGACTAAGAATCAATAACCTAGTTGCTACAATAGAAATGAGCATATTGCACCCGTGGCATGAAGTATCTCCTGGCGATGACGTTCCGTCATCCGTCAATGCTATCATTGAAATTCCTAAAGGATCAAAAGCAAAGTACGAAATAGATAAAGAAAGTGGACTGATTAAGTTGGACCGTGTATTGTTTTCGTCGGTGATGTATCCGGCCAATTATGGATTTATCCCCAAAACCTACTGTGACGACAAAGACCCCTTGGACATTTTGGTGCTTTGCTCGGTCGACGTGTACCCGATGAGCATCATTGAGGCTAAAGTGATCGGCGTAATGCACATGATTGATAGTGGCGAACAGGACGATAAAATTATCGCCGTTGCAAAAAACGACATGTCTGTCAACTATATCAACGACTTATCCGAATTGCCACCGCATACCATGAAAGAGATTGTCCGTTTTTTTCAGGATTATAAGGCCCTGGAACGTAAAAACGTAACAATCGAACGTCTTTTTGGTCGTTCTTATGCTTATCAAGTTATACAAGAAAGTATCGATTTGTACCAGAAGGAATTCGCTAATCTAACGATGACTTAATGGGCTGGGAAATTTTTTGGACTTTTTTTCTCGTCTTTGCGAACGGCTTTTTCGTAGCCGCTGAGTTTGCAATTGTTAAAGTTCGGGCCTCCCAGATCGAGATTAAGATCAAGACCGGCAGCCAAGTGGCCCAAGTGGCCAAGCATATCACTACCCACCTCGATGGCTACCTGGCGGCAACCCAATTGGGTATTACGATATCGTCTCTCGCATTGGGGTGGATTGGGGAGGCTGTAATGACTGATATCGTTGCCGCTGTTTTTGGTTGGTTCAATGTCGAACTTACGGGAAGCGTAGCCAAGAATTTGGGGCATGTGTTGGCATTCAGCATCATCACGGTTTTGCATATCGTATTTGGTGAACTAGCGCCGAAATCCATCGCCATCCAGCGCCCCATAGGCACAACACTGGGTATCGCATTACCGTTGCGATTTTTTTACTTGGTTTTCCGCCCGATTATTTGGGTGTTGAACGGCTTCGCCAACCTATTGCTGCGGCTAATGGGATTCCAAGTAAACGTTGGCGAGGCGCATCACTCCTCCGAAGAACTGCAATACTTGCTGGACCAGGGCCGTGAAAGCGGTGCGCTAGACATGGTTGAACATGAATTGATAAAGAACGTATTCGACTTCAACGAACGTATCGTGAAAAACATCATGGTGCCTCGAACCAGAATATCGGCTATCGAGATGAAATGCTCGGCGCGGGAGGTCATTGATCGCATTACCCACGAAGGATATTCACGGATTCCCATTTACGACGACAACATCGACCAGATTATCGGTATTGTGCATACCAAAGACATTTTACCAATACTGGCAAATGGAAAAGAATTGGTACTGCGAAATATTATCCGTAAGCCCTATTTTATTCCAGAAACCAAGAAAATCAACGACCTGATGGCTGAATTCCAACAGAAGCGAATACAGATAGCCATCGTGTTGGATGAGTTCGGCGGTACCGCAGGTATGGTGACACTGGAAGATATTGTGGAGGAACTGGTAGGGGAGATCCAGGACGAATACGATGAGGAAACGCCTATTGTAGAAAAGATATCTGAAACGGAATACATGGTCGACGCAAGTGCCAACGTACACGATGTGAATGAGTTTCTGCCTAAGGAGTTGCCGGAAAGCAGTGACTATGATACCATTTCTGGTATGGTAAGTGACTTATTCGATAAGATACCGGACGTTGGTGAGCATACTGAATTCCATGGGTATAATTTCATCATCATGAAAAAGACGCAACAGAATATCGAATTTGTGAAGCTGGAGCTGATAGCCATTGCTGATGAGGATGAGGAATAATATTACGCGATTTGCATCTATTTTATACACCAGCTATACAAACCCATCACCGGGCTTTTATCCTGAGCGAAGAGGAGAGCAAACACGCTGTTCGCGTACTGCGTCTGTCGGCGGGTGAGGAACTACAGCTGGTAGACGGTAAAGGCGGGCGTTACACGGCTGTGATAACCGACGCCCATCCCAAGCGTACCGTATTGGAAATCCTTTCAGTGGCCGTTGAGCAGGCAGAACGGCCGTATTACCTGCACGTCGCCATTGCGCCTACCAAAAGCATGGATAGGATGGAATGGTTTCTGGAAAAAGCAACCGAAGTGGGAGTGGACGAAGTTACGCCTATCATCTGTGATCATTCGGAGCGGACAGCGGTGAAACCCGAGCGTTTACACAATGTTGCTGTTGCAGCCATGAAGCAATCGCAACGGGCGTACTTGCCAAGAATTAATCCCGCCATCCGTTATGCGGATTTCTTGGAAAGAGAATTATCGGGTATGCGTTTCATAGCACATTGCATTGCCGGTGAGAAATGGCGTCTTAGCCAGCGACTGCAGCTGGGCGAGTCGGCCACCGTTCTTATCGGCCCTGAAGGGGACTTCAGTGCGGCTGAGATCGGCGCAGCGATCCGTAGGGGTTATATACCAATGACGCTTGGCCAGGCCCGGCTACGCACGGAAACGGCAGCACTGATGGCCTGTATGGAAGCCCATTTGCTCCACGCGTAAAGCCATAGCTATCCCCGGAGGGGTTAACCGATTAAATCAGCTCGGCATCTAGTATCTGGATTTCGGCGTTTCCCTCTTGGGTATTCGAGTTGAGATGCACGGTGCCCTTTATCTTGATGGGTTCCTCCGTGAAGCGCACTTTCGTCCCTTTTTTCATGAAAATTTCCACCATAGGAGGTACCTCTCCCTGTCCACAGAACATACACTGCATAATGGGAAGCACCGAAAGCATGAAGGTTTCATGGTCGCGCCCACCATTCATCGGAACCAAGTAACCGGGCAACGTAACTGTTTTCTTATCGATGGCTTTCAATTCCTCGGGGAAGTGCGGTGTGTATATGGTCTGGTTATCCTTGTGGGTAACCTTATACATGAGCGTGTTGATTTTTTCCCAGGTGTCGTTCATCATGGGCGTATGGTCGGGGACCTGTCCGAAAAGCTCGTCTTGTTGCGCCTGGACACCATGTATGCCGATGGCCATGAATGCGATGATGATCAATTTCTTCATTGTATGTCTAATTTCCTGCTAATGTTTGCGATATCGACGTCCGGTACGCTTTCACTGCCGGGATTACCGCGGCTACAAAACCAATAGCAACACCGATGGCGATAAGCGCCGCCTCTTGCGGCAACACGTGAAATACATCCACGAACGACGCCGTTTCGCCGGTGCTAGCGCCGATAAGGTAAAGTGCGGCGTGGCCGATTACAATGCCTACTAGCGCACCTACAAAGGTAAGCAATATTCCCTCTGCAATCACTATGCCGAAGAGCTTGGCCTGCGACGCACCTAACGTGCGCATAACAGCGAGATCGTATTTCCGGCTTTTAAGTGCATTATATAAGCTGATGAACACGCTGAGTGCGGCCATGAACATAATTACATAAGCCAGTACTTGGAGGGAGTCGATACCGATGCCCAACAACGAAAACAGCCGTGCGCTCTCTAGGGCCGGCGATGCCGCTTGCATCGACGAATGCTGGTTTACCAGTCGTGGAAACATCCCTATGGCTGCGGGATTACTGTATTGGATGAGCATGCTGGTAATCTCACGCTCTCCGGACCCGACATCACCCATCATGCTTTTAACGAGCCGGGGTTCGTCGGCCGGTGCATCTGCATATGGATCGTCGTGATCGTGTGTTTCGCCATGGTGATGCTCGTGCTCCTCGACGCCGGCCAAATCATGATCATGGTCATGCTGGTGGTCTTGATGATCGTGGCCCGCGCTGTCTTCTCCGGTATCGCCGTGCATGCGCCATACGCTCGCCAAGTTCGAGATGATGAGTCGGTCGACCACGTGATGGCCGGACGTTAAAATGCCTGTAATGGTGTAGGGATGCTCATCGTGCGCATGCGCCTCGCTACTCAACCCATGCGAACCATAGATCTCATCACCAATTTTGAGGCCGTGCTTCCGGGCCACTTCAGCGCCGATCACGGCTTCGAAATCAGCTTGCCATAATCGGCCCTCGGCTAATTCAAGCTCATAAAGCTGCAGAAAGGTGCTATCTGTTCCGACAATGCGGTGCCCACGGTAATTATCACCCAGCGATAGGGGAACGGCTAATTTGACCATCGGGTTGGCCGCAAGTTGGCGCGCTTCGGATAGGCTGATGTTCCCTGTGGGATTGTCCATGTGGTAAATACTGCTCAAAATAAGTTGTATGGGGCTTCCTTTAGCGCCTACCACGAGATCGATGCCCCGGCTATTGCTATCGAGCTGTTCCTCGATTTGGCGGGAAGTAAGCAGCAGTACGCAAAGGATACCGGTGCCGAACGCCGTAAGTAAAATTCCCAATATGGCGGCCGCCGGATTCTGGCGGATGTTTTTCCACGCAATTTGTAGCATATTCATGCGACACCTCCCACTTGATAAGTGTGTTCAAATCGTGTTTTCACGCGTTTATCATGGGTCGCGATAATTAGGGTTGCGCCGTGTTGGGCGGCTTGGGTAAGGAGCAAGTCCAATACCCGTTCCGTATTGCGGTCGTCGAGCGATGCAGTAGGCTCGTCGGCTACCAGGATGGCCGGATGATTGACAACCGCCCGGGCGATAGCGGCCCGCTGCAGCTGACCTCGGCTTAACTTGCTTGGGTAACCATGTGCCTTATGGTCGAGCTCAAGTAGTGCAAGCACTTCTTGTATACGTGTATGGTCTACGCGGGCCCCGGCGAAGCTTTGGGCAATCTGTAGGTTTTCCTTTACGGTAAGGCTTTTTACCAAATGGGCTTCCTGAAAGATAAGCCCAATACGTTGCCCACGGAAAATATCTAATTTCCGTGGGGAGAGCTCGTATAGCTCCTGACCGTCGATTTGGACGGAACCGGCTTGCGGCTTGAGCAATCCACTGAGGATATGCAACAGGGTGGTTTTTCCACTGCCTGAGTCACCGAGTATTAAGGTATGCTGACCAGCAGCAACGCTCAGGTCCGCAAACTGAAGCATTTCACCTCCCGGATACCGATGTGCGATGCCACTTAAGGAAGCAACTGATGTTAACGGGTCGTGTTGTGTCATATTCAAAAGTGATATTTTCTGCCCAATGCAAACCTAAGTTATTCCGTTCAAACGGGCCGCATGTAAATGCAACTTTATTGTGATATAGCCGGTGATGACCGTGCCGGAAACCTGGATTATTTGAAAGTTGTGAGCTCGGTTTAAGTATTGCTTGTTATTTGTTGATAATCAGATATATAACATTATTTTAACAAAAACCTAAATATACGTTCATCTAAGGTTAACAAACAGGTAATGTTAAGTTAGGATTATTGCAACAGAATTTTAGTCAAACAATGCAAGATAAAATGAATAGAACGTTTCTGCTGCTCATCAGTTTTTTACTGGTGGTTTTTGGCGCAAATGCACAGGTTCCGAAAGGAATCATCAAAGGGTCGGTTAAGGATGCGGCGACCAGCGAAGCTGTCGTCGGCGCTTCGGTGAGCATCGTGGGCACCACGCATGGTACCATTTCAGATCAAAACGGCACTTTTCTGCTCACCGGTATCGCATCTGGCGAGTACGTATTACAGGTGAGTTACGTGGGTTATTCCACCATCCGAGTTGCCGACGTGGTCGTTAAAGACGGCGCCGAGACCGTCCTTGAGTTCACCTTGGAAGAAGCCGGTGAAATGATGGACGAGGTGGTGGTGACCACGACACGGCGCAGGGGAAGTGATATTGCGCTTTTGGCCGAGCAGAAGAAAGCCAGCTTGGTCATCCAGCGTATCGGCGCCCAGGAATTGTCGCGAGTAGGCGTAAGCGACGCTGCGTCTGCCGTGGCGAAGATGTCGGGCATTTCCAAAGAAGAGGGGAATACGCAGGTATACGTGCGCGGCATGGGAGATCGATATAATACCACGTCGTTAAACGGATTACCATTGCCATCCAACAATCCCAGGTTGAAGAATATAGCATTGGATTTGTTTTCTACGGATGTTATTGAATTCGTGGCGGTCGATAAGGTTTATAATAGCGAGATGTCGGGCGACTTTGGAGGGGGCAATATCGATATCTATTCCAAGGACTATTCGGGCAACGGCATGCTGGAAGTTTCACTCTCATCCACATTAAACACCAATGCGATATCCCAGGCAGACAATTTCATGTTGCTGGGCAACGGGAGCAAGTGGGGAAGAAAGGAGTACGCAATCCCGCAGAATCCATTAAGCGGTTTCAAATTCACTAACAGTACAAATCCTGTATCCAGCAATCCTTACCCCGCCAACGTGCGGATGTTGGGCGGCAAGTCATTCAATATCGGTAATGAGGGTAGACTCAACCTGTTTGCTACGGCCGGTTTCGGGAATGGTTATGAATATCGTGAGGGAGTCAATCGGGATGTGAGTGCACAAGGGGCACGTATAAGGTGGACAGATCAAATACGCTACGGGTACAATACCAACAGCACAGGGCTTTTCAATGCTAATTATCGGTTTAATACCGACCATAAGCTATCGTACAATTTCCTTTTCATCAACAGCAGCGAACAGTGGAACGACAATTACGATGGTTACATGAGGGATAAAACGGAAGACGGAACTGGGTTGCGCCGGCTCGGTTCGTATGCACAGAATAGGTTGTTTGTCAATCAATTGCTAGGTACGCATCGGTTAAGCGAACGGATCGACGTAGATTGGGGTGCTTCGATAAACCGCGTAGCTTACATTATGCCAGATCGGATTGAGAATACTCTCCGTCGTCAGACTGGAGACGGGTTTGTTGTTGTACAGACTGATGCGAGCGACAATAACCGGTTCAATATGCGATTGGATGAGCAGGAGTATGCCATTAATCTGAACGGAAGCTATCGTATCGGTAACGTTGAGGCGCCTCGGGGTGTACTACGTTTGGGGTATCAAGGGAGATATAAAACCCGGGATTTTGAAGCGATTCAATTCAACTTTGAACACACTGTATCAGGTAGGTCTTTAGTATTAGACCCCAACAATCTGGATGCCTTATATAATCCACAGAGCTATGACAAGCTGTTCAATCTCGTGGCTTTTTCTGGTGCGCGCCCGCAAACTTATGGTGGTAATCAGCAAATCCATGCAGGCTATGTAAGTGTGGAATACGATTTGTCAGACCGATTGACGTCGGTGCTCGGCTTACGTTATGAAAATATCCAGCAAGAAGTTGAATGGCTGACCGTTTTCTATCCCAATGGTGCTTCTAATATGCTTACAAAAAATCCGTTTCTTCCTAATTTGAACCTGAAATACGAGCTGAACGGACAGCAGAATATCCGGTTCGGTGCCAGCAAAACCTACACGTTGCCACAGTTTAAAGAACTTGCGCCATTCGTTTTTGATGATGGCGCGACACCCGAGCAGGGAAACGCACATCTCTATCCTTCAGACAACTATAATGTTGACCTTAAATGGGAGATGTTCCCGTCGTCGTCAGAGTTGGTTACGGTAGCGGCATTCGGAAAATACATCCGCAACCCTATCAATGAAATTAATGTCCAGGCAACGGCCAACGATATTTCCTGGGTCAATATTGGCGACGTAGGTACCGCTGTTGGAATGGAGTTGGAAGCCAAAAAAGATCTCGTGCACTTCAATCAGGAGCGGGATTTGTTGTCTGCCGGTCTGAACGTGGCCTATATGTATACCGATCAGAAAATCGATGTAGCGAAAGTTAGGCGTGAGACCGTATTCGATATACGCCCTACGTACAATAAATCTACATTTGCCGGAGCTTCCGATTTATTGGTAAATGCTGACCTGACCTATATGAAACGGTGGCGCAATGACGGTAATATGACGGCTACGGTGGCATATTCCTACTTCTCCGATAAGGTATTTGCGCTGGGTAATGAACAAAAGGGCAACCTGGTTGACAAAGGGGTAAGTACGCTTGACTTCATCGTGCGGAGCAAGGTGAGCCAGCGGGTCGGAGCTAATCTGGTGGTACGGAACATCCTTGATCCCGAGTACCGCCGAATACAGGAGAATGCAAGTGGGCACGTGCCAGTCCTCACCTATAGAAAAGGACGGTTCTTCACCTTAGGGCTAACTTATCAACTTTAATTTGCCCCATATCTAGTTAACAATTTAATCATATCTGATTAACAGCAAGGTTACTATTAATATACAGTTTTGTATCAAAATTAAGAAGATCAAAAAAGAATGAACATGGAAATGAAAAAGACATTCAGATGGATGATGGGCGTTACAGCCCTCGTAGGTGCTGTGGTTGTTACTTCGTGTAGCAAGGACGATCCCGAACCGGATACGGATGATAAAAAAGAGTTTGTGGTTAATCGCGACGATTTAAAAGGCGAGATCACCGAAGGTGAGGTTGTGCTTGAATCCGGGACGTATAAACTAACCGGTGCGCTCGTGGTAAAAGAAGGGGCTAAATTGGTTATTAAGCCAGGCGTGGTTGTCGAGGCTAAAGACATCGATCAGGTCCGTTATATCGGGGTGTCTCGTGGCGCTCAAATCGATGTGCAAGGTACGGCATCTAACCCTGTTGTCTTCACCGCAGAAAAAGAGCAACCCGGTGCTTGGGGCGGTTTGGTGCTTTGTGGCGCAGCTCCCATTAACAAAGGGAAAACGGCGAAATCGGAAGTTGGTGACTTGGATTACGGCGGAACAAACGCAAACGACAACTCTGGTTCGGTGAAGTACTTGAGGATTGAGTATTCCGGTTATTCCTATACCAGCGAAAAAGAATTCAATGGCCTTTCACTTTTCGGTGTGGGGAATGGTACCGTTATTGAAAACGTTCAGGTGCATGAAGGCTCTGACGACGGTTTCGAGTGGTTTGGCGGTACGGTCAATGTCAAAAATCTCATCGTATCAAACTTTGATGCGGAACTGGTAGGTGACGACTTGTTCGACTGGACGGAAGGCTGGACCGGCAATGGAGAAAACTGGTTTGGTATCCGTACGAACGGGGGCAACAGAGGTATTGAGGCAGATAACAATAGTAGTAACCATGCAGCTACACCGGTTTCCAATCCGACCATCAAGAACTTGACGTTAATTGGAAACGGTGCAGGCGGTGAAAACCAAGCCCTCAAATTACGCGTTGGAACCAAAGCTAGCTTTGAAAATGTGGTCTTAGCTAACTGGGGCACCGGTTTTGATGTAGAACACGACGAAGGTATTTCATTTGTAACCGATGGTTCATTGAAAGCGGTGAATGTTCGGTTTATCGACGTCCCTGTGAAGGCCAAGGGCAAAAAGACCGATGGCAGCGAAGCTGGTGTAAACGGTGTGTTTACTGAGAAATCGGATGCTACCGGTGCTGGTGCTGGTATCGATGTGCCTGACTGGGCCAAAGGTTGGACAGTAGGGTTGGATTAATTATCCGGGCGTCCGGACTGAAAAAAAAATCCCCAGTCGCACGTTTCAACGGCTGGGGATTTAGTGCGATATAGACGCTGCTATAGTTCCTTAATCCGAATATTACGGTAAGCAACCACGTCGCCATGGTCCTGTAAGGCGATCTTTCCTTTCGGATATTTGGCAAAATGTTCCCAGTCCTTAAATTTGCTAGCTTCCAACACCTGTTCCCATTCAGCGGATCCAATCGTTACATCAGCAGTTTCCACGTCGTTGAGCCACAACGTGATTTGCCCGTTGTTTTTACGGATACGAGCTTGGTTCCACTCGCCTACAGCCTTTGGTTGCGATACTTCTTTGCTGCCAATCATGTCATACAGCGAGCCGGCAAGATGATTTTCAATTTTGTTATCACCGGCATCGATGTTATCTAGCACCTGCATTTCGATACCTGTCTGGTACGTTGCACTGAATTGAGCGTCTTCGCGGACGCTAAAGATGATGCCACTGTTACCGCCTGATGAGATTTGCCATTCCAATTCGAGTTCGTAGTTTTCATATTCAGCGTCGGTCACAATGTCGCCACGTTCCTCGCGCGGCACATCGGGATTGAAACGAAGTTCGCCGTCTTGCGCGGTCCAAGCTGCGGAAACGGTATCGCGCAAATAGGTGTGCCAACCATTCGTGGTTTGCCCATCAAATAAGGATATCCATCCGTCGTTTTCAGCCACGGGTTCGGTGGCGGTGGAGTCTTGCCCGTCATCATTTTTTTGCCCGGACCCGCATGCAGTCAAGAATACGACCGCAAAAGCAACAGTTAACCAGTTTTTCGGATTTTTCATGTTTAAAAACTAATGTGATGTTTTTTAATAGTTCGTTTGGACACCAATACTACGAACTTATTTTGAAACCGACGTATAGTTGTTGGGAATAATTTGATTTTTTACTGGTTCGCACTCCGTCCTATGGAATGAAAAAACCCCTCGCTAAAATAGTGAGGGGTTTTCGAGCGAAAGACGAGGTTCGAACTCGCGACCTCAACCTTGGCAAGGTTGCGCTCTACCAACTGAGCTACTTTCGCTTGCTGTTTGTGGATGCAAATATAGTGGAGTTTTCGACTTCTGTCAAATAAATTTTGCAAAAAATCACAAGTCATTGTCATTCAATAACTCGAAGATGAGTTCGCTTTCGTACCCTTTGCTCAACGCGTAGCGCACTAGCTTGCTTTTTCGCCTATACGGATGATTTTCCTTTTCAATTCGTCCTTTCGTCTGTAACAGGTTGCTGAGTTTTTCGCGGTATTCCTGTTCGTCGAGGCTGGCCAGCGCGGCACCGATAAGGGGGGACGAAACGGATTTTTGCATCAGCCCTTCCTTAATTTTATGTTTTCCCCACCCATTCATCCGGAATTTGCCGGAGGCGTAGGCCAGTGCGAACCGCTCTTCGTTTAAAAAGCCATCCGTAATGAGCTCGGCAATGATCTGCTCTACCGCTTCGCGGTGTAACCCCCATCGGTAGAGTTTATCGCGCACTTCTTGCTGGGAGCGTTCTTGGTAGGCACAATAAGCTTCGGCCTTGCTCTTCGCTTGCCCCGGGGTCAGTTTTTTACGGCTTGGGCCGGAGAGATCGTCCATACCAGCAAAATGGTAAAAAATTCCCGCAGTACCCAAAAAATGTTGAAATTCGTGGCATGGCTGTCTATACACGACTTTATACCATCCGGCAGGTTTCGGAAATGATACAAACCGTGGGTGTTTCTTTTGATGATGAGACAGCCACCATTGGCACGTTGCTATACGATAGCCGTCGGGTGGTGGATGCGGCTAATGGGCTTTTTTTCGCTTTGGTCGATCGGAGGGATGGCCACCGGTATATCGGCAATGCCTATGCGGCTGGCGTACGCAATTATGTCGTTTCCGATAGCTGGAGCGAGATTGGGCGATTTCATGACGCGAACTTTATCATAGTCAAAGACACGCTGTTGGCGCTTCAGGAACTCGCTACGGCGCACCGTGCGCGATTTGCCTATCCGGTACTTGGTATTACCGGCAGCAACGGCAAGACTGTGGTAAAGGAATGGCTGACACAATTGCTCGCTCCCGATTATCGCATCGCCCGGAGCCCGAAGAGCTACAACTCCCAAATCGGTGTCGCGCTGTCGCTGTGGCAGATGGATGCTACCCATGAGTTGGCCATTGTTGAGGCGGGGGTGAGTAGGGCAGGGGAAATGGAGACATTGCATCGAATGATTCGACCGGACATGGCCATATTGACGACAATCGGGCCCGCGCACGATGATGGTTTTCTTTCTCGGGAGGAAAAGATAGCTGAAAAGTTGGTGTTGTTCAGAGGTACCGATCAAGCGGTATATTCGCCGGCCGATACGGCTGGGGTACCTGTCCCTTCGGCGGGAATACGGGTTACATGGGGCCGGGAGAATGCACGGTTAACGGTGCTTAGCCATCATACGGTTGCCGGCCGGCGTTGCGTGATCCGGGCACGGTATGACGGTAGGGACGTTGTTATTGTTATTCCTTTTATGGATGCCGCCTCGCGAAGCAATGCACTTTGCTGCTGGGCAGTATTACTGGCTATGGGTTACAAGCAGGAAGTAATAGAAGAACGGATGGCCCTATTGCAACCCGTGGAGATGCGATTGGAAATGAAGAAGGGCATCAATAACTGTACGGTGATTGACGATAGCTATAGTAACGACCTGGCATCATTGGCGATTGCACTTGATTTCCTGAAGCAGCAACATCGGTATCCCACAAGAACATTGATTCTATCAGACCTTCCTGGAGCCACTGGATATGAAGATGAAATTTATACAAGGCTATTCAAGTTGCTGGGGGACAGTGATGTCAATCGCCTTGTTACCGTAGGGCCTACGTTGCGCAAACTGACCGAAAATTACAATGGAATAGCACACCAGTCTTTCATCGATACCGACACGCTGCTTGCCGCGTTTCCGAAACTGGCTTTCCAGGACGAAACCATTCTGATTAAGGGTGCTCGGCGATATGCATTTGAGCGGGTCAGTGCGGCATTGATGGCCAAAGTACATGACACGGAACTGGCAATAAACTTGAGCGCCGTTGAGCATAACCTGAACCAATACCGGTCTTTGCTTCCCAAGCACGTGAAATTGATGGCCATGGTAAAAGCCTTCTCTTATGGCAGTGGGGATTTCGAAATCGCTAGTCTGCTCCAATTTAATCGAGTGGATTACCTGGCCGTGGCGTATACAGATGAGGGAGTTGAACTTCGCAAGGCCGGTATCTGGGTGCCCATTATGGTGATGAATCCGCGTCCGGCGTCTTTCAGCACCTTAATTGCGCATCGCTTAGAACCCGAAATATATAGCTTTACCGTGTTGGACGCGTTAATCGATGCATTGGTATCGATGAACGTTGACGATTATCCCATCCACATCAAAGTCGATACCGGCATGCATCGTTTAGGTTTCCCAACCGCCGACGCTGCCCAATTGGCACAGCGGCTCAACGACGTTAGCGCTGTTGTTAAGGTTATGTCGGTGTTTTCACATCTTGCCGCAGCCGAGGATGAGGAACATGATGCATTTACGTTGGGGCAACTGGCCGCTTTTCAGGTATTTGCAGATGTATTGACAAACGGATTGGGTTATCCCGTACTCCAACACATTGCCAATTCGGCCGCTATCCGACGTTGGCCAGAAGCACACCTGGATATGGTGCGGTTGGGTATCGGCCTATATGGCGTGGGGGAACGGCACGACAATGATTTGCAACTACAGCAAACGAGCACGTTGAGAACGGTGATTACACAAGTGCGGCACGTGCCGGCAAATGATAGCGTAGGTTATGGACGGCATGGCGTTGTTACGAAAGACAGCGTCGTTGCTACTGTCAATATCGGCTATGCAGATGGCTACGACCGGCGTTTTGGTAACGGGGTGGGGTATATGTTGGTAAACGGATCAAAAGCCCCAACTATCGGCGATATCTGTATGGACATGACGATGCTTGACTTGAACGGTATCAATGCCGAAATTGGTGATGAAGTGATCGTGTTTGACGATATCGAGAAGCAAGCGGAAGCTATTGGCACAATCCCCTATGAACTGCTCACCGGCATATCCCAGCGTGTAAAACGCGTTTATTATTACGAGACATGAGATATGGAATATGAAATGTCGAACAAGAGACAAACGACTTACGACAAGCGACTAATCACTAACACATGAAGAATAAAACGTTACGCCTCTTTTTTAACTATTTGATCAAAGGTACCTTGGTCGTGTTGCCGCTAGCTGGCGCATTATTCTTGATTGTATGGATTGTGGCCAGCATCGATTCGGCACTTAACCTGAGCGGCTGGTTTTGGGAGGACGAGTCGGGCAGGCCACTCTACGTGCCGGGCTTAGGCATACTAACGGTTATCGTCGGATTGGTAATCGTGGGAATGGTATTCACCAATGTGGTCACAGCACCCATATACAACTGGTTCAACGACCTGATTAACCGAATCCCTCTGTTCAATACGTTATATTCGTCAATCAAGGATTTCACGGAAGCATTTGTGGGTGATGCTAAGAAATTCAATGAACCTGTATTGGTTGAGGTGAATGAAACGGGATTGAAAAAAGTGGGATTTCTTACCCAACGCGATGTGGGTAAAATCGGATTGGAAGGCGAAGTCGTTGTTTATTTCCCGTATTCTTATTCTTTTGCCGGACAGGTCGTCATTGTGAAAGCCGAACGGGTGAAACCATTGGCTATGAGCGCTACGGATGCCATGAAACTAGTGGTTTCGGGTGGAGTGAGTGGGTTGGAATAGAGACGAATCACTTACGCCGGCGCCTAATAGGTGTAGAATCCCTGTCCGGACTTACGCCCAAGTTTGCCAGCGGTGACCATGTTGACGAGCAGTGGACATGGTGCATATTTGGGGTTTCCGAAACCGTCATGCAGCACCCGGAGAATGGCAACGCACACGTCCAAGCCAATGAAATCGGCCAATTGGAAAGGCCCCATGGGATGTGCCATCCCCAACTTCATGATGGTATCTATGGCTTCTACATCTGCAACCCCTTCATATAGTGCGTAAATCGCTTCGTTGATCATCGGCATGAGGATTCTGTTCGCCACAAAGCCAGGGTAATCGTTTGCCGCCACAGGCACTTTATCCAGTTGTTTTGTAAGGGCGATTACCTTATTTGCTGTGTCGACCGTTGTGGAATACCCCTTGATAACTTCCACCAGTTTCATCATTGGAACGGGATTCATGAAGTGCATACCAATCACGCGTTCAGGTCGCTGGGTGGCAGCGGCTATTTTGGTGATTGAAATGGATGATGTGTTGCTTGCAAGGATGGTATGTTCGGGGCACAGGTTGTCAATTTGTTCGAATAGCGACAATTTTACTTGTTCGTTTTCGGTGGCAGCTTCGACCACCAAATCAGCAAAACGGACTCCCTTGCTTACATCCGTAAAAGTAGCGATACGGCCGAGGATATCTTTCTTTTGCGATTCCGTGATGATTTCTTTTTTGATTTGGCGATCAAGGTTACCGGTGATGGTCGCAAGCGCCCTTGCTACCGAAGCTGGGTTGATGTCTATCAATGCCACTTCAAATCCATATTGAGCGAAGGTATGGGCAATGCCGTTTCCCATCGTACCCGATCCAATAACGCTGATTCGTTGCATCGTTTTTTAATTGGTCCGGGGCAAACTTAGTAAAAAACGCCCATCCATCAAAAGATGGAGTGGGCGCTCATCATCAAACTTAACCAAAAATATGAATCGTTATTTCGTTGCTTCGCGTGCTGCTTCGGTTGCCATGTCACGTTCCGCTTTTCCATGGAAGTTGCGGTTGCCTCTGTTGAACCGTTCATCCTTGAATTTACCGTTCTTTCGGGCATCCCGCATCGATTTCATCTTCTCCGCCCGTTCGACTCGTTGTTGCTCAAGTAATTCACGTTGTTCAATCGTGAGAATTTCGTTCAAGCGCTCCTGCGACGCTTTCATTTCGGCACGCCGTTCGGCCATCTTGGCGGTCCGTTCCTTATGTGCCGCTTGCATTTTTTTGGCATTCTCCAAACTCAGTGCGTATATCGCTTGTTGTTGCTCTTCCGTCAATGCCAGTTGTTCCGTCAAATGGTCTGTGCGCATCTGTGCGATTTCTTCGGCAGGCTTTGGCGACCGTTGCTTGTGGTCTTGCGCCAAGACCGAAAACGCCATCCCTGAAATTAAGAGTGTAGTAAGTGCTGCATTTTTCATGATGTCCTCCTTTATCCGTTGATATTGTCGTTTCTGTTTGCTGCCATCGCTTACCGTCTTTTCTATTATACGGCGTTATGTCGATGGGCATTGTTATTAGTGAGAGCGTTCTCAACCATGAAAGTTTAATGTGGCGGGTGTTAAAAAATGTTAATTTGCAACGTCGTGTATCGCGAATTTTTTTGTACTATTGTTGTAATCCAATTATAACTAAAACGCCATGGCACACATTTCGATTCACAGGCGATTTGGATGGTACGTTTTACCATTTGCGCTTCAACTTTGTTTTCTTCCCGTTTTTTCACAGACAATCATTTCGGGAACGGTTACGGACCCCCTGGGCCGACCGTTGGTCGGGGTAAGCATCCAGGTGGTGGGCAAGATAGTCGGGACAACCACAAACGATGCGGGACAATTTTCCATACGGCTAAATGACCCATTGCCAGTCACGTTGCAGGTTTCATCGCTCGGTTATGCATCGCAGGAAATTACGGTTTCCGCGAGTTCCGACGCGCTAACCGTTGTCCTGCAGGAGCAGACGGTTATGGCTTCGGAGGTGGTTGTGTCTGCTTCGCGTATCGAGGAAAACGTCATGCAGTCGCCGGTTTCTATCGAGAAGCTGAACGTGCTCGGTATCCGCGAAAGTCCGCAACCTAGTTTCTATGATGCGCTCCAAAACCTAAAAGGCGTCGAAATGAGCACCCAATCGTTGACCTTCCGATCGGTTAATACGCGCGGTTTCGGATCTAACGGGAATACTCGGTTGGTGCAACTGATGGACGGCATGGACAATCAGGCACCCGGATTGAATTTCGCCGTGGGCAATGTGGTGGGCATGTCAGAGTTGGATGTCGAAAGTGTTGAGCTCCTTCCCGGCGCAGCATCGGCGTTGTATGGCCCCAATGCCATCAACGGGTTGCTATTGATGAACAGTAAATCGCCGTTTACGTATCAAGGGTTGAGTGCCTATGTGAAAACTGGATTGATGGTTGCATCCAACCGTACGCAGACAACAACCGGCTTTTATGATGTGGCCGTGCGTTTCGCCAAGGCTTTCAACGATAAATTTGCGTTTAAAGCCAATATCGCCTACCTCAAGGCCGAGGACTGGCAGGCGACGGATTACCGTGACCAAAGCTACACCAATAATACCAACCTCGAAAACAATACGGGCAATACGCAAGGCAACCCCACGTACGATGGGGTCAACTGGTATGGCGATGTGGGAGCAAATCTTTATGATATCTTATATGCCAATGGCATGCCAGGGGATGGTTCTGGTGGTTCTTCGGCTGCGTTGGGGGCGATATACACCACGCCCATCCCTCAGATCGGCAATGCCACACTGCCGCAGTTTATTGCCGGTTCGGACCCGCAGCAACAACTTGGTGCCGCGCGTGACATCTTCCAGAACATGGTGCCGGCGTATTACCAGCCTGCTCCCGGGTACGCTGAACAGCAGCTGACAGATTATCCGACAAAGAGCCTCAAGCTCAACGCCGCCTTGCACTATCGCATCAACGATGAGGTAGAAGCCATCCTACAGGCCAATTGGGGCAAGGGTTCTACAGTATATACTGCCGCCGACCGATATAATATCCAGAACTTTACGCTGGGACAGTATAAAGCGGAGCTACGGGGTGACAATTTCTTCGTGCGGGGATATACTACCCGAGAGAATTCGGGTGATGCCCATGCGCTCGGTGTGTTGGGTAGTTTGATGAGCCAACGGTACCTGCAAACCGCCATTGGTGCGGGCGCCCCTTCATTTGTACAAAATGCCTATACCCAATATGCTAGTGCCTTTTTGACGGCATACGGGGCGGCAATGGGCGATGGCGCTGACCACGGCACGGCCCTTGGTATCGCCCAAAATTCGGCGAATACCTATGCGGGTGCAAATCGCGCCGGATGGATGGCTGACGCCATGGCACCCGCATTGGAAACAGCGGACGAAATGTTCCTGCCGGGAGGCACAGCGTTCGAAGAAACGATGGCCGACATCAAAACGCGGGCAATTCCGGCGGGTGCCAATTTCCTCGACCGCTCAAATATGTACCACGCTGAAGGTATGTTTAATTTTAAACAGCAGATTGATCCGGCTATCGTTGAGCTGATCGCCGGGGCGAACTATCGGATCTACGACCTTAACTCGGAAGGAACGCTCTTTGCACGAGACGAAGACAATAACGAATTCAATATTCGGGAATGGGGGGGCTATGTGCAGGCTGGTCGCAATTTCAATGATGTGTTCAAGTTGACAGCATCAATACGTTACGATAAAAATGAAAACTTCAAAGGACAGTTCAGTCCCCGTATATCGGGGGTACTTACCGTTGCTGACAACCACAACTTCCGGGCATCATTCCAGCGGGGTTTTCGCATACCGACCACGCAGAATCAATACATCGATCTATTGACACCCCAGGCACGGCTGGTTGGTGGCCTACCGCTATTTCGCGAACGGTACGACATGATTAGCAATCCGGTGTATGCACTTTCAGATATCCAAAGCGGGAACATTGCACCCTACCAATTCAAGGAGTGGGAGCCCGAAAAGGTAGAGACCTATGAAGTAGGTTATAAAAGCGTCATCGACAATCGTTTATTTGTCGACCTGTATTATTATTACAATCGTTTCCTCACCTTTGAGGGAATTACTGTTTTGGTGCAATTGAAAGATCCGAGCGGATCAGTTGCGGATTTGGCCGATCCTACGCGTAGAAACGTGTACAGCATGCCGGTAAATGCCCCGCAGGTGCTCAAAAACTCGGGCTGGGGCATTGGTCTGGATTATTTGATTGGAGGGAGTTTTACCCTTACGGGCAACGTAACGCAGAATGTATTGCTCAACGATGACGAATTGGGGGAAAAGGACCCTGCTTTCATCACATTTTTCAATTCGCCGAAATATCGGTTCAATGTGGGATTTTCCAATCGCGACATCAACCGCACGGGATGGGGGTTTGGACTTACGTTCCGTCACCAAACGGAATTCCTTTGGAATGGCTCCATAGGCACGCCAGCTGTCAACATAGGTGGGTACTCCATGATTCCCGCTTATTCCACATTCGATGCACAGGTAAGCAAAAAAATACCGGCCATCAAGTCCATCGTCAAGCTGGGCGGCACCAATATCGGAAGCAAACTATACACCACGAGTTGGGGTAACCCTTCGGTGGGTGGCATGTACTATGTGTCGCTGTTGTTTGACCAGCTCCTAAATTGATGGTCAGCTATGCCGATAATCGGTGAAGCGGATCGAAGAGCGTGTAACAATCGCAGCTTATGTGTGTCTAACAAAAGAAATCACAAAACACACTATGCTGGAAATTAAGAATATTGTAAAACAATATGCCAATCACCGGGCACTAGATGATGTGTCTACCCGCGTAGAAACCGGGAGTATATTCGGCTTATTGGGACCTAATGGCGCGGGCAAAACATCATTGATTAGAATCATCAACCAGATTACAGCCCCGGATGGCGGAGCGATTTATTTCGATGGTGAACGGCTGAATCCCAACCATATTAGCCGCATCGGCTACCTTCCAGAAGAAAGAGGATTATATAAAAAGATGGAAATCGGGGAACAGATGCTTTACCTTGCCCAGTTGAAAGGGCTGTCTCGGAGTGACGCCACTGACCGAATCAAACATTGGTTCGAGAAAATGGAGATGCAGAGCTGGTGGCACAAGAAAGTAGAAGACCTCAGCAAGGGCATGCAACAAAAAGTACAGTTCGTCGCCACGGTGGTGCACCAACCGGATTTGATTATTCTAGACGAACCGTTTACAGGGTTCGATCCGGTAAACGTGAATATTATCAAAGAGGAGATTCTTTCCCTGAATCGTAACGGAGCGACGATTATTTTTTCCACCCATCGCATGGAATCGGTCGAGGAGTTATGCGACAGCATCGTCCTCATCAATAAGTCGAGGAAAGTTTTGGATGGAAAGGTGAAAGAAATCAAGGATACTTATCGTACGAACACGTACCGTGTGGAATACCTCCATCAAGAAAAGCTACTCGACGATATAGCCGGTCTATTTGATATTAAAAGCCAAGAACAGACAGGGGAAAATACGACACTCACCTTACAGGTAGCGGAGGGTAAAACCATCAACGACGTACTTGCTTACCTCATCCCCCTTGTACACATCCATGAACTCAAGGAAGTCATTCCGAGCATCCACGATATTTTCGTGCAAGAAGTAACCGCTAAAACCGAAACACCCATAAACGACGCCCAATAATGAACAAGATATTACTGATTATCAAACGCGAATACCTAAGCCGGGTTAAGAAAAAGTCTTTTCTATTGGTTACTTTTTTGGTTCCGCTATTCCTTATTGGCATTTATGCACTGACAATCTACCTTACGGCCAAAAGCTTCGAAAGTAACGATGCTACGGTGTATATGATTGATCAAAGCGGCGTTTTTGCTGACAACGTGGCTAATACGGCGAGCGTGACATTCTTGGAAACTTCCAATGATGTCGCTGCCGAAAAGGAACGGATATTGGCCGAAGAGGGAAAGATATTCCTCTTGGTGGTTCCGGCCGACGTATCCGCGACGTCTCAGGTCGAGCTTTACGCTAAAGGAACCGTCAGTTTCGGGGTGCAAGACGAAATCACCGATCAGTTGGAAGAGGTGCTTCGCGACA
This sequence comes from uncultured Parapedobacter sp., assembly GCA_964613725.1. Taxonomy (GTDB): domain Bacteria; phylum Bacteroidota; class Bacteroidia; order Sphingobacteriales; family Sphingobacteriaceae; genus Parapedobacter. Next base: position 7,626 of record CAZTJY010000038.1, on the reverse strand, counting down.
AGGCTTACGCAGCCGCCGGGATAGATAGGGCGACCGTGGAAAGCATCAGCCCAAAAGTGCATCTTTCTGCCAAAGAAATCACGGAGGAAGGCGAAAAGGATAGCAGCGCCGGTGCTGCAATGGGAATCGCCATGTCCCTTTCGATATTGGTGTACATCTGTCTTTTCTTATATGGATCGCAGGTAATGCGAGGTATCATTGAAGAAAAAAACAGCCGGATTGTGGAAGTCGTCATTTCGTCCGTAAAACCTTTTCAATTGATGATGGGGAAAATCCTGGGTATTGGATTGGTTGGCCTTACGCAGTTTATCCTATGGATTGTGCTTTCATCCGCCTTGATGGGCATCGCTGGTGCCGGGATAATGGGGAGCGAGGGTATGCAAGCGCAGGTGGAAAACCAACAACTGGTAGCCGGCGATGAGACAACGGCAATGGTAAGTTCAGAGATGGGGATGGTTGGAAAGGTTACGAACGAATTAGGTAAAGTCGATTTCCAAACCATTATTATCACTTTTTTGCTTTATTTTTTCGGAGGCTACCTGCTCTATAGCGCCCTGTTCGCTGCAGTAGGATCGGCCGTTGACAGCGAGACGGAAACCCAACAATTTATGCTTCCCATTACGATACCGTTACTATTTACGTACATCCTGTCGTTCGGGGTATTGGTTAACGATCCGCACGGCCCGTTGGCGTTCTGGTTGAGTATGATACCGTTTACCTCTCCTATAGCCATGTTGGTCCGTGTGCCATTTGGCGTACCTATATGGGAAATTGCCTTGTCATTTGCGTTACTCGTTGGTGGCTTTATCCTTACTACCTGGGTAGCGGGGCGCATTTACCGGGTCGGTATCTTGATGTACGGCAAGAAAGCCAGTTACAAGGAACTGGTTAAGTGGTTCCGCTATAAAGGATAGTTTTTTTGATTTAATGTGTTAATATGATGGAAAGTCCATCTCGTCTGCGCGAGATGGCTTTCTTTATATAATGCCATGTAGTGGCCCACCTTGTACGGCCAACGCGTCCACCCGTCTTTCCGTTTTGGTATCTTTGATCAGTTCGGGTGCGTGGTGCGGTTTTTTGCGCGCATCGATAATCAGTGGGCCGCGGCATCCCCAGTGCTTATGGCGGATAAAACTGCTCACGCCCCAGATGTCATGTGAGGGGTTGCTGCGGGTAAAGGCTATCCAGACGAAATTATCGGCATTTGTCGCCGTAAATGCAGCGTCATCACAAAGCACCAGTAACTGGATACCTCCGAAATCGACATCACGGACTTCATGACACCAGGTTTCTATGCGCCTATGCTCGGTAGCCTCGTCAATATAAGCCGGTGCTTCTACAGCGACAATACCCGGCAAGGCCAATTTGCAAGCTCGGAATGGCTGCGGCAGGGCAAAGCCGTGCGGTAATTCAGTGGCTAGTTCACGCTTTTTATCGCCAACCGCTGCAAAAACGACTTTGGAGCCGGCATTCAATCCATCGCCCGTGTAATCCAAGGTATCGATGGTCGTTTGTGTATGGAAGTGGAGGTCGCGCTCCAAATCAATCCGCTCAAACACATGGCTTAAGAAAGCCGTGACATCGTGGATGTCTAATTGTGGATTATCTTGATGGGCGGAAATGAACAAGTATTTGGCCAGGCTTAGCTGGTTTTTGCCCAGTATCTGGTTAGCGATGGTAAGGACTTCTTGTGGCCGTTGCGTCGGCATATAGGGCGTATAGCGTTCACTGCCGATGGCAAATAGCAGGGGGTGCACCCCAGCAGCGTCGACAGCGTGTACCGCATGGAGGCCATTGATTTCCTGAGGGATGGCCGATCCCGTGATTTCGTGTATCAATGCCCCGAAACTGGTATCCTCCTGCGGCGGCCTCCCTACCACGGTGAATGACCAGATGGGGTTTTTGCGGTGATACACCTTGTGGACACGCATAAGTGGGAAGGGATGTACCAGGCTGTAATAGCCTAAGTGGTCACCGAAGGGTCCCTCGGGTTTATTATCTTGCGGATAAACGGTTCCGGTGATAACAAAGTCCGCATCGGCGGAAATGCAAAACCCTTCCGCATCGTAAAAATACCGGAATCGCCGATTGCCCAGTGCACCAGCGAAGGTCAATTCGGACAATCCTTCGGGCAATGGCATAACGGCGGCCAGCGCGTGGGCTGGCGGACCACCCACAAAGATACTTACCTTCAGCGGTTGGCCCAGTTCGTTGGCCTTTGTTTGGTGGACGCCGATGCCGCGATGCAATTGATAATGGAGCCCCACCTCGGTATCGGGTATATAATCATTGCCGGCCAGTTGGATACGGTACATGCCCAGGTTTGCATTCATCACGCCTGGCTTGGTGACATCTTCGGTATAAACTTGGGGCATGGTTACGAACGGGCCGCCATCCATCGGCCAATTGACGATTTGTGGCAGTTGGCCGATGCGCGTGGTACCGTGTGAAATAGGAGCATTCCGCGTCACTTTCCTAGGTAGGGCAGCCAGTGCTGTAGTGGCTACGTTTGTGTACCGAAATGGCTTTTTCAATGCACGCATCGGATCAGACTTAACATCTACGAGCATCTTAATCTTCTCGAGCGTGTCCCTGAACATGAAACGGGAGCGTGCTAACGTGCCAAACAGGTTGGATACGGCCGGGAACGGACTTCCTTTGATGTTTTCAAACAGCAAAGCCGGCCCTTGCGCATCGTACACGCGCATATGGATGGCAGCCATTTCCAAGTAGGGGTCTACTTCTTGCTTAATACGGATAAGGTGTCCGTGGCGTTCCAAGTCATTGATACATTCGGCGAGGCTGCGATATCCCATAGTGATCGTGTTGTCGTACGCAAAGATAGGCTAATTCTCCCGAAGCACCTCGCTGAGGATACGGTATGACTTCAACCGGGCCCCCTGGTCATAGATGTTTCCCGTGGTCATCAACTCATCGATGCTGGTCTCCTGAAGGAACGTGGTAAGTTGTTGTGCCAGGCTTTCCGGGCCGCCTATAAAGGTACATGCTGTCATTTGTTTAACCGCTTGCTCTATTTCGGGTGTCCAGTAAGGGTCCATTGAGGGAACAGGTGGCTGAAGTGGTCGGCGGGTATTGGTAACAATACCAAGAAACATGCGGTACATGCTGGTTGCCAACACGTGCGCTTCCTTGTCCGTGTCGGCCGCGATAACATTCACACATGCCAGTACATAGGGTTGATCGAGTCTGTCCGATGGCTTGAAGTGCTGCCGATAGATGGCTATTGCTCGGTGGAACTGTGCCGGTGCAAAATGCGAGGCAAAAGCGTATGGTAGACCAAGCTCAGCAGCGAGATAGGCACTGTCGGTACTCGACCCCAATATCCATATCGGAATGTCGAGTCCTTCTCCGGGGAATGCCCGTACACGGCCACCGATATTCTCGTTACTGAAATATAACTGGAGTTCACGGATGTCGGAAGGGAAGTTGTAGGCGGTGCCGAGATTGTTGCGCCGCAGTGCGGCGGCGGTCAGTTGGTCGGTACCGGGCGCACGCCCCAACCCCAGGTCAATACGGCCGGGGTAAAGCGATTCGAGCGTGCCGAACTGTTCAGCAATGGCCAATGGGGCATGATTGGGAAGCATGATTCCACCCGAACCGACGCGGATGCGATCAGTCTTGCCGGCCACATGGCCGATCAGTACCGAAGTAGCCGAGCTAGCAATGTTTTCCATGTTGTGGTGCTCGGCAAGCCAGATGCGGTCATACCCGAGTTGCTCGACGTATCGCGCCGACTCAACGGTGCGGGCAATAGCCGAGGCAGCATCGCCGCCCTCGATGATAACCGAAAGATCGAGGGCCGAAAGCTTGATTTGTTTATACATGGTTACAAAGAACAGCAATAACGGCATCAGGCACAAATGGTGGTCAGTATTTTGATGCAAAGATGACTAACAGCTCATCGTTGGGGCCGGTACAGAAGAACAATTGGTGGTTTCCATTTTCATCGATACGATGCCGCTTACGTAAGGTGTCCGCTTTAAGCGGAAAGTTGCGCGTGCTCACGTTTCCCTGCCACCGGACCTTCGACTTCTTGAAGTCGCCATAGCCCATCACGTCAACTATCTGGAACGTTTTCCCCATAAAATCGTTGTGCGGATTGCTAGCGGTATAGAGGTGCGTGTGGCGGTGGAGTTTTCTTAATCCATACCGTGTTCCTGCCAACTTGAACGCGCCTGACTTGAGCAGGGCGGCATCCGGTTCGTACAGATATTTCTCGGGATAGCCGAACGCCGGTGCAGCGGCCTTTTCGTCCAGTAAGGTGAAGGAAAAGGATATAACGGTATCGGTTGTTAATGCCGCAGCGGTTATGCACGGGTCTCCGGTATGCCCTCGATCCAATACGAATAAGAGCTCCTTGCACTCATTGCCCGTACTGATGATATGCACGGCGCTTACATGCGCCAGTACCTGTAGGGCTGCGGAAACATCCAGCAGCGGGGCGGATTTGATGATTACCCGCGATGCGCTTTGGAGCAGCTGATGCTGGAGGGCGACCACATCGGGCACGCAATCTTCGAGCTTGAATACCTTACGCTGTGCCACGCGGCGCGAGGGGTCGATGTAAGCCACATTAAACGTATTGGCTGGAAGGCGCTGTAAAAACCTGATGCCGTCTCCAGTGATAAATGTGGTATTTGTCGCACCTAACAACGACGTATTGTGGCTGGCAATTTGTGAAAGTGGGGCATTGATATCGCAGTGGGTCACCGCTTTCGCGCGTTGCGCAGCGAAGAGCGTATCGACACCGAACCCACCAGTAAGGTCGATAACCTCGGAACCTGCAGGAATAAGGGTAGCTTTGTGTTTCGCTGTAACCTGCGAGGAAGCTTGCTCGATGGATAGCTTTTCGGGGTAGTAGATACCCGACGTACCGTACCACAGCGGCAATTTTTTACGGCAGCGTTGTCTACTATCCAGTTGCTGTGCCAACTCGGCTGAAGAAACAGCGGGGAATGGGCTTTTCCGTAGCGCCATTTCAGCGGGAGACACCTCTTCATGTTCGGTCAAATAATGTTGTACTTCAGGTGTGAGGATATATCGGTTCATGCATTCAAGAAAAAACCAGCTGGCGGATATGCGAAAACGATGCTTCGGCAGCATTCAACTGTTCATCGCGCGAGCGCTGCAGTACTAATTGTCCAACCGCTAATGCGCGGTTGACACCTTCGTAAATTTCGCTTAAAGTAACTGTATGGTTTATGTTGTCTACTCCCCAGGTTTGCAGATAGCTATGTAGTTTTGGAACTGCTACCCCGACGTAGGGGACGGCATAGCTCATGGCCGTAATGGCGCCGTGTAAGCTGGTGCCTACATATACCCGGGCATTCGCGATAAGATACATGATATCCCAAATGGTCACTTTTTCGACAAGGTAGGTAGGTTGCGTCAGTAAGGGAGCGATCCGCTTCAGGGCCAGGTGGTCATCATGATTGAGTGCCTTACCGATGGGGCAGAGGCATATATGAAGGCCAGTTTGGCTGGCTATGGCATCCAATTGTTTGGCGATGCATTGTTCGTTTGTTTTTGCATGGTTGTTTTTCACCTGGAAAAAAATGTATCGATGCCGGTTTTCAGCAACGTATTCGGCGATTTCCGGCGTTACACGTTCTACGAGTAGTGCCGTGGGGTAAAAGTTGGACATCAGTATGGCCGAATCGGGATAAAGTTGTGTTTGGATGCCCTGTTCGGCTAAATGCTGCTGCGTGGCCTTGTCCCGCACGGCAAAATAATCGACACCGCGTAACTTGTCACCGAGTCCGCGGTACCGGTTGAAGATGGTCTGGTCGATTTCCGATCCGCCCAGTGAGTTGAAAATTACCCGGTCTACTCCGGTGAAGTCGGAGGCGGTGAAAACGAAGGGTAATTCGGTTTCGCCGTGCAGCCTACGTCGTGCAAATGCGTTGAGGTCTATCACCTTATTCAGGTAGTGGTGGAAACGGTGGGTACGTTTGAATGACCGGCTCAACGCCAGCAGCAATGAGCTCCAGGTGACAGCCACCGCTTCCCCGCCGGCCACAATGATGCTGGTGTGCCCCGTGCTTTGGCTGCAAGCCCGGTAGAATGCCGTAATGTTATCGGTGGGTTTACCTCCCAGCGCACTGAGGTCGCTTTCAATAATGCCGAAGTAGCGTGTGTCAAAAGATTGGCCATACGTGGCCAGTTGTGCCTCGATGACGAGCGGGAACAGGAGATCACCGTAGTTGAAGCGATCGAACGCACCGATGATGAAGATATGGTTTTCAGTAGCCAATATGCAGAAAATAAAATAGGTTCAACAAGATTCGTACCTAAATACCGTGGTTATTCCACCAGTCCGGCTTCATGCAATTGCCAGACGGGGGAGGATGCTCGCAATTGCTGCACGGTATTGGTGAGTTGCTCAATGGCTATGGCGACTTCCGTTTCGGTATTGAACCGACCGAGGCTGAACCGCAGCGAGGCGTGGGCATCCGCTGCTGATAGCCCCATAGCCATCAACACGTGGGAAGGGTCGCGCGTACCACTCACGCATGCTGAGCCCGAGGCCAGCGCAATATCCGGCAAGTTGACCATGATTTGGTCGGCACGAAGGTGTTGGAACGTGATGTTGGTCACGTGCGGTAACCGCGGCGCACCCTGCCCGTTGATGGCGGTAGCCGGCAGCTTGGCCAGAGCGGTTTCTAGGGTGTTGCGTAGCACAGCAAGCCGTCGTGGTTCTTCATTAAGGCGCTGCAGGGCAATTTCTGCTGCTTTTCCCAACCCGATGATGCCGGGGACATTCAATGTGCCGGCACGTAGCTTGTTTTCTTGTCCGCCACCGTGCAGTAATGCCCCGGTTTGTATACGTTTGCTACGCCGGCGGATATACAGTGCGCCCGTACCCTTGGGTCCGTAAAGCTTATGGGCACTCAAGCAAAGCATATCGGGACTGCCTTTACTGATATCCATTACTGTTTTTCCCGCCGCTTGTGTGGCATCGCAGAAGAAAAGTGTCTGGTGTTTATGGGCAAGCTCGGAAACTTCAGCTGTTGGATGGAGCACCCCGGTCTCATTGTTGGCCCACATTAGGGCAATCAAGATGGTATCTGGCCGGATTGCCGACTCCAATGCCTCCAGGTCGATACGTCCGTCGGTCGTTACCGGTAAATAAGTGACTTCAGCGCCTTTCTTTTCGAGGTAGGCAAGCGTATCCAGCACCGCCTTGTGTTCGGTACGACAGCTAATGATATGCTTGCCTTTGCGTTGATAATGTTCAAACACCCCTTTGATGGCCATATTGATGGCTTCCGTAGCCCCCGATGTAAAGGTGATTTCGTTTGGGGAGGCACCGATAAGTGCGGCGGTCTGCTCACGAGCGATATCAACGGCTGCCGCCACAGCCCGGCCCGCGCGGTGTGTCAGGCTGGATGCATTGGCATAATGCGTGGTTAAATAGGGCATCATCGCTTCCAGTACTTCCGGGTCTAACGGCGTGGTTGCATTGTTGTCGAAATAGATCAACCTGTCCATCTTGCGAATTTATAAACAATTCATGGCATTGGGTGTTTTCTGAATAACTTTAACGTATAAACACGATAGCGATGAAATTTACCAGAAAGGCAAGTGCCCATTGGAAGGGTACCG
>CAZTJY010000037.1:0-29949 GCA_964613725.1 uncultured Parapedobacter sp. | reverse complement strand
CCAACAAACAAGTCCCTGTCGGCAGGACTGGTGTCCTTGTCGCATGCAACCATAAACAGCAGCGATACCGCCACCAATGTTCCGATCATCTTCATTGTTTTCATAACGTCTCCTTTTATTATACCTTAGAAAAGGCAAGGGTGATGCCAAAATGACTTGCCGTTAGTCGGTACGTAAGCAAATTTACCGCCTTTTACGTACCTTTGAAAAATCGAGCTCGCCAGCAGATAATGCTGGTGGTCTGATGGACAGATATAGTTAAGAAGGTATGTTATTCAAGGAAATAGGCGGGCAAGAAGACGTGAAACGGCACCTGGTCAATACCGTGAAGGAGAATCGGGTGAGCCATGCGCAGCTCTTTCTGGGGCCGGAGGGAAGCGGGAGTTTGCCATTGGCGGTGGCCTATGCCCAATACCTCAACTGCGAAAACCGTCAGCCCGCCGATAGCTGTGGGGAATGTGCCTCGTGCCGTAAGTACAATAAGCTCATCCATCCCGACCTCCACCTGTCCTATCCCTTTTTTGCGAAGCATAAGGAAGATACAGCGGCGACATTCGCCGATGTGTGGCGCAAGACTTTCTTGAGCAATCCGTACATGGGCATGGGCTATTGGCGCGATCAGTTAGACGCGGAGAACAAACAGGCCAATATCAACATTGCCGAAGCCCACCACATCATCAAAAAGCTGAGTTTAAAGGCCTTCGAAGCGAAATATAAGGTGCTCATCATGTGGTTGCCCGAGTACCTCGATACCCAGGGCAATGCCTTGTTGAAGCTCATTGAGGAACCTCCGGAAAGCACGCTGTTTATCCTCGTGGCCGAAAATGCTGACAAGATATTGAATACCATCATCTCGCGTACGCAGCTGGTGAAGATTAATCGGTTAGACAACGAAAGCGTGAGCCGCTATCTCGTGGATACCCATGGCGTCAGCGCACACCAGGCCAACGAAATAGCTTTCATCAGCAACGGGAATCTACAGCAGGCCATCAACCTGCTTGGTGAAGATAATAACGGTTACTTCGATTTAATGGTACGATGGCTGCGTCACTGTGTGATGGATGCAGGTGCGGACATCATCAAGGTCTGTGACGAGGAATTGTCGAAATTGGGCCGCGAAAATCAAAAAAGTTTCTTACTTTACGCCCTTAATATGATGCGGCAGGCCGTATTGTTTAAGGCCGATATGCTGCAAATGGTCCACCTGCCGGCTGCCGAATTGGACTTCGTGCAGAAATTTGGCAAGCGGTACCAATTGGAGCAGGTGGAAGAAGCGGTCCGCCTATTGGAAGAAGCGCACTATCACATTGAACGCAATGCGAATCCGAAGATAATGTTTTTAGATTTATCTTTGCAGTTCGTTTTAATTTATAAGTATCAAACGTTCCGCCGACAGGCGGACTCTATATATAACGATAATTATGGGATGTAGCGGTTGCTCATCCGGCGGTGGGTGTAGTACTGCAGGTACTGCACCGGCAGGTTGCCAGAATCATGGCACCTGCGGAACGAGCGGATGTAATAAGTTGAATGTATACGATTGGCTGGCCGATATGGACATGCCGACAAACTATAAACCTTTCGATATTGTGGAGGTCCGGTTTAAAGGGTCTCGGAAAGAGTTTTTCGTAAACCATGAGAATCTCTACCTTGAAATGGGCGAGATGGTAGCCGTGGAACCCAATACAGGAGGCTATGATATCGGTCACGTGTCGATGACCGGTGAGTTGGTACGCTTACAGTTGAAAAAGAATAAAGTAACTGCCGAAAGCGTAACCAAGAAAATATACCGCAAGGTAACCGACGCCGACATCAAAAAATGGCAGGCGGCGAAAGACCTCGAGTGGGAGACCATGCATCGGGCCCGAACGCTGGCGTTGGACCTCGGGTTGTCGATGAAGATCAGCGACGTCGATTACCAGGGAGATAAATCAAAGGCGACGTTTTATTATACGGCTGACGGACGTGTCGACTTCCGCGAACTCATCAAGCGGATGGCGGAAGCTTTTCGTATCCGCATCGAAATGCGCCAGATCGGTATGCGGCAAGAAGCCAGCCGCCTGGGCGGCATCGGATCCTGTGGGCGCGAACTCTGTTGTTCCACTTGGCTTACGGACTTCAAAACCGTGTCGACCTCCGCAGCGCGGTACCAAAACTTATCGCTCAATACGCTCAAACTGGCAGGCCAGTGCGGCAAGCTCAAATGCTGCCTCAACTACGAACTGGATAGCTACATGGATGCCCTTAAAGATATTCCCAACAACATTGAGCGGATAGAAACGCTGCGCGGAACGGCATACTTGCAGAAAACCGATATCTTCAAAAAATTGATGTGGTTTACCTATCCCGGTGAGGAAAGCTGGATTCCGTTGACCACCGACCGCGTGAAGGAAATCCACCAGCTGAATAAAGAGGGGGTGAAACCCGAAGAAATCGGTGCGGTGGTGCTGGAGGAAGTGGTGGAGGAGAAACCCGTAAGTTACGACTACGAGAATGTGGTGGGGCAGGATAGCCTGACCCGCTTGGATGACCGCAACAAGAAAAAGCGCCGAAGCAAAGGCAAGCGGAAACCCGACGGGCGGCGGCCGGGGCCCAAACCCGAAAATGCGGCCCGTGCAGAGTCGGCAGCTAAGAAAGGTGATGCGCCCACGAAACGAGGTGATACGCCGGCTGGCGAAGGCAAACCGAAATCGAAAAGGCGTTTTCGCGGTAACAACCGGCGTGGTAAACCGGGAGGATCACAACCGTCTGGAGAATCGTCAAACCAGTAATCCATGCAATACGGACAGACGTTAGGGCGATTGGTTTTTTTGATAGGTGTCTTGGCCGCAGCGTGTACTGACACGGCTGTGTTCGATAAGAACGTGTCTATTGCCGACAACGCATGGTACTACGATGACCAGCCCCGACTGACCGCGCACATTACCGATGTGGGCCGGCGGTACGATATCTACTTGAACCTGCGCCATACGCCCGACTACCGGTATTCGAATATCTTCCTGTTGGTACACCAGTCCGGACCAGGCATGAAAGACACCACCGAGCGGTTTGAACTACCCCTTGCCGAGGCCGATGGCCGTTGGCTGGGCCGGAGCACCGGCAGTATGTACGCCCACCAGCAGCTCATCAAGGAAAATGTCCATTTTCCAGATACGGGGCTTTACCATTTTACGTTCGAGCAGAACATGCGCGAAAATCCGTTGCGCGACGTTGCCGACGTAGGGCTGCGTATTGAACCTGTAACGAAATAAGACGCGCCATGGAACGGTTAAAGCACCTCATCAGACACCCGTATTTTAGCTACCTATATGTCTTCGTGGTGGTATTCTGTCTCATTTGTCTGCTCGCCTTACCACAGGGGCATTTACTAACCACATACGCTATGATTGCCGGCATAGCGATGTTTGTCCTCCACCGCTATAGGAAGTGGTTGCTGAAACAGTCCTAAAAATACGTTGTTAAAAAAAACAATTTCCTATCTTCATTGTTATGGAAGCAGTGTTGACGACACACCGTCGGCGCTACGCTTTTGATTTTGATTACGACGAACCCGTGGTCAACACCAATTAATTACAAACTTATACACTAGTATGAAAACAGTTGTATTCTTTTTTCGGCGCGTGGGCGGTTACGTTTGCGCGTTATCGGCATTGCTATGGGCCATGCCAGGGTTTGCCCAAACAGGGGGCATACAAGGAAAAGTATCGGACCAAAACCAGCAGCCACTTGTGGGCGCGTCGGTACATATTGTCGAATTGAACCGGCAGGCCGGAACGAATGAGCAAGGCAATTATTCGTTTACGGGCGTTCCGGACGGCAACTATACGCTCACGGTATCCTACATCGGCTATGAACAAGCCGAACGAGCTATTACGGTAGCGGGATCGGTGCAGACGGTAGACTTTAGCCTCCTATCGAGTGGTGAAAGCCTGGATGAGGTGGTGGTCATCGGCTACGGTACCGCCCGCAAGCGCGACCTTACCGGTTCCGTGGGCTCCGTGCAGGCCAAAGATTTCAATAAGGGTGTCATCGTGGCTCCCGACCAATTGATCCAGGGCCGCACGGCGGGTGTAATGGTGGTTAATAACAGCGGCCAGCCGGGGGGATCTACCACGGTGCGGATTCGGGGGAACTCTTCCATCCGCGCGGGGAATAATCCACTGTTTGTGATAGACGGCATCCCGCTGTCGGGTACATCGGCCCGGCCGGGTAACGGCGGCGGTGGCGGCGTTTATGGTACCGACGGCGGTAACCCGCTCAGCTACCTTAACCCCAACGATATTGCCAGCATGGATATTTTGAAAGATGCCTCGGCAACGGCCATCTACGGGTCGCGTGGAGCAAATGGGGTGGTTATTATTACGACGAAACGTGGCCAAACCGGCACGCCCACATTGAATGTCTCTGCCTCATCGGGTTTTTCGACGTTGCTGAAGCAACCCGAAGTGCTTTCGGCCGACGAGTTCAGGCAGGCCGTACAGTTTTATACACCTGATGACACCCAAGCCGACTTCGGTGGTGCTGTGGATGCGTTTGATGCGATTACCCGAACAGCGATGACCCAGAATTATAACCTGGATGTATCCGGCGGTAACGACGACGGCCGATATCGGGTTTCCGCAGGGTACTTTGACCAGAACGGTATTATTGAAACCTCGCGCCTTCGGAAGTTTACGGCCAACCTAAGTAGCAGCTTCCGCTTTCTGGAAAGCAAGAAGTTAGGATTGGACGTCAACCTGCTAGCTACGCAGGCCAACGAAAATGTTGCGCCAATCAATGTAGGGGTAGGTTTTGAGGGAAATATCATTTCCCAGGCGTTGCAATGGAATCCCACGTTACCCCTGCGGGGTGACGATGGGGAATTGACTTTTCAATCGGCTCAACTCATCAATCCGCTTACTTCCTTGGCCGCACATAAAGACCTATCAAAGGTGAATACCCTTTTGGCGAGCATCGCGCCTTCGTATCAGATTACCGACGAATTGGCGTATAAACTGCTATACAGCTATACCCGCCAAACCGGCCGACGTACAGGGCGGTATATTGCCGGAATGATTAATCCCGACCAGGTCAACAACGGAGGGGCATTTATCGGAAATGATTTCGAGACCAACCACCAGCTGACGCACACGTTGTCGTTCAACAAGGATATCTCCACCGACCTTAACCTCAATGCGGTGGCAGGCTATGAATACTTGAGTTTCGACTCGCGTTGGAATTCATTAAGCGGAACAGGATTTTCTCCCTTGGGCAACCTGGATTATTACGATTACCTCGATTATTCAATCGCCAGTAACCGCTCGGTCGATTCGTATCGGAATCCAACCAACGAGTTGCAGTCGTTCTTTGCGCGTGTCGCGTTCAATTACGCCGACCGGTACCTGTTCACGGGGACGTTCCGCCGCGATGGCTCTACCAAGTTTGGCGAAAACAATAAGTATGCAAACTTTCCGTCACTGGCGTTCGCGTGGAACGTATCTAATGAGGCATTCATGCAAGGGAATACGTATATCAACGACCTAAAAGTGAGGTTGGGTTGGGGGCAGACCGGTAACCAGGAGTTCCCGTCCGGTGCTTCGAAAGACCGCTATGTTTTCGGAGCCCAGAGTATAAGTCAGGCAAACTTTGGCAACCCCAACCTTCGGTGGGAGAGTTCAGAAACCATCAATGCCGGTGTTGACTTCGGGCTGTTCAACAATCGCCTTAGTGGGTCGGTCGATTATTTTCGGAAGACAACCACTGATGCCTTGTTTGAGCAAACGCTCGCACAGCCGGCGCCCAGTGGGCGGATATGGGTGAACCTCGATGGCGAAATTGTCAATCAAGGGGTGGAACTGGCGCTTGTAGGCGCCGTGGTTCGTAACGATAGCTGGAACTGGAACGTAGCGGCTAATGCGACGTTCCTGAAGAACGAAGTCAGCGGCTTATTAGGATACTATGAAACAGCGGCATTGCGCGGACAGGGCTTTTCAGGTGTGCTCGGACAGCGCATGGTGAGCGGCCAACCGCTTAACGTGTGGTACTTGGCACGCTTTGAGGGCATCGACCCCACCACTGGGACCAGCATGTACCGCGGGGTGGATGGTGATATCGGTACGGCAGTTGATCCGGCGCTGAATAAGTTCTATGTGGGCAGTCCTAACCCTACGTCGTTATTGGGCATCTCAACAGACGTGAGCTACAAGCGTTTTACGGCTACGGTCAACATGCACGGCGCATTCGGCCATTACCTCTTTAACAACGTGATGGCGACGGTATTGGGTGTGAATAACCTCTCGAACCGTAACATTGGCAAAGCGTTTTTCGATACACAGCTTGGTGAATCGACATCCAACTCGGCAGCGCCGTCCACCCGGTACTTGGAGAAGGGTGACTTCCTGAAGTTATCAAACCTCACGCTAAGTTATAACGTAGGTAACCTCGGCGGTTTCCGTAATGTAAACGTGTCGCTCACCGGCCAAAACCTGTTCGTCTTTACAGGCTATAACGGGTTTGATCCGGAGGTTAACACCGATGGCGCATCGGGCGGGATACCTTCGCTCGGCATCGAATACCTCCCTTATCCATCGGCGAGAACGTTTTTGCTTGGTGTTAATTTTTCACTGTAACTATTGGAACCATGAAGACTTCAAAAATATATCTGATCATAGTATGGACTGTAGCGGGTTTATCCTTTTCCTGCACAGACCTGAACGAAGAGCTTAAAAGTGAATTGGAGCAGGGAACTTCAAACGTAAATGTTGCCGATTTGCTGACCGGTGCATACACCGCGATGTACACACCTTATCATCAAGACCAGCGGTGGGTGCTCGAGGAAATTTCAAGCGATGCGGCCATGGCCCCCACCCGTGGCGGCGACTGGGACGATAATGGAGTATATCGCGCTATACACCAACATACGTGGAATCAAGACAACTCCTTCATGAACAGTACGTTCAATAGCCTTTTGACCATTCAGTTTCAGGCATCGAATGTGTTGCGTAGTGACCCTAACCCGCGACAGGCCGCCGAAGCCCGCTTCATCCGCGCCCTGAGCATGTATGACGTGCTGAGTCTGTGGGGCATGGTGCCTTACCGTGAAGATTTGGACGATTTTAAGGTGCCGCCCGTCACCTTGCAGACCCAGGAAGCCATTGATTTCATTGCCAGTGAACTCAATGAGATCATGGACGGCCTGCCCAGTGGAGGTGAGGCATATGTGGCCAATAAGAATGCGGCGCGGACGTTGCTGATGAAACTGTACCTCAATAAAGGCACATTTCTGAATCGCGAAAACCCGACGTTTGATGCAGCCGACATGAACCAGGTGATTACTTTGGCTAACGCCGTCACGGCCAGCGGTGAATATTCCATATCGGCACCGGGAAAATACTTCGATAATTTCGCACCAAACAACGACGCGGTTTCCACGGAGAACATTTTCACCCTCTACAACGAGTTTGGTGTACGGGGCGGAAGCGTAGATCGTACGTGGAATACCATCGCCCACTACAACATGACACCGGGCGGCTGGAACGGCTGGTGCACGTTGTCAGGTTTCTACGACCTGTTTGACGAAGGGGATGAGCGGTTGGGTATTGCTTACGATTACCCAGCAGATACCATGGATAACCCCGGTAATCGTCGCAACGTCGGTTTTTTCGTGGGCCAACAGTATAACCTGGAAACCGACGCGCCGTTGATGGCCAGGAATCCGTCGTCGCAACCATTGGTCTTTACACCGGAGGTAACGCTCAGAACATCCGGAAACACGCTGGAAACAGCGGGTATACGCGTGATGAAATATGCATTCGATTATGGTGTGCCCTCGGGGCAACGGAACAACGATTGGGTGGTGTTCCGGTATGCCGATGTGTTGCTGATGCAAGCCGAAGCCATCCTGCGCGGCGGTAGCGGTTCGGAAGCGGACGCACGTGCGCTGGTAAACAGCATCCGCGAAAATAGGAGCGTAGAGCCGCTTGCTACGCTCACGCTCGATAACCTGCTCCATGAGCGGGGGCGTGAGTTGTACTGGGAGGGCTGGAGAAGGCAGGATCTCATCCGGTTCGGTAAATTTCTGGAGCCCTGGCAGGAGAAACCCGCTGATGCCGGGCCACACACGCTGGTATACCCCATACCGAGCCAGCAAATTGCGGTAAACCCGAACTTGACACAGAACCCAGGTTACTGATAACACGGGCTAATACCGGAAGTGAAACCCATCGCAGATTGGAGGGCACACCGATTTGCGATGGGTTTTTTGATTTAAAAAGGTAGTGTTTTTTTGGTGTGATGATAGTGACTTAAATATTTTAACCTTATTATCAGCGGGTTGTGAATTTATATACTACTATGTATTGCATAGTACAAACTAAAACATATATCTTTGCAATATGATAGTAGATAACACGCAAACCCAAATGAGGAAGGGGATACTCGAATACTGTATCCTTTCGATTATCTCGCGGGGCGAGATATATGCCTCAGACATCATCGGCGAGCTCAAGAAAGCCCAGCTGTTGGTGGTAGAGGGTACCTTATATCCTTTGCTCACCCGGTTGAAAAACAATGGGCTTCTCAGCTACGTTTGGAAAGAATCCACGTCGGGCCCGCCACGCAAGTATTATCAAATTACGCCCGCTGGAACGGAAGTGCTCAATAAGTTGGACATCACATGGGAGGAGCTGGTCTTTGCCGTGCAGACCTCTACGGCAGGACGGCCGCAGGGAGCGGGTGGCGAAGTGCCCAACGATGTGGCGGGAAGCGACCCGGAAGCAAACAGCAAATAGGCAAACGATAAATAGCAAACAGCAAAATAGCAAAGAAATAAAACCACAAGAAAATGAACAGGACCATCATCATTAACATAAACGGCATCGTTTTCCACATCGAAGAGGATGCTTATGACGTGTTGCGCTCCTATATGATAGAAGTGAAAAGGCACTTCGGGAACACAGCAGATAGCCATGAGATCGTGGGCGACATCGAAAACCGTATTGCGGAGATGTTTAACGACCGTATTGTACAGGGCAAAAAGGAGGTCATCACCATGCAGGATGTCAACGACGTCACCGCCCAGATGGGACGGGTGAGCGATTTTGAAACCGAAGGGCAGGAAGCAGACACAGGCTATGCGGCCGACGAAGCATACGATTTCGCGCCGAACAGCGGAGATCGTAAACTGATGCGTGATCCGGACGACAAGGTGTTCGGCGGCATTTGTAGCGGACTGGGACACTACTTTGGCATCGAAGCGCGATGGATCAGGCTGATCTTGGTGCTGCTGTTCATCTTTGGCGGCACAGGGCTCTTGCTATACATCATCCTGTGGATCGTGATGCCGTTGGCCCGTACGCGGGCCGACCGCATGGCCATGCGGGGCGAAGCGCCCAACCTGCAGAATTTCAAACGCAGTTTCCAGGAGGAGATGGAGGGCCTCCGCTCAAATTTTACCGGAGCCGAGGCGGGTATTAAGCGCGGACTCAACTCGGCTGGAAGCTTTTTGGTACGCGCATTCGTGGTATTCATGAAGATAATCGGCGTACTCGTAATTATGGGCTTGTGTGGTGGGTTGATTGTTTTGGTGGTCGCCATCGTCGCTAGTTTCGGCTTCTTCGGCTCAGATGCCGAGATGGCCATGTTCCCCCTGAATGTCATCGAGCCGGACTTCCGCACGCCAATGCTGATCAGTGCCCTTGTGGTAGCCGTGATTCCTTTCGTAGCCTTGGTGGCCTTGATCATCCGGATATTGTTTAACCGGAGTGCTATGGGGCAATACACCGGATTCGCCCTGCTCATCGTATGGTTGATCGCAGTGGGGTTCACCACCGTATACGGCACACGCACACTCAACGATTTCCGTGAAGAAAGTACAGTGGTGGAAGAGCGGCCGTTGGAGAAGCGCCCGGCGTACCGGCTGATCAGGAACGACATGACGGTGATCCGGCTCCAGCACGATTCGTTAGACCGGATATCCAGTATCCGCCAACGGGCCGTCATCCGTAACCGGAACATCCTGAAAAGTCAGAGCCGGACATATATGCACATTGTGAAAGTGGATTCCCTCCAGGCGCCGTCGCTCACCTACGAGTATTCGGCACATGGGGCGACGTATGAGAAGGCGGCCGAACGCGCCGGCAAAATCGATTACGACTTCCAGCAGCAGGGCGACACGCTCGTGTTCGGCAGCCATTTCCGTATAGCGGATGATGACCTGATGCGCGATCAACATCTTTACATGAAGTTGAATATTCCAGTAGGCACACGGCTGATCATCGATCGGGACATGCAGCGACAAATCTACGACCTGCCGTTCAATCAATGCGCAGACAACTATGGCTACTCGGATCGGCCCGATGTGACAGAATGGGTGATGACCGCCTCCGGATTGAAATGTGCCATTGAACCGCCGGCCCCCGAAGAAACGCCTGTCATCATCGATACGGTCCGCGTGGACAGCGTGGCAATTTTAAATTAATTTCGTTAACGATGCAACTTTTAGATGCCGACACGCGTCTTACCGACAGTATTTGGACTCACAAACGAAACAAGAGCGTAACACGGAAAATGCCGAAAGGGTATATCGGCACGATGCCTGTTCGATAGATTAAAATAAACAACACATAATATTACTGATTTTCAGTTAGTTGAAAAGGTGGTCCCTTTTTGATGAGGGAGGATTATGCCAAAGAACAAACAAGATGGACCAATTTTATATAGCAATAGTCGCATTATTCGTCAGCTTCAGTGTTGGGGCTTACGCCCAGCAGCCGAGTCTTACCGGGCGGGTAGTTGATGAACAGGTTCAACCGCTCGACCTGGCTACCGTACACCTGTTGAACGCGCAGGATTCCACGGTTGTCCGTACAGTCTTTCCCGACAAAAAGGGTGATTTTACGTTTACAGGCATTGCACCGGGTAGCTACCGCGTCCGCGCGGTGCTGGTAGGCTTTGACGATAGGATCAGCGAACCGATAACGGTTACGTCGGAAGCAGGCAGCAAAACCATCGGTACATTGGTGCTACGTAGTGGCAACACCGTGCTGGATGAGGTGACCGTGGCGGCACCGCAGCGACCCTTGGTGGAGCGGCGAGCCGATATGCTGGTAGTGAATGTGGAGAACTCTACCTTGGCGGCGGGCAATACCGCCATGGATATCCTCGAGCGCTCGCCCGGTGTAACGGTAGACAAGGACGATAACATTAGCCTTATGGGCAAGCAGGGTGTCACGGTGATGATCGACGGCCGGCAAACCCACCTCTCGGCGGAGCAACTGGCCAACTTCCTTCGGAACACGGATGGCAACACCATCAAATCCATCGAACTGATTACCAACCCCTCTTCCAAGTACGATGCCTCGGGCACGGCAGGCATGATCAACATCGTGCTCAAAAAGAACCGGTTGGCGGGTACCAATGGTTCCCTGACATTGGGTGCCGGTTACGGATTCGGCCACAAGGCAAATACGTCGCTCAACCTGAACCACAAACAAGGGCCCGTGAACGTGTATGGCACCTATAGCTACATGAATAACAAGGGCGGCAACGAGTTTGATATTTTCCGGTCCATTTCCCTGCCCGGCGGATCCAATACCGATTTCCAACAATACACCGATTTTATACGGCATAATTCGAGCCACTCCTATCGCGCGGGCGTGGATTACCAAACGTCCGACCGCAACGTGATCGGCGTATCGCTCAATGGGTACGCCAGTGGCAATGACAATAATAATTCGAGCCGTACACTCATCGGGCAAACCATCCTGTCGCCCGATTCGACGCTGACGACATCATCGGTTTTCGATGGTAGTTATACCAGCTTGGCGGTGAATGTGAACAACCAGTTTACCATAGACACCAACGGCCGTAAATTGGTGGCCGATGTCGACATCTCCCGCTTTTCGAATCATAACAAAGCCAACTACAACAATACGCTCTTCCTCCCTTCGGGCGATCTGAAAGACGAGCCCCTGCTGTCGCGCAGCGATATGCCTACCATCATCGATATCCGCGTAGGCAAAGTCGATTACACCCATCCTTTCGGCAAAGACAACAAGCTGGAAGCCGGGGTGAAGTACAGCAACGTGGCATCCGACAATGACATGCGCTTTGAGAACCAAATGGGTGGGGTGTGGCAGAATGCCGAGAACCGCACCAATCACTTCGTATATGAGGAGCAGGTAGCCGCCGCCTACCTAAACTACCATACCCAATTGGGTAAATGGGGCCTCCAAGCAGGGTTACGTAGCGAGTACACCGTTTCGGACGGCAACTCCATAACGCTGGGCAACCGCATCAAGCGCGACTATATCGACTTCTTCCCCAGTGTGTTCGTGAATTACAACCTTTCTGATAACCATCAAATGGGCCTTTCGTACAGTAAACGCGTCAACAGGCCGAACTACGGGAACCTTAATCCCTTCGAATACTTCCTCGACCAATATACATTCGAAAAGGGCAACCCCTACCTGCGGCCTGAATATACCCACGCGTTCGATCTGTCGTACACGCTCATGCAGCGCTATAACCTGAGTGCGGGTTACAGCCGTACGGACGATGTGATTGCGGAGTCGATGAACCAAAATGAAGAAACGAAACAGACATGGGTATCGCGGGATAACCTGGCCAAGCAAGACATCTGGTATGCTAACGTAAATGCCCCGGTGAAAGTGTTGAAATGGTGGGATACCAATAACAACCTGAATGCCTTTTACATGGCTTTCGATGGGCCGCTGAATGGTGAGCACCTCCACCAAGGACAGTTTGCGTGGCAATTGCGCAGTAACCATACCTTTACGATTTGGCCAACTTTTACGGCGGAAGCATCGGCGAATTACCGCTCGTCACTGATTTATAGCGTATACCGCATCGGTGCGCAATGGTCGGTCGATGCAGGCTTGAACAAATCGTTCTACGACAAGAAAGTGAACCTGAAATTGTCGGTAAGCGATATCTTCGACACCCGGGTGCAGGATGTACGGACCCGGTTTGGCGGCCTGCACGCCATTATCAATCAGAAAAATGAAACAAGGGTTGCGCGGCTTACCCTAACCGTCAACTTTGGGAACCTCAAAAACGGCGCCCGCCGTGAGGCCCAAAGTGAGGAGAAAAGCCGTATCAGTATGCCTTAGTGTGTTTGGGCATATAAATTTGTGGTTCACCGTCTCCGATGCGAATCGGAGGCGGTTTTTTTGTCTTGGTACAGACTGTAGACCGACTTGCTACTATGTCTCGATAATATTAAAAAGTTAAACGGATATAATTAATATATAATTAGGATATTAAAAGTGTTTGCCCCTATGAAGTCCCTATGAAAACCCTATTATATACCTATAAAAACCCTTTAATATTACCAATCATTGTGAAGACTTTGAATAGTTGTTGACCGAAGTTCCCGGCAGTTTTTTTGGCAATTTCGAAATCGTTATGTTTGTCAATAAATAAGATGCCGGAAAACATGGTTAGACCGATAAGAGCGGCTATTCTTACATTCGCCTGTACCGCGTTGGCCACTATTGGCCAAGCACAGGAAATCCAACGCATCGGCTCTCCTTTGGTGCAGCAGTACACTAAGTCGGATTATAAAGCAGGCAACCAGAACTGGGCGGTAGCTACTGGTGAAAATGGCATTATGTATGTTGCCAATGCCGATGGGTTGTTGGTCTTTGATGGCCAATATTGGACGCTTCACCCGCTGCCTAATAAGAGCACGGTGCGGAGCGTGGCGGTAGATGGCGCGGGCCGCATTTACACTGGTGGCTTAGGCGAGTTTGGTTATTGGGAGGATGCGGGCTATGAACAGATGCGTTACCAATCGATCAGCCAACTGCTCGACGATGAGCAGCAGGCGCACGATGAGGTATGGAAGATCATCGTGGATGGCGACCGTGTGCTCTTCCAAACATTTTCGACGATATACATCTATGAAGATAATAGCCTCCATCCTGTAAAGGGCGGTGGCCAGCCGTTTCTTTTCCTACACCACGTACGTGACCGTATCTTCATCGAGTTGATTCCTTCCGGCCTCCATGAGCTTACCGGCGATAAACTGGTGCCACTCAAAGACAAGGACGTATTGCAGGGCGCAAATGTCCTGTCCATGTTGCCGTTTGGCGCGAATGAGACCCTGATAGGCACATCCAAATCGGGATTGTATCTTATGGATAGCACAGCTACCATCCGCAAGTGGGATAATGCGGCCGAAGGGGTACTGCGGGCCGCGCAACTCAATAACGGACTGAAAGTGCTGGATCGCTACTACGCGTTCGGCACCATCCTGCAGGGTGTGGTGGTGGTGGATGAAACCGGCCATATCGTACAGCATGTCCACAAAGGCAACGGCTTGCAAAACAATACGGTACTCGGCATGCACCTGGATGACCAGCGGAACATTTGGGTGGGACTGGACAACGGGATAGACCGGATTGAAATCAATGCACCACTGTATTATTATGCAGATAATACCGGCAGTATCGGTACGGTTTATGCAGCACGTATTTTCGACGACAACATCTACTTAGGCACCAACCAGGGCCTATTTTATAGCCCTTGGTCTGTTGATGAAAATTACCATCCCTTTTCATTTTCGCTAATAGCGGGGTCCCAAGGTCAGGTATGGGACCTTACCGTAGTAGACGGAGAGTTGTTGTGCGGCCATAACGACGGCACATTCAAGGTGTCGGGCAACCGGCTCGTGAAACTATCGCCTGTTACGGGTGGCTGGACACTCAAACGGGCTGCCGGCAGGCCGAATACCCTATTGCAGGGCACCTATACCGGCCTGGCCGTTTTCGAACGGAAAACACAGGGATGGCAGTTTTTGAATCGCGTAAGCGGGTACAACGACCCCACCCAGTTCATCGTGCCGGTATCGCCTACCAACGTGTGGGCCAGCGGCTACAAAGGGTTGCGTAACCTCACATTAGATGCAACGTTAACGAAAGTCAATGACGTGCAGGCATACGATACCACAAGCGGACTGCCTCCTAGTACGTTTGTTAATGTGTTGGCATTGGCCGGTAGTCCGGTATTCGCGACCGACAGTGGTTTTTATCGCCATGATGAAATCACCGATGGGTTTTATCCCTATCACCAGCTTAACGGGCAGCTTGGGTCTTTCGCTTTTTCCAATCGTGTAATCCTTGCCGATAGCAATCGGTACTGGTTTATCAATCGTGCGCGGATCGCCTTGGTCTATTTCGGCCCAAAGGGCGAGGTCCGGGTAGATTCCACACGGTTTGCCACCCTCAGTGGACGGATGATGAAGTTTTATGAAAGTATCAACCGGGTCCGGGATGACCTCTACCTCATCAGCTTAGATGATGGTTTTGCCATTTACCAAGCCTCCGATACGGTAACGGCGAAGAAACAGGCGCTCCCGTCGCCACTTATACGGGCAATGAGCAATATCACCGATAGCCTTTCGGACCGATGGTATACCATCGACACTAACCCCGAAATCCCATTCCGCCATAACAACATCCGCATCAGCTATGCTCTTCCCTGGTATAGCGCTATACCACTACAGTACCAATTTTACCTTGAAGGGTATTCCCGCACCTGGTCCGAATGGAGCGAGGCCGCCCAGAAAGAGTTTACTAACCTGAAACAGGGGGACTATACGTTTAAGGTGCGCGCAAGGACCGCCGATGGGACGGTTTCGGATACCGCTGCGCTGCGGTTTTCCATTAATCCCCCTTGGTGGCTCTCCTGGCCAGCCTGGGTGGTGTATGCGCTGATTTTAATTATTGTACTGATTGCCGGCCGGAGTTGGTACCGTCGCAAAATACGGAAGCACCGAGAGCTTATACAGGCCAACATGGCGAAGAAACAGCGCGAAATACTCGCGAAGGAAACTGAGGAAAACGAACAACGCTTGGTTAAGCTAAAGAATGAACAACTGGAACGGGAACTGGCCAGCAAGAACCGAGAACTAGCCAATACCACCATGAGTATCGTCTACAAAAACGAACTGCTAAACAATGTGCACGATGAGCTGCTTCAGTTGCGCGATGGAGAAGGGCGGAAATTATCGAATGAACAACTCCGTAAAATCAATAAAATCATTGAAGATGCCCGTAGCGACGAACGCGATTGGCACGTTTTCGAGAAGAGTTTCAATGAGGCCCATGAGAATTTCTTCAAAAAGCTCAAGGCAGACTATCCGGAGCTCGTACCTAACGACATGAAGCTCTGTGCTTACCTGCGCATGAACATGAGCAGTAAGGAAATCGCATCGCTACTTAACATCACCACGCGCGGCGTGGAGATTCGGCGGTACCGGTTGCGGAAAAAATTGAACCTTACCCCGAATAAGAACCTGACGGAGTTCCTGATGGAGGTGTAACCTTTGTTATGTTTTCGAAATAGTGCTGCCTTTTAACGGCAGCGGAGAACGATAACCGCGCAAGCGCTCATGAGCGCCAATGAAAACAGGTTGGATGTGAGTAAAGTTGCGTTTTTAAGCAACTTTATCTAAGTTTGTACCGTATTATACGATAGATTATGGCCAAAGCTTCAGATGTAAAAAGTGGTAATATTTTGCGCTTCAATGGTGAATTGGTATCCGTGGAGGAATACATCCATCGGACCCCCGGCAACTTGCGGGCATTCTACCAAGCCAAGATGCGGAACGTTAAAACAGGGAAACTGGTCGAATACCGTTTCCGAACCGATGAGGAAGTCGAGATTGCGCGGGTGGAAACCAGCGACTATCAATATCTTTATGAAGATGGTGATACCTTTGTGGTGATGGATAATACCTCGTTCGAACAATTCAATATCCCGAAGCAGCTTTTCGGAGATTCAGCGCGGTTTCTGAAAGAGGGCATGCAGGTGTTGGTCGCCATGGAGAGTGAAGAACCGATTATGGCACAGGCGCCGACAACTGTGGAACTGGAAATCACTTATACGGAACCTGCGGTAAAAGGGGATACCTCAACCAATGCACTGAAAAATGCCACGGTAGAAACGGGGGTGGAAATCAAGGTACCTCTTTTTATCAACCAAGGGGATAAAGTGAAAGTAGATACACGTTCCGGTGCCTACGTGGAGCGCGTGAAATAGTTTCGAGCGCTGCGCCAAATGGGTCCGTCTACGAAACAAGCACTGCGCAAGATATACCGTGAAAAGCGGATAGGCCTTTCAACAGAGAAATTTCATCAATTGCATGATCAATTGATGATGCAAGTGGATGCGCTGGAATTCGGGCCTTCACAGACAATACACCTATTCCTGCCGATTGCCGGCAACAAAGAACCCGATACCTTCGCGATTGCTGGTCGGCTGAGGCAGCGCTATCCCGATATGCGCATCGTGCTTCCAAAAACGGAGCCGGGTACGCATGAGATGAAACACCTCATTTGGGATGCAAATACCGAGCTCGTGCAGAACCATTGGGGGATACCGGAACCAGTCACCGGAACCGCTGTGCAACCGCAGGAAATCGATGCGGTATTTTTACCCCTATTGGCATTTGACGAGCTGGGAAACCGCGTAGGCTATGGCAAAGGGTATTACGACCGGTTTCTGGCCGAATGCCGCCAAACCGTCCGGAAAATCGGATTATCGTTATTTGAAGCGGTGGAAGCCATCAATGACGTATCCGCGCATGATGTAGCGATGGATTTATGCCTCACGCCTACCCGGATATGGACATTTAATACAGCACCCTAAATTTTATCGTATTGTCGATCTGCCGCAACTGCCGCAGCAATTGTTTGTCGTACTGCGATTCCACATCCGTTACAGCGTAGCCGATATCGCCTTTGGTCACAAGGAACTGGGCGACGATATTGATGTTGTTCTCTGCAAAAACCCTGTTGATTTGGGCCATCACCCCCGGCACGTTGCGGTGGATATGCAGTAGCCGGTGGGCCTTGTCCATTTTAGGTAAGGACAGACCGGGGAAGTTCCTGCTGAGGTAGGTGTCACCCTTATTAATGAATTCGGCCATGCGGCGCGGGATGAATTCATTATTTCGTTTCTTGTTTTTTTTATCGTCGAAAAGGACGATCCCCTTTTCATTGCAGATTTCGCGGTTTACGCGCTGCTTGCTGTCGCCCAGGTAGCCAATCACTTTGAGTTTATCGGCCCCGGCCAATTGCTCATCAGCCAGTACCACATCCTTGCCCAACAGTAGCATACCCACATCCTTGACGTACTTCTCTTCGAAAGTCTGCTTGGTACGGATGGAAAAACCATCCCGTTTGAGGATGTGCGCGGCAATTTCCGGCACATCACCCACGATGAGGCAGAGGATGCGGTTTTTAGGGTACGAAATAGCACGTGGTAGGTCGTTCACGTACAGGAACTCGTCGAAGCTGGGGGTTACATGGTCGGCCTTTTCCGATACGCTTTTGCGCTCGATGTTTTCGGTAAAGGCGAAGAAGCGCTCGATAAGCCCCGACTCCTTCAGCTGGAAATCGGAATAGCCGTCCCCGATGCCATAGATTTTGCCGGGCAATTGCAGTTGCTGCAGGAGCTTCACCTTGCCCCCCTCTTCCGACAGGGGGTTGCCTTCGTCGTATCCCGTGATGTTGCCCGATTCGTCAAACGTAAACGTATTAGCATACACATTTTCCTTTTTGATGTGGTAGGGGATTACCACGGGGAAGATGAATTCCTTGAACCCACCGGAAACGATCAGTACACTGTCAGCATTCTTTTTGAAGAATTCTTTGTTACGCGAAAAGGAGCGCGATACTTTCTTTTTCAACACCCAAATCAGCTTGGCGAGGTGCTCCCGATTGGCCTGCAATAGTTTAACACGTGCGGCAAGGCTTTCGCGGAACGACAGCTGGCCGTTCATCGATAAGTTGGTAAGGCGTTCTATTTCTTCATAAACCAGCTCTTTGGCCGGGTGGTCGGCCAGCGATATACGGGCCAGTTCATCCAAGGCCTCCACTTGGGTGAAGGTGCTGTCAAAATCAATGATGTAGTAATTCTCCAATGTATGTTATTATTTCAACGTTTTACAAATTTCCTTCAGCGTTTGTTCGATAGGCTTGAATACCATCCCGGTGGCGGCGACTATTTTCCGGTTAGAGAACTGTAACCGCTGGCGCGCCGACCTAGCGGTCTCGCGGGTAATCAAGGGACGTTTACCGGTAAAAAATGCCAATACGCCTGCAGCACGCCAAGCGACGCTAAGCATCCAGGGTCTTGCCCGGTGTTTAGGTGCTGGCCTGCCCAAATGGGCGCTGCACTGTGCAAGGAGTGCTCGGTAGGTCATGTTGACATTGCTCAAAACGAATCGCTGGCCACTGATAGCGGGATGGTCCATAAGTAGTACCATGGCCTTGGCGGTATCTTCCACATCGATGAGGCCTATGGACCCGTCAGTATAAAAATTAAGTCCGTTGTGAAGCATCGCAAAGATCGCTCCACTGCTGTCACTGCCTTCAGTCCGAGCCGACGCCCCGATAATGAGGGATGGGTTGACGATCACCGCGTCCAACCCCTCGGCGATACCGCGCCATACTTCCATTTCGCCTTCATACTTGGCAACGGCATAGCCGAGTTGGCCGGGCGTATATTCCCAGAGATCCGCTTCAGTTGCCTCGCCGCCATGCTTTGGCTGCCCGATCGCAGCGATGGAGCTGACATGCAATAGCCGCACGTGGTGCTGCAAAGCTAAGCTGACTATATTGGCCGTGCCGGCTACGTTCACCGTCATCAACTGTTGTCGATCGGCCGGATGGTACGATATCATACCCGCGCAGTGGTAAACCTTCGACACACCGTCAAATGCATCGCTTAACGCAAAGAAATCATTGACGTCTGCATCCATCCAGGTCAGGGCCGGTAGGCCCGTGAGTTCCGGTGGAATAACCGACGTTCTCCGTTTCGTGGCCCGGACGGCTACACCCGATGCGAGTAATCGTTTGATGAGTATCGATCCAAGAAAACCCGTTCCTCCTGTTACTAAAACCACCGTCTCAGTATAGTTTGATAATAATGCTTTCAAAAGTAAGGTAATAAATGGATATTTGCCACATGTCCTTATCGGTTTTCTTTTCGTCTATTTCCCCCAAGGATTTCACACCAGGCACGGGGTTTTTCCGGTCGCAGATCGGCGCTTCCATTCGTCTGCATGACCATGATTTCCCAGACCTCGAACAAGAGAAACCTGATCTGGCCCTGTTTGGTGTGTTCGACGACCGGATGGCGGTTGGGAACCTGGGCTGTGCTGAAGGGGCGGATGCCGTTAGGAATAGCCTGTATGGACTCTATCAAGGCGAATATAAACTGCGGCTGGCCGATCTTGGTAATATCCGTGCGGGGGAGACAGTGACGGATACCTATGCCGCTGTGAAGACGGTCTGCGAGGAACTCATTAAATCAGGTATCGTTCCGATTATCATCGGCGGTGGGCAAGACATCACCTACGCGCAGTACTTGGCGTATGAAAAGCTCGAACAGCGCGTGGATGTCTCGATCGTGGATTCACGGTTCGACATCGATCAGGAACAAACGGAGAATGCGCCGTTGAATGCACAGACATACATCAACCACATCATCCTGCACGAGCCCGATTATTTGTTCAACCTGAACAACCTGGCGTACCAGACATATTTCGTCAGTAAGGAATCCATCGCTATGTACGAGAAGCTGTACTTCAATGCGGTGCGACTGGGCATGATTGCTGGGCAAGTCGACCAAGTAGAGCCTGTAATTCGGTCGGCCGACATGCTGAGTTTCGATTTGGGGGCCATCCGGTATTCCGATGCACCTGGCAATGCGCATGCAACAGCCAACGGCTTGTATGGCGACGAAGCGTGCCGGATCTGCCGGTATGCGGGAATGAGCGACAAGCTTACCTCGATTGGTTTCTATGAATTCAATCCCACGCTCGACCACCGGGGCCAGACGGCCATGCTGTTGGCCCAGATGATCTGGTATTTTATCGACGGGTTTTACAACCGCAAAAACGACGCGCCGCTAGTGCCCAAGTCGGCCTACATCACCTACCGCACCAGTGTCCATAACGATGCCTATGAACTGGTTTTTGTGAAGAGCAAGAAATCGGACCGTTGGTGGATGCAAGTGCCTTACTCGGGGTCGAAGTCGGTCAATGAACGATACCATCTGGTGCCTTGCCGGTACGAGGACTATCAGACTGCGGTAGCTGGCGAAATGCCCGATCTGTGGTGGAAAACTCACCAGAAACTGGTTTAACAACCGTCCGCCGTTATCCGAATACCGCTTGGAACACCTCTTCTACTCGGGCTACAGGCTTGATTTCGATTTGGTAATCACTGCCGTCCAGCCCTTTTGTATTGTACTTTGAAAGGAAAATGGTTTCAAAACCGAGTTTTTCGGCTTCGGCAATCCGCTGCTCAATCCGGTTCACGGCCCTTATCTCGCCAGAAAGTCCCACCTCGCCCGCAAAGGCCACCGTCGCTGGCACAGCGATGTCTTGTTGCGAAGAGATGATGGCAATGATGACCGCCAAATCGATGGCGGGGTCTTCTACCCGTAAGCCTCCGGCGATATTGAGGAATACATCCTGGGTGCTCAGCCGGAAGCCGAAGCGTTTTTCCAGTACGGCAAGCAGCATATTCATCCTTTTGGTGTCGAATCCCGTCGATGAGCGCTGGGGCGTACCGTATACCGAGTTGCTTACCAATGCTTGTACCTCGATAAGCATGGGCCGCAACCCTTCAAGCAGCACCGCGATGGCCGTGCCGCTGGTGCCGTCTTCGCGCTGAGACAGGAGGATTTCCGATGGGTTGCTCACCTCACGCAAGCCCGAACCCTGCATTTCATAGATGCCCAGCTCGGAGGCCGAGCCGAACCGGTTTTTCACCGCCCGGAGGATGCGGTAGGAATGGTGGCGGTCGCCTTCGAACTGCAACACGGTATCAACCATGTGTTCCAGCACCTTGGGGCCGGCAATGCTACCGTCTTTGGTGATATGGCCCACGATGAATACCGGGATATCCGTCTCTTTCGCAAAACGCAGTAATTCGGCCGTGCACTCGCGAACCTGGGATACGCTGCCTGGTGCCGAGTCGACATGCGGTGAGTGCAGCGTCTGGATGGAATCGATGACCACCAAGTCGGGTGCTACGGCAACGACCTGTGCAAAAATGTTAGCCGTAGCAGTTTCGGTAAGGATGTAGCAGTTGGCCTGCGAAGCCTGGGCAATCCGTTCGGCCCGCATCTTAAGCTGCTGCTCACTCTCTTCGCCCGAGACATATAAGGTCTTAGCCTTCATGGTGAGCGCGAGCTGTAGCATGAGGGTGGATTTGCCAATTCCGGGTTCGCCGCCGATAAGCACTAGCGATCCGCGGACGATGCCGCCGCCCAGCACCCGGTTCAACTCACGGTCGGGCGTCACTCGGCGACTTTCGGCGACGGGCGCGATTTCGCGTATCACTGCGGCCTTACGCGACGGCTTTTTCGTTCCCGAGGCCGTTTGCCAATCGGGTGTCCGGGTGTTTGGACGCGCTACCAACTCTTCCACGAATGTGTTCCACTCATTGCAGGAAGGGCATTTGCCTAGCCACTTAGCCGACTCATAGCCACAGTTTTGGCAAAAGAAGGAGGTTTTTGTTTTCGCCATAGTCAATTCGCTTGGGCTGCCAATACACGGAGCACATTTTCGCCGAGGATTTTGCGGATATCGGTTTCGGTATATCCCCGTTGCAGGAGACCGGCGGTAAGGTTAGGAAGGTCACTGCAGTCATCGAGGCCGATCGGTGTGGACGATATCCCGTCGAAATCGCTGCCGATACCCACATGGTCGATGCCGGCGGTCTTCACCATATAATCGATGTGGTCGAGCAGGAGCGATAGCGGCGGTAGGAGCGCTTCTTTCGCCGCAGCGGGCAAACGGTCGAACTTGGCGTCGGTCGATCGCTTTACAGTATCGCCGACATGCTTTTCATACAGCCTGTTGATTTTCGTGTAATGCACGGGGTCTAGAAAGCCGGAGTAGAAATTAAGGCAGATGACCCCATCGTTCTCCACCACCGCTTTGATTTGGTCGTCTTGCAGGTTGCGGGGGTGTGCCATCAACGCGTACGCGTTACTATGCGATACGATTACCGGTTTTGTGGTCGTCTCGATTGCATCGAAAAATGTTTGCCTCCCCACGTGCGAGAGGTCCACCATCATCCCCAATTCGTTCATCCTGTGAATGACCTGGCGGCCGAATGCCGTGAGGCCTTTATGTTTCAATTTTTTCGGGTTCCGGCTCTCATCCGATGCTGAACTCGCCCATTCTGTGCTGTTGTTCCAGGTAAGGGTAAGGTAGCGCGCGCCTCGCGCGAAAAGGCTATCGAGGTAGTCGATGCGGCCCTCAATCATATGACCACCTTCCACGCCGATAAACGCGGCGATTTTCCCTTGGGCGGTGATGGCCGATATGTCGGCCGCCGTGGTGGCTAAGGCGATCTCGTTGGGATGGTTGTGGATAACTTCCATCAACCCATCGATTTGCTTATTGGCATACGCGAACGCTGTGCCTTTGCCGTACTTGTCGTTGCACCATACCGCGAACACCTGCACATCGATGCCCCCTTCCCTAATCCGGGGGAGGTCGGTATGGCCCGAGCTGATTCTTTTGCCGATGTCCTTGCCCCGCATCACCGACTGGTAGAGGACGTCGTTATGCGTGTCGATAACAAGTGCGTCGCGGTGGATACGCTGAGTGTCTTGGGCGAACAGTTCGCCTGTAAACAAGATGGTTGCAACGAATAGCGCGGTTTTCTTCATAGCGGATTTATTTGGCGCGGATGGCTTCATAAAGGGTATCTTGTATCCGGCTCCGCACGTTCAACTCGTACAACTTGGTGCTGACCACGGGGTGTACGCGATTGGAAAGGAAGATATATATCAATTGTTCTTCCGGATCGACCCAGATGCAGGTGCCCGTGTAACCGGTATGGCCGAAAGTGGCGGGGGAGGCCAGTTTGGAAGGGTACGCTTTGCTGGTATCCGGATCGGCCCGGTCGAACCCTAAGCCGCGTCGGCTAGTTGCCGATTGTTTGGAGGTAAACAGGTCTACCGTTTCCGGTTTGAAATACCGGTCGCCGCCGTATTCACCGCGGTTGAGTAGTAATTGGCCGTAGATGGCGAGGTCGTTTGCCGTAGCGAAGAGCCCGGCATGGCCGGCAATGCCACCCGCCATGGCCGCACCCTGGTCGTGTACGTAACCCTGCAGTAAGGTCTTCCGGAAGGTTTGGTCGTCTTCGGTGGGCACAATGCGTCGCTTCGGGAATCGTTCGCGCGGCAGGTACCCAGCCGTTTGCATGCCTAATGGACGGTAAAATTCCTGCTGTATGTAATCTTGTATGGGGACGCCCGTTAGATGCTCAGCTACTTCCTTCATCACGTACATGCTAATGTCACTATACACATATTTTCCCATCGGATTGAGTTTCGATCCAAGCATGATGGGCCACATGACGTTTTCATAATACCCCGTACGGATGTAGCATCCATCGGCAACTTTTACGGCATACGCGGCAGACGAGTCCGGGCTGAGGTCGTCGGGCCTGAGGTCGCGGTAGAACGGGATGTAAGGGATGAAGCCTGCCTCGTGGAGCATGACGTCGCGTAAGGCCGTGCCATTTTTATTGGTGCCTTTTGCCTGCAGCAGGTAGTGGCCCATGGTGCTGTCAAGGTCGACGATACCCCGTTCAGTGAGGCGCATGATGGTCGGCGTGGTAGCCGTAATTTTCGTTACGGAAGCCATGTCGAAAATATCCGATAATTTGGTGGGCTCCTGCTGCCCGTAGGTATGGTACCCATACGACTTTTCGAAGATTACCTGCCCGCCTTTCACGGCCATGACAACGCCGCCCGGGATGGCACGTTCGCGGATGGCTTCATCCATGATGTGGTCGATATCGGTTTCCAATTGTACGCGGTCGATGCCAAGCGTTGACGCATCCGTATAGGCCAACCGGGTCTTTGCGGTGGTATAGCCTGCACCGATGGTATACCGTGGTGAGAACGACTGCGGCAACCTGGCAGTACAGGCGAGGCCACCGAATACAGACATCGCCGCATCCACTACCGATGCCGTGGTCTTATCGGGAGACCATAAAATCGGGAAATAGCAGAAGTCAAGCACGTTTAGATTGGTGCCATCGCCAAACACCACAAGTATGATTTCTTTGCCTACGGCTTGGGTGGAAATAAATTGCATGAGGCGCCTATCGGCGAGATCCTCGACGGTCAATGCAACGATGACGGTATTGTAGAATTTGATGTTTTCATCGAGATGGAGGTAGTTGCCTGGTTGCACCGGTATGGCAAACCGGTCGGTAGGTGCATACCGGCTTAGCTGGTCGCCAAATGCGGCAGACAGCGTATCAGGAAGCCGGGTGATGAGCACCGTATGCCGTTCCGCGAGGTCGCGCAGTGGAATGACATTAACCTGATTATTCAATAAGACGGTTTGATTTGTCCGTGCATAGGAAGTGGGCTGCGCATTTAACGCCGCAACGGTAAATAGGCAAGCCAAAAACGTGCACAGCAATGTAATCATTCTCTTCATAGTGAACGAATATCGGTAATTTGCGCAAAAAATAGGCGGCTCTCATATTTTTTATGATTTTTGTAACTCATTAACCTGTGGCTGATGTTTCAAGTGAACAGCACTTTTTTTACGTTTCTCTCGGCTTTGCAAGAACGGCTTAAGTTGGAGTTCAATTTAAAGGCCCTTGCGGAAAAGGCATGTTTGCTGTATCCGGAAGACGGTGGAATCCGCGTCGTTTACTACCGGTGCGGTATGGCGCGACGTATACCGGTTGAGGGCGATGGCCGGTGTATACATATCGACGAAGACCTTTGGGTTAAGCGGCCCGAGCTGTTACTTAACCGCATCGCTGCATTGGTGGGGCAGGCACAACGAGTGCACGCGCGGGATACGGTGGTGGCGCGTATAGAAAAGCGCATCGCGTTGTCTTTCTTACAGGAACATCATCTACAGGTGGCCTTGCCGGGCAAATACCGGTATGGGCTTTTCCATGATGGCGAGCTGGTAGCCGTGGCCGTGTTCAGCGGCGGCAGGCGCATGTCTGATAAGCCAGCAGACTACCGGTCATATGAACTGCTTCGTTTTTGCCATAAGCAGGGCGTGCATGTGGTCGGTGGTTTCAGT
The DNA here is from genome assembly GCA_964613725.1 of uncultured Parapedobacter sp. Taxonomy (GTDB): domain Bacteria; phylum Bacteroidota; class Bacteroidia; order Sphingobacteriales; family Sphingobacteriaceae; genus Parapedobacter. The sequence continues at coordinate 3,854 of CAZTJY010000037.1, read as the reverse complement.
AAATTACTTGATGCCTTCCACCGGGATTTTAACCCCGGCGATATCATGACATATGCCGACAAAGATTGGTCGGACGGCGCGAGTTACCGCAAGTTGGGATTTACGGTGGTTGGCGAGACCGAACCGCAGCTATTCTGGGTAGATATGCGTACGATGGAACGGTATTACGAACGTACGCTACCCCCTGAAATCCGCATGAAGCCGACCGATGAACGGATGGCGTCCCACTATGTGCCTGTCCGCAACAGCGGAAGTATCAAGCTGGTAAATTTTTAGTATATTCGACAGATTTAAGCTATTGAACTTTTTAACGCAGAAAAAAACAGATGAACAGAAAACTTCGCATGGGCATGGTAGGAGGGGGGAAAGATGCTTTCATCGGTGCAGTGCACCGTATTGCCGCAAACATGGATGGCTTGGTAGAATTGGTGTGCGGTGCGTTTAGCATCAACCCCGATATCGCGCGCGAATCTGGGAAAGCACTTTTTATTCCCGAAGACCGGGTATACCTTACCTTCCAGGAGATGATCGAGAAGGAGCGCCAGCTCCCGGAGGGCGAACGTATGGATTTCGTGACCATCGTAACTCCAAATTTCATCCACTTCGAACCGGCTAAATTGGCCTTGGAGAACGGGTTTAACGTAGTCATCGAGAAGCCAATGACCTTTACGTTGGAAGAAGCCAAAATACTTAAGGAAATCGTGGAACGTACCGGCAAGGTGTTGTGCCTTACCCACACCTATAGCGGTTACCCCATGGTGAAGCAGGCCCGGGCAATGATCAAAGACGGTGCATTGGGGAAAATCCGGAAAGTGGTGGTGGAATATCCGCAGGGCTGGTTGAGCCGGCTGTCGGAGCGTGAAGGGAATGCCCAGGCGGCTTGGCGCACCGATCCGAATAAATCCGGAAAGAGTGGATCGATGGGCGATATCGGTACCCATGCAGCACATCTGGCCGAATACGTCACCGGGTTGGAAATCACCGAGCTTTGCGCAGATTTGTCGACATTGGTTGAAGGACGTATGCTGGATGACGATGGCAACGTATTGCTGCGCTTCAATAACGGTGCGCGTGGCGTGCTTATCGCTTCCCAGATTTCCGCCGGCGAGGAAAACGCTTTGCGTCTTCGTGTTTATGGTGAAAAAGGAGGTATCGATTGGGCACAGGAAGATCCGAATAACCTCATCGTGAAGATGCTCGACCAGCCACGGCAATACATCCGCACAGGCAACGCTTATGCAGCGCCACATACGCTGAGCAGCTTTGCCGTGCACAACACGCGCGTGCCCTCCGGGCACCCCGAAGGACTACTGGAGGCGTTCGGCAATATCTACCGCAATTTTGCGCTTACGGTTTCTGCCAAACTCAACGGCGAGACACCCACGGCAGAGATGCTGGATTTCCCGCAGGTGGATGAGGGCGTGCGCGGAATGGCGTTCATCGATAACGTGGTCGCCAGTAATGGTTCCTCCGAAAAATGGACCGAATTCGTGGTGTGAAACCCATGCCCGACCTCATCGTGATTCTTGGCCCCACAGCCTCCGGAAAGACTCGGTTGGCGGTGGAAGTAGCCAGGCGAACAGATGGAGCGATCATCAGTGCCGACTCCCGGCAAGTATATCGGGACATGGACCTCGGCACGGGGAAGGACCTCGATGACTATGGCGATATTCCTCATTTCTTAATCGATATCCGGGATGCGGGAGACACCTATCATGTAAACCAATACCGAAGTGACTTCCACGAAGCTCTAGGCCGGATTAGGCAACTGGGGAAACAACCTATCCTGTGTGGGGGCACGGGATTGTACATCCAGTCGGTGTTGCAACCGTTTGATTATAGCGGCGTGCCCGTAGATAGTACCCTGCGCGATGAACTGGGGGCACTGGCGACTGATGTGCTCCGCGAACGGTTAAAGCAGCTGCCTATACCTCGTGGTTTCAACGCCGACACCAGTACCAAAAAACGGCTAATCCGGGCAATGGAAATCAGTATATGGTGTGAGCGCCATACGCTTCCGCCCCACGGGCACGATGCTGTCCCGGCCGTCCTTTTCGGTATCAACCCACCGGTAGAAATCCGCCGCCACCGCATCACCGAGCGACTCCGCATGCGGCTTGAGCAAGGACTCGTTGACGAGGTTAGGCGGTTATTGCAAAAGGGCATACCACACGAGCGACTGGTCTATTACGGATTGGAGTATAAATACGTCGCGCGTTACCTTTTGGGCGAATTGGACGAAGAAACATTTTTCGCAAGGCTCAACACCGAGATCCACCGTTTCGCCAAAAGGCAGATGACGTATTTCCGGAAGATGGAAAAGGATGGGTTAACTATACATTGGATGGCCAATGGTTCGATAGATGATATGGCCACCGAAGTGATGGCCATATCCGCTATAACTTGATCTCTACCTCTTTGCCATTGAAGAAATGAAACTCGGTGAGGAAATAAGACGCTACCGGTTTTACCTTGATCCAGCGGCCGAACTTGAAATACCACTTCATTCGTCGTGAGATGAAACCCGATTTGAGGTATGTGTAGATATACGGGTGCACACATAAGGTGATGTCCTTTTCGTTCTGTTCCTGTAGGATGAAACTCAAGTTGTTTTCGATGTCATCCATCAAGACGATGCTGGACCGTATCTCGCCGGTGCCATCACATGCAGGGCATTTTTCGTTGGTAACAATCGTCATTTCGGGCCGTACGCGCTGGCGCGTAATCTGTACCAAACCAAACTTACTGGGTGGCAAGATGGTGTGGCGTGCACGATCCGCGGCCATGCATTGCTTAAGGTAGGCGTGCAGCTCCTTGCGGTTGGCCGGCTTGTGCATATCGATGAAGTCGATGACCACGATGCCGCCCATGTCGCGTAGACGGAGCTGGCGGGCAATTTCCTTTGCCGCTTCCATATTTACCTGCAGGGCGTTTTCCTCTTGATTCTCTTTATTGGCTGTGCGGTTGCCGCTATTCACGTCGATGACATGCAACGCTTCCGTATGCTCGATAACCAGGTAAGCACCGCCATGTAGGTTTACCGTTTTACCGAAAGCGGCCTTGATTTGCCGTTCTACACCGAAATGTTCAAAAATGGGTTCACGGTGTTTATACAGCTTGACGATTTTTTCCAAATCGGGCGAAATCTCCTGCACATAAGAACGGGTCTCTTCGTAGATGGCCTGTTCGTTCACGTAGATATGCGAAAATTCGTCGGTGAGGATATCGCGTAAGATGGTCGAAGTACGATCCATCTCGCCAAGCACCTTTTGCGATGGTTCGGCCGCCCGCAGACGACTGGTAAGCACTTCCCATTTTGAAATGAGGTCCAGCAAATCCTTTTGCAATTCGGCCACCCCTTTCCCTTCGGAAACCGTGCGGATAATCACGCCGAAGTTGGTCGGCTTGATACTCTCCACGATTTTCTTCAGTCGATTGCGCTCCGTGTTGCCCTTGATCCGTTTGGAAATGGATACTGCGCTTGAAAACGGGACAAGTACCACGTACCTCCCTGCAATGGACAAATCCGAACTCAACCGGGGCCCCTTGGTGGAAATGGGCTCTTTGGCTATCTGTACGGGCAACAGCATATTCCGGGTGAGTACCTCGGATATCTTGCCGGCTTTGTTGATGTCCTTTTCTAATCTTAAACTATCGAGCAGTTTCTCTTTGTAACTGCCTTTCTTTACTAACTTGGTGAGCTTGATGAGCGACTGGACCTGGGGGCCCAGGTCGAGGTAATGCAGAAATGCGTCTTTTGAATAGCCAACATCTACAAAGGCAGCATTGAGACCGGGCATGATTTTCTTGATCCTACCCAGGTAAATGTCCCCTACAGCATAGTTGTTGTTCGC
>CAZTJY010000036.1:0-30004 GCA_964613725.1 uncultured Parapedobacter sp. | reverse complement strand
ATGAGTAAATATCAATCATCTTCGATCTTATTGGATCGTGCAAAAAAAGTATTGGCAGGAGGCGTTTCTTCGGAATTCCGGAAGTACAATCATCCCCATGCCATTTTTTATTCACATGGTAGCGGCAGCCGGGTCTACGATGTGGACGGCAATGCGTACCTGGATTTTACGTTAAGCCAGGGGCCGCTCATCCTGGGTCATTCGCACCCCCATGTGTTGAAGTCGGTTGCAGAGTATTCCGAGCACGGCCAGCTCTATGCGGGGCAACATATCCGCGAAATCGAACTGGCGGAAAAAATGAACGCCCTTATCCCATCTGCAGAATTGATGCGGTTCTGCCTTGATGGCTCAGAAGCCGTACAAACGGCGTTTCGGGTGGCTCGGGCGAAAACCGGGAAGCCGAAGTTCCTTCGATTTGAGGGACACTACCATGGTTGGTTGGACAACGTTGCTTATGGGATTTCCGCTCCCAGCGTGGAGGCATTGGGCGACCGCGAGCAACCCAATGTATTTCCTTGGACGGCCGGACTCTCGGTATCTTCGGCTGAAGATTTCATGGTTTTGCCCTGGAACGACCTCGATCTGGTTAGGCGCGTTGTGGAAGAGCGGCACGAGGAGCTGGCGGCCATCATCACAGAGCCAATTATGTGTAATAACGGCTGCATTCTGCCCCAAGATGGCTTTTTGCAAGGCCTGCGCGATCTTTGCGATACCTACGGAATTACCCTAATTTTTGATGAGGTGATAACGGGATTCCGTGTGGGATTAGGTGGTGCGCAAACCCATTACGGCGTGACGCCCGACTTGTCGATTTTTGCGAAAGCCATGGGAAGCGGATATCCGATAAGTGCGATCGTTGGGAAAAGGGAATGGATGGAATTGGTGGCCGACGGTAGCGTAATCCATGCAGGAACGATGAATTCCGGGAATCCGACGGTTGCCGCTGCATTGGCAACCATAGAAGTTTTGGAAAAGGAACAACCCTACGATCGGTTGTACCGGCTTGGGAAGAGGCTGATGGACGGATTAACGACTGCTGCAAAGGAAACAAACCAGGATATGACTGTGCAAGGACTCGGGCCAATGTTCGTAACCTACTTCGGCCTGTCCAAACGGCCAACCGATTACCGGGATACATTGGCTGCAGATAAAGCGAAACTCGGACGTTTTATAGCGAGCATGCACGATGCGGGGTTGCGTGTGATTGGTCGTGGACTGTGGTATATCAGCGCTGCCCATACGGAAGAGGATATTGATCAGGCTATCAAAATTGCCGGTCAAGCGCTTCGCACACTCTGAATTTTCGATCGGTTGAGGTGCTAGCCGGTTAGCGGTACTGCCGACTTGATAATAATGATACAGTTTGTGTTAATCCTGTCCTATTTCTGGCTGAAAATGCAAAGTAGATTTGTTTGTCGCACTTGAATCAACCGGCTAAGGGCTCAATACGCGACTTGATGGGGAACTATAAACGTGCAAATAAAGTAAAAACTAACCTGATAAAGTATGAATAAGTATGTATTACTAGCTAACGCTTTCAAAAGTTGCCTCGTGCTGGCGATTGTATTGCTGATCCAATTGCCGGTGTATTCCCAGCAACCCTTAACCATTTCGGGAACGGTGCGCGATTCACTGAGCCAAGACCTGTTACCTGGCGTAACCGTTACAATTGCATCAACCGGAATCAGTGTGAAGACAGACATCGATGGCCGTTTCCAATTAACGGCAGCAGGTGACGAAACCTTGGTGTTGCGACATGTAGGGTTTGATGAACAATACGTATACGTAAATAATCGGACCACCATCGACGTCATGCTCATCGAATCGACCGTGGGATTGGACGAGGTGGCCGTTGTGGCCTATGCCACCCAAAAGAAGGAAACCATTACGGGTGCGATAGCTTCGATCAAAACCAAGGAACTGAAACAAAGTCCCGCGGCGAATTTGGCGGTTACACTGGCCGGGCGATTACCGGGGTTGACTACATTGCAGTCCAGTGGCGAGCCGGGTAGAGACGTAACCGCATTGTTCATCCGTGGCCGTGCGACGATCAACCAAACCGCGCCCATTGTGTTGATTGACGGCATAGAGCGAGACCTCACCCACATCGATCCGAATGAGGTAGAGTCGATTACCATCTTGAAGGATGCATCATCAACGGCACTATTCGGTGTACGGGGGGCCAACGGTGTTATTCTCGTGACCACGAAGCGGGGTACTTCTGAGGTACCCGAAATTAATTTGAGCGTGGAAGGAGCCGTACAAGATTTCCCCAAGTTTTTTGACATGGTAGAAGCGTACGATTATGCTTCCCTTCGCAATCTGGCGCTGGAAAACGATGGGCTTGCCCCGCAATTTTCGGAAAAGGCATTGGAGATGTACAAAACGGGAGCAGATCCCGTTAACTATCCGAATACCAATTGGCGGGATGTGATGATGAAGGATGTTTCGTTGCAACAGCGTTACAACCTCAATATCTCGGGTACTACGAACAACAGAAGCATGAAGTATTTCGTGAATGCGACTTACCTCAACCAAGGCGGGCAATTTAAGGTGGAGCAGGATTTGCCTTATGACCCGTCGTTCAAATTGGATCGTTATTCGTTCCGTTCCAATATCGACCTGAAACTGAACAACAGGCTTTCGGCTTTCATGAACGTTGCGGGTTATTTGGAAAAGCAAAACATGCCCATGAGTATATTGAACCGGCTTGGAGATATTCCCACGCAATTAGCGGGAATGTCGCCGGCACTCTATATCATTTCATTTATGACAAGGGTCCCTGCCAACGTGCCGAAACTGACGCCGGATGGCGACGTGACAACCGCTCCTAACGTTGACTGGCCAGGCTATGGCCTTTTGAATCGGTCGGGCTATGTGAAACAGACCCGGAGTAACGTGTTGGCCACGTTTGGGATGAACCAAGAGCTGGATATGGTGACCAAGGGATTGTCTGCGCGACTGGTTATGTCTTTCGATACCCGGTCGGTGAACAACCTGTACGGGGCCAAGGAATTTATCCGCTACATGCAGGTCATCAATCCGAGTGCAGACCCAAATGTGCCCGACGACATTTACTTTTCGCAATACGGTGGGTGGCTGAACACGCCGATCACCATCGGTGGTGGTTCTGATTTTGCATCGTTGTTCAATCTGCAAGCTTACTTGAACTACGATCGGCAATTTGGGAAGCATGCAGTAACGGGGATGGCGTTTTACCAGCAGCAGCAGAACATTCAGGGAATTGTATTGCCTTTTAACCTTCGCGGGATGGCGGGCCGCTTAACCTATGGGTACGACAATAAGTACTTCATGGAGTTCAATGCAGGGTACAACGGTTCGGAACAGTTTGCCAAAGGTAAGCGGTTCGGGTTTTTCCCAGCGATTTCTGGAGGGTGGCTAATTTCAAACGAGCCTACATTTAAGGACCATGATTACATTTCCCACTTGAAACTGAGGGGTTCTTATGGCTTGGTAGGAAATGATCGCTTAGGTGGCCGTCGATTCCTGTACCTCGATGACATTTACTTGGGCGCCGGGGGGTATTCTACCAGCCTCGGTCTTGGACAACATATTGGCATCAATATGTTGAGGAATGCGGACATCACCTGGGAAATTGCAAAGAAAACGAACCTCGGGGTGGAACTGGGGTTATTTGACGAGCTCGATATTGTTGTGGATGTATTCAAGGAAAGGCGTGACAACATCCTGCGCAGCCGGTCTACCATCCCACTGATCAATGGTTTCCCAAGTAGTGTGCTTCCGCCGGTAAATATCGGTGTGATTGAAAATAAGGGCTACGAAATAGAGCTGAACTATCGCAAGGCTATTTCGAACGATTTATCGATCCTGACCAAATTAAACTTTAATCATGCCAAAAACAAGCAGTTGTATGCCGATGAGCCATTGCTGAACCCTAATTTTGCTTATCAATACCGTTCAACCGGATATCCGTTGGGACAGAATTTCGGATACATAGTCGACGGCTTCTTTAAGGACGCGGAAGACATTGCAAATTCACCCCAACAAGTGGTTGGCGGACATGAATCGCGGCCAGGTAACTTCAAGTACAAAGACCTCAATAACGACGGTATAGTCAACGAACTTGATATGGCCCCAATTGGTTATACGGCGCTGCCGGAGTACACTTTTGGTGCGGCGTTCAACGTGAATTATAAGCAATGGGACGTAAGCGTACTATTCCAAGGTGTGGCCAATGTGGGCCGGGTTATGGGCGATAACGGTATGTGGGCCGGGGCTGGATTTTCCAACTACTCGGATTGGCACCGATATAGTTGGACAGCAGAGCGGGCTGCAAATGGCGAAACGATTAAGTATCCGCGACTGACTACCCAGTCTTCCCCAGACGAACGGCTGAACGATTTCTTTTACGTGGATGGAAGTTACCTCCGCTTGCGGAATGTGGAGGTGGGATATACCTTTCCTGTACGGTTAGTGACACAGATGGGGATAAAGCGAGTACGGTTGTATGCGAATGGGCTTAATCTATTTACGTGGGATAGGCTTCCATTTGACGGGATTGACCCTGAGTTGACTAGTGCTTACGCCTATCCTATTCAGCGGCTGTTCAATTTTGGGGTTAATGTTGCATTTTAATTGGGAGGTTACAAACATGAAAAGAATATTCGTACTCGCACTTACCGTAGCTTTTACGGTAACGTCTTGCAAAAAAAGTCCATTAGACATTACCCCCGACGGGCGGATAACGTTTGATGAGGTGTTCAAAGATGAGATTCAAACCGAATCTTTCGTGAATACCATTTATTCGAAGATTCCCCTTTACTTTTTCCATTATAATAATTACGGCTTTTTGGCGGGTATAACCGATGAGGCCCAAGAGGTTCGAAATACGTTTATTGGGGGGATGGCCCTGCAGTGGCAAATCGGAGCGTTGACGCCGTCCGCAAATCCGCTTGCCGGCATGTTGGATTACGGCTTGTGGTGGGAAGGGATTGGCCATGCCAATTTGTTTTTATCCTATATCGACAACGCTAATATTGAAGATGCGGCAAAAAAGAGCCGGTTAAAGGCGGAAGTCCAACTGCTTCGTGCATTCTTCTATTGGGAGCTGACGAAGCAATTCGGTGCGATGCCTGTCGTTACGGAGCCGTTTACGCCGGGGTTTGCCTTTGAGACGCTCACTCGGCCTACATTCGAAGCCACGGTAGATTTTATTGTGAGCGACTGCGACGCCGTCATCGCGAATGCGAACGTGCCGTTACGTATCACGAATGCTTCAGAGCGTGGACGCTTCCCGAAAGCGGTTGCCTATGCGATTAAATCGCAAGCATTGCTCTTCAACGCCAGTCCACTTTGGAATGCCGGAGATGAGCAGGCCAAATGGCAACGGGCTGCCGATGCCGGCCGCGATGCATTACAAGCACTTACCATACAGGGAGATTTTGCGTTGTTTGAGGATTACGGTAATTATTTTATCCGTAGCCAGGATTTGGGCGGTTCCATTTTGGACCGCGAAACGATCCACGAAATCCCAGCAGACGCTGGTGTCTTTTCCGTGATTAATACGATTCCGAGCAACGGCGAGCTGATTGGTACAAGTGCCGGGGCTTGTCCGTCGCAAGAGTTGGTAGACAGCTACGAAATGCAGGCTACGGGTGAGCCGGCGATATTAGGCTACCAGGACGATGATCACTTGCAGCCCATTATCAACCCGGCGTCGGGATACGACGAAAGCAACCCGTACGTGGGGCGCGATCCGCGTTTCTATGCTACGGTATTCCATAACGGCGCCTATTATGGCCCAATCAACGGGCGTGAGCATACCGTGGAAACGTTTATCGGCGGCCGAGACCAGTTGTTGCCTTATGCACAGTTCGCCAATACCCGGACTGGGTATTACCTGAAGAAGTTTTATGACCCGCTGATTCCAGCTAACCAGCTTGTGCAGCAAACGCGATGGAAAAAATACCGATTGGCGGAGATTTACCTCAATTTTGCGGAAGCAGAGAACGAAGCAAATGGTCCCTTGGGTGCCTATGAGGCGGTTAACATCGTGAGAAGAAGGGCTGAGATGCCCGATTTACCTGCCGGATTAAGTAAGGAACAAATGCGCGAACGCATCAGAAGGGAACGACGTGTGGAGTTTGCTTATGAAGAACACCGGTTCTGGGACGTGAGACGATGGAAAATCTTATCGCAAACGGATAAGTTGGTCACGGGAATAGAGATCAGAATGCAAGATGATGGAGCATTTACCTATCAGCGGTTCGTAACGGAGCGTCGTGCGGCCGGGTGGCAGGACAAATACCTTTTGTTCCCCATTCCACTAAGCGAAACTAATCTTATTCCGGATTTCAGCCAGAATCAGAATCCGGGGTGGTAGCAGGTTGGAGATAAGTATCTAGGTGTCTAAAAGATGAATAATGCAATTTTTTAGACACCATTTTTGTTTTAGCGATGTTGGTTTTGAGATTAGTCGCTGCTTTCTTGCTCATCAGCTCGATTTGCAACGGTAGTGGCAACAGAAATTATGCATTTTCCAAGAAGGGAATTGCCCCAGCGGATACGGCGTTCCAGACTGTAAGCGTATACTTATGGCCTTCTTGGGCCAGAGAAACCTCTCGCGACTACGATTTCTGGCGAGCTAGTGGTTACAATACAATTTCGTTTTTGGTGACTGGAATAAGCTTTGTATCACCGGCGGTGCGGGAGGCTAACCTTTTAGCTTATCGTCAACGGATCGTAGATGCGCAGCAAGCCGGATTTAAAGTGGGTATTGTCTTGCTCTCTAATATTGGCAAAACCGGTCACAGTTTCGACCCGCGAGATGAACAACAGCTGAACCAGCGGCTGGATGACATCAAACTTATGCTGCAAAGGTTGTCGATTGTTAATAGCATCACTTTTTTTGCCGGTGATCCAGGTGGCGTCCCCACCAAAATGGGCTCTGATGGCGTGGGATATTTTTGGCAGATGGCGTTGAATGTTCGCGCGTTGGCTGAAAGGTATGCCCCTCATGCATTGTTTAACGTGAATACGTGGGCAATAACGCATTGGGATGATATCGGAATATCGCCTTTTTCGGTTGAATTTTGGGAGAAAGAAACGCAGTACAGTAAAGTGCTACTCGCAAATCCTGATTTCAATGGAATGGGCGTGGAGTTTCCTTTGCATAATTATTACAGATCGTTGGCTCTGCATGAGTATGCCAAGGCGGGACTTGATCCCGTGGCGTTTCCGGCGAAGCAAGACGTTACTGATTTGTTTGCACGAGGAATTAAACAACAGTGGGCATGGCCGTATTTTCTTGTAGATGAAGTGGATGACGGTTACACAGGCTATTTAATTTCCAAAGTGCATCCTACCCAATCCGAAACGAGATATATCCATAATGTCGTGGCGATTTCTCGACAACTTGGGCTTAACGGAATGGTTGTGAATGCTGCGGTCGACTCTTCCGGAATTCAAACGGAAGCATTAAATGTATATGCAATGGGCAGGATGTGCGCCGATTCGACGCTAACGCCCGAACAGGCAATTGATGAGTTTGCGGGTTTTATTGCCGACGCCGATTCGAAGCGCCAATTTGCTGAAATATTGAAGTTTGTCGAAAACCACAGCACGTGGGAGGCGAGTATTCCTTCAGCGTTTCGGTTGCCAATGTTCGATACCACGCATGCGAGCGCCAACAGCGCGTTACTGGATTTGGCGCACGTTAAAACGAATGTTCAATCTCCATTTCCATTACCGATCGAGCCCGGAGAATATGTGAGACGGCTACGGAAGCGTTTGCTTGATATCGCTCATACAGAAAGATAATGAACCTGTTAATCCGAAGCGTGGTTATTGGATGTGTCGTATTCGTTTCAACGACATCGGGTTTCGCCAAACTACGCCTTCCGGCCGTTTTTGCAGACCATATGGTGCTTCAGCAGTTGGACACCGTACGGGTATGGGGGTGGGCGAAGGCCGAACAAGCTGTCCAAATCGTTGTTCCCTGGTTGGCGTCGCCTCTTGAAACACGGTCAAATAGCCAGGGCAGTTGGGAACTGGAAATACCGACCTGCAAAGCCGGAGGTCCTTATGAGTTACTTATTATCACTGAACTCGATACCATAATTTTACGGGATGTGCTGCTCGGGGAAGTGTGGCTGTGCTCCGGGCAATCCAACATGGTTTGGGGCGCTTCTTTTGGCCACGAGGAAATGTTAAACGAATTGCCTAACGCTTACCGCCCAATGATCCGGCTGTTTCACGTTGCACGTAACCAGGCCGAGGTACCCTTGGATACGCTTCAAGGCTCTTGGCAGGTGTGTGATTCGGCTACCGCCCATTCATTTAGTGCGATTGGTTATTTCGCGGCTAAAACATTGAATGAAAAGCTGGGTGTACCGATTGGGATTATCAGTAGCAGCTCGGGAGGGACTAACGTGGAAACGTGGACACCAGCTCAGGTGTTCGAAGCTGAGCCAGCGCTTGCGTTATTGACGAACCATGCGCTTCCAGTTGCCACGCACTGGAATGCGATGATTCGCCCACTGGTGGGGTTTAAAATTAAGGGGGTTTTCTGGTATCAGGGAGAAGGAAATGTGATTTCTTATCAGGGCTATGGAAAGCTTCTCGAAAATATGGTCCGGGCGTGGCGTGAAGCTTGGGGATATGTATTTCCTTTTTTTCAAGTGCAGATTGCGCCGTATGCCTACTCGTCTCAGCAGGTGCTGGGTAACAAGGCTGCATTTCTGAGGGAACAACAGCTTCATACGTTGACCACCATCCCGCAAACTGGACTGGTGATTACAACCGATCTGGTGCCGGATGTAAACGAAATACACCCGCCGAAGAAGAGGGACATCGCAAAACGGCTTTCGGATTTAGCATTGGCCGAAGTGTATGGCCATCGAATGATCGATTATAAAAGCCCTATTTATGCGGGACATCGTGTTGAGCGCAATCACATGGTCATCGCGTTTGACAATGTAATACACGGGTTGCGCGTGATGGGAGATCGCGTAAGCCACATGTTTATTGCTGGGAATAATCACGTTTTTTACCCGGCGGAAACAACCGTGCGGGGCAACGAACTGATTGTTTCGTCACCACACGTACCAGTGCCGGTGGCGGTACGGTTTGGCTTCACCGATACGGCAAGACCTAACCTGTTTAATTGTAGCGGCTTACCGGTAAGCCCATTCCGGACGGATAAATGGGACATCCCGTAATGAATCTAGCAAATGAACGAGCAATGTGGATAGCTGGCTGTATGTTGCGCCTAATGATGATGTTCGGGCTGTGTGTGGTTTCTATTGGAACCGTGAAAGCGCACGTTGGCGATGTGACGGGTGATCGGCCGAATGTGCTTTTTATTGGAAATTCCATTACTGCAGGCTGGTCGCTACACTTTCCAACACTTTTCACGGATGAGCGCTGGCTAAACCGAGGTATCGGGGGGCAAACGACTTCAGAGCTGCTGGAGCGGTTTGAACGCGAATTGCTTGCGGCAAACCCCGATGTCATCGTCGTGATGGGGGGTACGAACGATATCGCCGGATTAGGTGGGCCAACGACTGTAGATGCCATCTTCGCCAACATCGCGCAAATGGTATGGTTGGCGCAAAAGTATAGGGTTGCCGTGGTATTGTGCTCGGTGTTGCCAGCACACGAATTTTATTGCTGCCCGGACGTGCATCCTGTCCCACTCATTCGTGCGTTGAACAGAAAGCTCCGTCGCTTTGCAAGGCGAAATAGCTTGGTATTCGCAGATTACTATTCGTTAATGGTTGATCGGCGAAAGGGAATTGGAAAAGCGTGGAGCGACGACGGTGTGCATCCGAATAAGTTGGGTTATGCCAGGATGCTTCCGCTGACGCAAGACGCGATTTTAAAGGCTTTGAAGTATGGAAAAGAAATTAAGTAGGCGGGCGCTACTCGCGGCAGCGGGCACCTCGGTAGCTATGCTTTCTGCCGGCAATGTGATGGCGGCGAGTCCCAGAGATGCGGCGGGTTCCGGAACCGCACGCTTCAATGTGAAGGATTTCGGGGCCGTGGGCGATGGGATTCACGATGATACCGCTGCCATCCAAAAGGCGATAGCTGCGACAGAAGCTGTTGGTGGAGAATTGGAGTTCCCACCTTGTATGGTTCATTATAAGGTGAGCAACCTGACCATTTCGAGGCCGATAACGATTTATGGTGGGGGGAACGACGTCAGGATAGCCGGGTCGCCGACAACGCAGCAGCTGTTTAAAATTGGTTCGGGATCGGTTCGTGTTTCTCATCTGGCGGTCGATATGGCTACCACCGAAGAAGCAGCTACCGTTTTTCTCCTTGACTCGTCCGTTAATAGTCTCCACCATATTTACCTCTCCGATTTAACGGTTAGCGAATCATGGCGATTTCTAGCCGACGCTGATGGAGAAGGGATAATTGTTCATCTGCATGTCAGTCGCATCTCCTGCCGGTTAAACCGTGGAACTTCCATTCTGTTGAACGATGCCTTTGCATACATCTACTTCACCAATGTCAATATTGACCATGTACCAGCCGTAGCGGCCGGCCGGACGGTAAATTTCACCGGTATTTTTGTGCAGCATGCACAGGGGCTACATTTCGAAAAATGCGACGTAACGGGTGGACACGGCATGCCAATGGCGCATGGCTTCCATCTTTTAAACTGTGAAGCCGTTCATTTCAATACCTGCATGGCCGATTACGTGGGCGGAGACGGGTTCCGGTTCGAGCACGTGTGGTACCTCTATTTGGTGGCCACCGTCGCGTCATTGTGTAGCCAAAATGGTGTGTATATGCGGGATTGTCGATTCGTTAATGGCACCAACGTGACTACTGCTGGAAGAAGCAAGATGCCAGCGCCTCCTCCTGAAGCGCATGGTATACTGGCATGGAATACGTCGGATGCGGTTTTTTCGACCGTGAGTAGCCGATTTAATACCGGAGATGGTATTCGTTTAGTGGATTGTCAACAGACGTCCTGGGCAACCCTTCACCTTTTCGACAATGACGGTTTCGGGTTGAATACCATTCATGGGGAAGTAGGCAATGGCGGCAACAATATGCTGTCTGGGCTTGTGTTAAGGGCCAACCGGCGTGGGGATTGTAACTTGGACGCTGCAACTACGTACGTGAGCCAGATTGTGCTAGATTCCGGAGAATTCCGAGGGCTGTTGACAAGTTAGACCGGATTTGGACCCAAAGGTCGTTATCTAATTTTATCAAAACCACCGTTTATCTTACCATCCTGCGGAAAGGGCGATAAGGGTTCACTAGTTTTGGGGGAAATGTACAAGGGCGGCGAGCAATTTCGGACAATTGGCTAATAGTTACTTATCGATATAAAAATTTACAGCAATTATGAGATTAATCCGTTTCGGTGAACCCGGTGCTGAGCGCCCGGGTATTTTGGATGAACACAATGTAAGAAGAGATCTTTCTGATCGGTTCCGCGATTGGGACAGGGAGTTTTTTAATCAGGGGGGAATAGCTCAGATTGCCGAGTTCCTCTCCATCCACCCCAGGCCTACGGCTATTGCCGACGGCGAACGGTGGGCAGCCCCCATCGCCCGGCCGGGCAAGGTCATCTGCATCGGATTGAACTATTCCGATCATGCCAGGGAATCCAATATGGACATCCCCAAAGAGCCTATTGTTTTCCAGAAAGGATCCAATACGGTGGTGGGCCCTTATGACCCGATTCTGATTCCGCGGGGCAGCGAGAAGACCGACTTGGAAGTGGAACTGGGCGTCGTTATTGGGAAGGATGCGCGCTACCTGCAAACGCGGGAAGAGGCAGGCGATTACATTGCAGGTTATACCGTGGTGAATGATGTGTCGGAACGGGCATTCCAACTAGAACGAGGTGGCCAATGGACCAAAGGGAAATCCTGCGATAACTTCAGTCCCACGGGCCCCTGGCTGCTCACGGCAGATGAGGTGACCGCTGTGAATAACTTGCGACTGCAGCTCCGCGTGAACGGGCAGACCATGCAGGACGGCAATACCAAAAACCTTATCTTCGACGTATACTACATCATCCATTACCTTTCCCAATTCATGACATTGGAAGCGGGCGACTTGATCCTGACCGGTACGCCGGCAGGGGTTGGGTTGGGCATGAAACCGCCCCTGTACCTTAAAGCAGGCGACGTGGTGGAACTGGGTATCGATGGATTGGGCGAGCAGCAGCAGGTATGCGAGCCGGCCTAAAATAAATGGAAAAACCATGAAGATCAAAAAGGTACTCATCGCCAATCGCGGTGAAATCGCCATCCGCATCAGCCGGGCGTGTAACGAATTGGGAATCGGCACCGTGGCTATTTATACCTTCGAAGACCGGTATTCGCTGCACCGTTACAAGGCCGATGAGGCCTACCAGGTGGGCGGGGACCACGAGCCGCTGAAACCCTACCTCGATATCGAAGCGATCATCGATACCGCAAAGGAATGCGGCGCCGATGCAATCCACCCGGGCTATGGTTTCTTATCGGAGAATGCAGCATTCGCCCGGCGGTGCGCCGATGAGGGCATCGTGTTCGTTGGCCCATCGCCTGCGGTAATGGATATGCTGGGCGACAAGGTAAAGGCCAAGGAGGTTGCCCAACGGGCGGGCGTACCCATTATCCAGAGCAGCGATAAGGATCTGGATGGAACGGCGGAAGCACTTGCTGAAGCGCGCAGGATTGGCTATCCATTGATGCTGAAGGCGGCGGCGGGCGGTGGTGGCCGGGGGATGCGCGTAGTACGGAATGATGCGGATTTGGAAATGACCTTTGCTAGTGCGCGCAACGAGGCGCTCAAAGCGTTCGGCGACGGGACGGTTTTTCTGGAACGGTTTATTGAGAACCCCCGTCACATCGAGGTGCAGGTGGTGGGCGACCAGCACGGCAATGTGGTGCACCTCTACGAGCGCGATTGCTCGGTGCAGCGCAGGTTCCAGAAAGTAGTGGAAGTGGCACCCGCCGCAAACCTGGCCGAAGAAACGAGGGATACACTGTATGCCTATGCGACGGCCATTGCAAAACAGGCGGCGTACGACAACGTAGGAACGGTGGAGTTTTTGGTGGATGCTACGGGTGGGGTGTATTTCATCGAGGTAAATCCACGCATCCAGGTTGAACATACGGTAACCGAATTGGTTACCGGCATAGACCTTATAAAAACCCAGCTTTATGTTGCCGCTGGTTGCCAGCTTGCTGACCAGCGGGTCGGCCTAGGCAACCGGGCGGCAGTTCCGTTGAATGGCTATGCGATCCAATGCCGGATTACAACGGAAGATCCGGCTATGGATTTCAAGCCCGACTACGGAACCATTATCACCTACCGCAATGCGGCGGGGTTCGGCGTGCGGCTTGACGAGGGCAGTGCCTATCCGGGGATGAAGGTGAGTCCTTTTTTCGATTCCATGCTGGTTAAGCTCAGCACGCATGGCAATACGTTGGCCGAAGCGGCCAAACGGATGGACCGGGCGCTCCGCGAATTCCGGATACGCGGCGTGAAAAACAATATCGGGTTCTTGGAGAACCTAATTACCCATCCGGTGTTCCTGGCCGGTGAGGCCACGGTGGGCTTCATTGCAGCGCACCCGGAGTTGTTCAAGCCAGCGGCACGGCTGGACCGGGGAACCAAGCTGCTGGAGTTTCTCGGCGATATATCGGTAAATGGCAATCCCGATGTGAAAGGGGCTTCGTTGCCACCACACCTGGAGACACCGCAGGTACCGTCGGTGGATATCCATGCACCCTATCCCAAAGGGACCAAAGACCGGCTCACGGAACTGGGACCGGAAGGCTTTTGCGGATGGTTGGCAAATGAGAAGCCGATACATTATACCGATACCACGTTGCGCGATGCACACCAATCGTTACTCGCTACGCGTGTACGCACCTATGATATGCTGAAAGTGGCTGCAGGTTTCGCGAAAGCGCATCCCCAGACATTCAGTATGGAGGTGTGGGGTGGCGCTACATTTGACGTATGCTTGCGCTTCCAACAGGAAGACCCTTGGCAACGGTTGGCCAAATTGCGGAAAGCGGTGCCCAATATTTTATTGCAGATGCTGATCCGCGGATGCAATGGGGTAGGGTATGCGGCCTATCCGGATAACCTGATCGACGCATTCGTTGAAAAAAGCTGGGAAACCGGGATAGACGTCTTCCGGATTTTCGACTCGCTCAACTGGATGGAAAACATCACACCATGCATCGAGATGGTACGGAAGCGTACGGGCGGCATCGCGGAGGGAACGCTGTGTTATACCGGCGATATCCTCGACCCGACGCGCACCAAATACAGTCTGGAATATTACCTGCGCATGGCTAAAGACTTAGAAAATGCCGGTGCGCACATGCTGGGTTTGAAAGACATGTCGGGCCTATTGAAACCCTACGCGGCGCAGGAACTGATTTTGGCATTGAAAGATACCGTAAAAATACCCATACATCTACATACGCACGATACGTCGTCGCTGCAAACGGCTACCTACTTGAAAGCGATCGAAGCGGGGGTGGATGTGGTCGATTGTGCACTCGGCGCGCTTTCGGGGCTCACTTCGCAGCCGAATTTCAATGCGGTGGTCGAAATGATGCGCTTCCACGAACGCGAGAACCCGTTCGATGCGGATAGCCTGCATGCGTATAGTGAATATTGGGAGGCGGTACGTGCGTATTATGCGCCATTTGAATCGGGGATGAAGGCAGGCTCTGCCGAGGTGTTCCGCCACGAAATACCGGGCGGCCAATACTCCAACCTGCGGCAGCAGGCAGCGGCACTGGGCTTGGGCGACCGCATTGCCGATATCAAGCGGAGCTACCGTGAGGCCAATGCAATGTTTGGCGACATCGTGAAGGTAACGCCCAGTTCGAAGGTGGTGGGCGACATGGCGCAATATATGGTAGCCAATAACCTTACGGCGGACGACGTGATGGCTAAAGGTGCTACCCTTTCCTTTCCCGATTCGGTGGTGTCGTTCTTCAAAGGCGATATCGGCCAACCGGAGGGTGGATTTCCCGGACAATTGCAGCAGATGGTGCTGAAAGGACAGCAGGCGTATACCGAGCGGCCAAATCTGTACCTGCCGCCGCTGGATATGGACACAGACTTCAGTGATTTTCAACGCGCATTTGGCACCGACCTCGCTTTTACCGATTATTTGAGTTACAAGTTTTATCCAAAGGTATTTTCCGATTATTTAAAGGCTTATCGGAAGTATGGGGATGTATCTGTCGTGCCTACACGGTATTTTCTGTACGGGATGGAACCGGGGGAAGAAACCACGATCGAAATTGCTAGGGGCAAAACGCTGCTGGTTAAGCTGGTGTCCATAGGGCCACCGGATGCGGCCGGCAAAAGAACTGTTTTCTTTAAGCTGAACGGGCAGACACGGAACCTCGAGATACACGATGCCGGCTCGAACGCTACGCGTAAGGAAAACAAGAAGGCGGACTTGGCCAATCCCCAGCAGGTGGGGTCGCCGTTGCAAGGGCTGCTGTCCACGATGTTCGTGAAAGAGGGAGATGCCGTAGCGGTGAACCAACCGCTCTTCATTATCGAAGCCATGAAAATGGAGACGACCGTCACCGCAGCGGTGGCAGGCACGGTGAAGAAGATTGTGCTAGGGGCAGGAACATTGGTGAATACCGATGATTTGGTGCTGGAAACGAAATAGCAAGCCATAACGGTCCGATGCTGGTTGTTAAGATTCTTTGAGGCGCTGTTTAGACAGCGCCTTTCGATTTTTATAATTATCTGATTGATAATCAATATGATTTAACGATTTAGCATTTTTGCGGTTTTGGGTTGTCTAGTGTCGGGTTTTTAGGTACATTAGCACCGAATTAAGTAAATATTGGCTATCAATTATAAATATTGCTATGACTCAAGCGGAAAATAAACCGAATTATCAAGTGGCACTGTCCACGTTGACCACCTTATTTTTCATGTGGGGCTTCATCACCTGTATGAACGACATCCTCATTCCGCATTTGAAAGAACTTTTCCAGTTGACGTATTTCCAAGCGATGCTGGTACAGTTTGCTTTTTTTGGCGCATACTTCGTTGGCTCGGTGATTTATTTCCTCATTTCCTATCTATATGGTGATCCCATCAATAAAATCGGCTACAAGGGCGGCATTATCATCGGTTTAGTCATTTCGGCATTGGGCTGCGTGCTTTTTTATCCTGCGGAGACGATGGCCATATACCCCATGTTCCTGTTGGCCTTGTTCACGTTGGGGTTGGGATTTACCTTGTTGCAGATTTCTGCCAACCCCTATGTAGCCATACTCGGCAGTCCTGAAGGGGCGTCGAGCCGGCTGAACATGGCGCAGGCGTTCAATTCATTGGGCACCACCATCGCGCCGGTGTTGGGCGGGTATCTCGTTTTTGAGTTTTTCGCCGAAGGTGGTGAAATTACAGCCGAGGCGACGAAAATCCCCTATCTGATTTTTGGCTTGTTGTTCGTGCTGGTGGCGGTACTCGTTTGGTTTGTGCGTTTACCCAAGTTCCAAGCGGAGGAAATAGAAGGTGGCAAGCTCGGCGCATTGGCATTCCCGCAGCTGCGGGGGGGCGTATTGGGCATTTTCTTTTACGTGGGTGCTGAAGTGGCTATCGGGAGCCTGATCATCAGCTTTATCAGCCAGCCGGACATCATGGGTTTAGGTGAGCACGTGGGCAAGAATTACCTGGCGTTATACTGGGGCGGTGCGATGATCGGCCGTTTCCTTGGAGCCATCTCCTTGAACGATAAATGGAAAGGGCCGCGTAAAGCCGTGTATATGGTGGTGGCGGCGTTGCTGGTATTCCTTTTGATATACAGTATCGTTGACCTCACATTCACGCAAGTTGCCGCGTTTCTGCTATTTATCCTGCTCAATTTCGGTGCTTTCGCGATCGGGCGTTCCATGGCGGCCCGTACGTTGCTGGTATTTGCCTTGGTGAACATCGGGCTATTACTTGCGACGGTAGGAGGTAGCGGCAGTTGGGCGATGTGGACCCTTTTGGCCGTGGGTTTGTTCAACTCCATCATGTGGTCTAACATCTTCACATTAGCCATCACCGGCTTAGGGGCGCATACCAGCCAGGGAGCTTCTTTATTGGTGATGGGTATTCTGGGTGGTGCGTTGATCCCGCTGTTGCAGGGTTGGATGGCCGATACCATCGGGCTGAAACCGTCGTTTATCATCCCTGCCATTTGCTATGCATATATTGCCGGCTACGGTTTGTATTGTAGCCGGAAGCTAGGTGTAGTCAAGAAATCGGAGTCCGTTGCCGGTGGCCACTAGAGTGGCCACTACCAATTATACTGTCCAATCTTATCAAGATTACCACATTTCTTATCATTATGCCCTAGGCCATGAAACGTTTGTTGGTTGATTACGTACCTTTAACACGTGAACCAGATGAGCGAAATGAAACTACAGGACTTGGAGCAATTGGCAGCGCGCTTGGATGGCCAGATTTATTATAATGAAACCGCCAAGCACCGGGCATTACTCCGCGCGTATGCCACGGACGCATCGGTATACCAAGAGCTTCCCCTCGCAGTGGCCATTCCACGCCACCAGGCAGATTTGAAAGAACTGATCGCGTTTGCCGCCGGGCACGGGGTAACGTTGATCCCGCGAACCGCGGGCACCTCGCTTGCCGGCCAGGTGGTGGGCCGGGGAATCGTAGTGGACGTGTCCAAACACTTTAATGGCATATTGGAAGTCAATGCCCAAGAACGGTGGGTACGGGTGCAGCCGGGCGTTATCCGCGATGACTTGAATGCTTATCTCCGGCCGTACGGCTTGATGTTTGGCCCCGAAACCTCCACGGCGAGCCGGGCCATGGTGGGCGGCATGGTGGGCAATAATTCGTGCGGCCTCCACTCCATCGTGTGGGGCGATACGCGGAGCCACCTACTCGAAGCGACGGTGCTCCTCGATGATGGCTCGGAAGTGCTTTTCAAAGCGTTGGACGATGCGGTGTTGTTCAAAAAATTGACCCTGCCGAACCGTGAGGGCGAAATCTATCGCCGGATGAATGATTTGTTGACCAGCCCAGACAATCAAGCGGCCATACGTAAAGGGTATCCAAAATCGACGCTGACGCGACGGAATACCGGCTATGCATTGGATATGATGGTTGCTTCGGACCAACCTTTTAATTTCTGTAAGCTCCTTGCTGGCTCAGAGGGTACGCTGGCCATCCTTACCGAAGCAAAGCTGAACCTCCTTCCATTGCCGCCCAGTGAAGTTGGGTTGCTTTGCATCCATTGCAATACGCTCATCGAATCCCTTCACGCCAACATCGTGGCGCTGCGCCACCTGCCTGAGGCATCAGAGCTGGTGGATAAATACATCATGGATTTTACCAAGGGGCACCCGACCTACCAATATAACCGGTTTTTCATCGAGGGCGACCCGGCCGCATTATTGATGGTTGAATTTAGGGGAAATACGGTGGAAGAGGTGCAACGTAAGGCAGCGGCATTGCGTGCCGAACTGGTGGACGAAGGGCTTGGTTATGCGCATCCGTTGATTACCGGTGCGGAGACCAATCTGGTGTGGGATGTGCGTAAGGCGGGCCTTGGTTTGATACGGAACCTGCCTGGCGATACCCAGCCGGTAAACCTGATCGAAGATTGTGCTGTGCCTCCCGAAGATTTGCCGGCTTACATTGAAGACCTGCAGCAGATACTCAGTCGACATGGATTGGACGCTTCGTACTATGCCCACGCGGGGGCGGGCGAACTGCATGTTGAACCGTTGATTAACCTGAAAACCGACGAGGGCAAGCGCACCTTCCGTGCGGTGCTGGCAGAAACCACAGAACTGGTGAAGAAGTATAGCGGCTCATTGAGCGGTGAGCACGGCGATGGGCGCCTCCGCGGTGAGTTTATCGGCGCGGTGCTGGGCGACGCCGTGTACGGGTTGCTACGGGAAGTGAAGGCGATTTTTGATCCGAAGGGAGTGTTCAACGCCAACAAGATTGTGGATACACCGCCCATGGATAAATTTTTACGCTATGAGCAGGATACCAGCACCGTTAAAATAGATACGGTATTTGATTTCCGTAAACAGGAAAGCATCTTAAGGCTCTCGGAAAAATGCTCAGGTTCAGGCGACTGCCGGAAGACGCACGTCACCGGTGGCACCATGTGTCCCTCATACATGGCTACGCGGGAAGAAAAGGACACCACCCGGGCGCGCGCTAATTTACTGCGGCAATACCTCACGTCGTCGCCCAAAGTGAATCGTTTCGACCACCCTGAAATTAAGGAAGTGATGGACTTGTGCCTGAGCTGCAAGGCGTGCAAAACAGAATGCCCCTCGGGGGTGGACGTCACGAAGATGAAAGCCGAATTCCTGCAGCATTATTACGATGCGAACGGCACACCGTTTCGGGCTTGGGTTATTGCCAACTTCACCAAATCGCAACGGCTGGCAGCTTATGTGCCGGGATTGTACAATTGGGTTATCAAAAGCAACGTACTGGCACCGTTGGTTAAGGGAGTGCTGGGCTTTGCGCAGGATAGGTCGCTGCCTGAAGTGGGCAAAACCACACTGCGTAGCTGGATCCGCAGTGAAAAGCGTCGCCGAAATCAGCACGGGGAAAGACGGACCGTTTACCTCTTTTGCGATGAGTTCACAACATACAATGATGTCGGCGTTGGCCAAACGGCCTACCGGCTGCTTACGGCCCTCGGCTATGAAGTGAAATTGACCCGCCACTTGGAAAGTGGGCGAACCTATTTATCGAAGGGAATGCTGCGGCAGGCGAAAGTGATCGCGAACCGCAATATCGGGTATTTGAAAGACGCCATAACGGCCGAGACACCCCTTGTCGGTATCGAGCCGTCGGCCATCCTGACGTTCCGGGATGAATACCCGGACTTGGTAGATGAACAGTTACTGGACGACGCACAGAAATTGGCGAAGAACGCCTTGTTAATTGACGAATTCTTAGCACGCGAAATGGATGCCGGGCATATTAGTCCAGCGTCGTTTTCCGAGATGCCACGCCAAATAAAACTCCATGGGCACTGCTACCAAAAGGCATTCCACTTGGTGGATTATACCACAAAAATATTGTCCTTCCCGAAAGGGCACGAAGTAACCGTGATCCCTTCGGGTTGCTGCGGTATGGCGGGCTCTTTTGGTTACGAGAAGGAACATTATGAGGTCTCGATGAAGGTGGGCGAACTGGTGTTGTTGCCCACCGTGAGAAACACGCCAGCGGAAGTGCTCATTGCCGCGCCCGGAACCAGTTGCCGCCACCAAATCAAAGACGGCGCACACCGGCAGGCGTACCATCCCGTGGAAATCCTATGGCAGGCGCTGCGATGAACGGGAGTTCCGGTTACCGGGAAAAAAAAGGTGCTATTTTTTCGTGCTGTTTAAGTGTTGCTAGCTTTTCCCGCTTCAATGGCTTTACCATATAGTCGATCACCTGCTCGAAATTTGAAGCCTTTCTCTTATCTGCACGGTCTATCGAGGACGTGACGATGACAACATGTATGCGGTCAGCGTATGGCAAGCTTTGAATGGTATCCAACACTTCCCAGCCGCTCATAGTCGGCATGTTGATGTCGAGGAAAAGGAGGTAGGAGACGGTCGCGTCGCTATGCATGTTAATATAGGTTAATGCATCCTGACCACTGGTGAAACACTTTGGGTCCGTCGCCAAACCGAGATTCCGTAATACGACATCGGCCATCAAATTGAATATCTCATCGTCGTCAATGACCAAAACGCGTAGTTTCATGGGCTTGTTACTAATTGAGGTTAACTTGCTCTGCTTTTTTGGTGATATCTCCCAGCACATCGTCTAATTCAACGGCAGAGTCGTAGATCGCGCGTAGCAGGCGGGTTTGGTCGATGCCCGGTGAGGGCCCCATTTGGATAAGGTCGATTAAACCCATAATGCGTGCGAGGGGTGCCCTTACCAGGTGTGATTGCATCCAAGCGATCTCCTGCAGCTTCTTGTTTTGTGATTCGATGGCTTCGATGTAGTATAGTTTTAAGGTGATATCGTTTGCTAAAACAAGTTCGGACTTTCTTCCATGAAACTGGATGATATTGCTTTGGATGTCAACCTGGATGACTTCCCCATTTTTTTTTCGATGCTTGAATGTGCCCTGAAAAAACAGCTTGTTGCGTCGCCTGGATTGTGCGACGGCCGCTTTCAGCTTCGGTATCTCCTCCAGTGGCCGGATGTCCATCACCGTCATAGACAGAAACTCCTCCCGTGTATATCCGTAGTGATTAACCGCCGCGGCGTTGACGTCGAGGAACCGATAGGTTTCCAAGTCATACACCCACATGGGTTGTGGGCTGAGATGGAAAAGGTCGCTGTATCTTTGTTCGGATTGCTCGACTTCATTTAGATGTTTTTCGAGTTGAGCGTGTAGTTGTTTCAGCGCCAATTCGGCTTGTTTGGTTTCGGTAATATCCAAGCATGCACCGATCAATTTAGCCGGTTTCTGATCGACATTCATAATCAATCGCGCCCAGGACCGCAAGTGGCGTACCTCCCCGTCGGGCCTGACTATCCGCTCCTCAAATACGGTATCACTCTCGTCGTCAAATATTTGACTAACGAGTTGTTCAACCCGATCCCTGTCGTCCGGATGCACTAACGCCAGGTAATTTTTGTAACTGGGCGTATAGATTTCCGGGTCAATCCCGTAAATCTCACATAACACTGGCGACCACGTGTGCTGATTGGTTTCTAAATTCGATTGCCAAATGCCAAAGTGAGCAAGCTCCTGACCCTGTGCCATCATGGTAGCGGCCTCGCGTAACCGATCGGCATTTTGTCGGTTTTCGATAATGATTCGAAGTAATGCGCCCATCCGGTCCACGATAACAAGCTCATCCGGATTGGGTAGTCGTACCTGTTTATAATAGATACCAAGTACGGCCATCACCTCGCCTTGCGTATTGGTAATGGGCTGTGACCAGCAGGCCCTCAACCCATGCGCAAGCGCCGAATCCCGGAAATCCACCCATTTCGGGTCAGTGGCAATGTCGCTGACAATGATACGTTCCTTACGATAGGCTGCGGTACCGCAAGAGCCCAGGTTATCTACAATAGGAATATTGTTGATGACCGCGTTAAAGGGTTCGGGCAGGGAGGGCGCTACCCAACTGACCAACCGATCGTTCTGAACGCCCAGTATGGAGCAATACATGCCACTGAAAAGACCCTCGATGCCCACGATATAGGTAGACAAAACAGCCACAAGGGTAGCGCTTGGCTGAGCATTCAGCTCCAAAACACGCTTTTCCAAATCGTCCAGATCGGTCAGGCGTTTGTTATCCGTAATGTCTTGGGCAATGCCATACATGCGGATGCAAGTTCCGCCTACGAGGTCAGACTTGCCCACGATGGATAGCCACCGCTCGTTACCCTTGGCGGAAACCATGGGTAGCGTAAGGTGGAACACTGTACCGTCGGTTGTTGCTTTGACAAAAGCATCTTCGAACGCCTGCCGGGCATCCGGGTCGGGATAAAACTCCTCCAGTACCCTAAATCCCGGGTTAAAATCTGCCTCAACTTCGTAAATGTCACGTAACCCCTCTGACCAGGTAACGGTTTGACGCGCCATATTAACCTCCCAACTGCCAATGCGGGCCGTACGTTGTGTCTCTTCAAAGAATTTCTCGTCGTGGACGACATCGGTTACATCGGTCATCGATCGGATGATAAACTTGATTTCCCCTTGATCATCCAAAACAGGCGTGTTGATGACTTCGAGGTACATGATGTCGAGCCGCATGGGGTTGTCCGCCGTTGGGAATGCATATTTTTGAGGCGGTGCCTTGGTGGTTTTTTTGGTTTGTATAACCTCGTCAAAAACGTTCCGCCAAATGGAATCGTTCTGGTACGGATTGGTAGGGAAAACTTCGAAAAACCCTTTTCCGACCATGCCCTCGCGATTGATTTGGGTGATTTTCAAATAGGCGTCACTAACGTCTATCACCGTAAAGTGCGGCGCATTGGGTAGCAATGCCAGGCAAGGGGTAGGTAGTGCTTGGAACAACTCCGAATAATGCTGTTCGCCAACCATGACTTGTGTTTTTGATTAAATTATGTTCTCCGTGAACCTACGAACTCATAAAAATAGTTGCTTTGTTTGGAAAATCCTAAATTATTTTTTCAAGGTGATGTGAAAATATGAAAAGTGGGCCTGCCCCTACCGTTCTAGAATCTAGGGGACAGGCCACTAAGCCCAACCATAGGGACGGCTATGGCCAAATGCCTAAGTTCTGGTAACTTACCGCTATTTTGTTGATTGCGCCAACCAACGCAGCGGTACGGAGGGTATCGATGGCGCTGTTGGCGTTTCGGATTTCCCGGATTTCATGGTAGGCCCTGATCATGGTGTCTTCCAGGCCGGAATTGACCAGCTCGAGTTCGTCAGCGCCTTTAACGATGGTCATCCGTTCGGCCGGAGTGAGTGATTTGCCCGTCATGGTCTCAACCGTATTGATCAGGTTCTGATTGGCCATCTCTTCATAGCGTTTGTCCATGCGGCCGAAAGAAACGTGCGACAGGTTCTTCAACCACTCGAAATAAGATACCGTTACACCACCGGCATTGCAATACATGTCTGGGATGATAATGCCTTTTTTTTCAACAAATGCCGCCGCTGCGCCCGGCGTGGTGGGGCCATTTGCACCTTCGGCGATGATCTTGGCCTGGATACGACCGATATTTTCTTCGGTGATTTGGTTTTCCAGAGCCGCGGGAACAAGGATATCGCAGGGTTGCTCCAATCCTTCCGCCGGTGTTGTAAACGATTTCGTAGCCTTCTTATAGCCGAGAATGGAACCGGTATTTTTACGGTGTTCCAGGATGGCATCCGGGTCCAATCCGTCGGGATTATACAACGCACCATCGTATTCGCATACGCCCACGATGACGGCACCGAATTCGAGGAGTACCTTGGCGGCGTTATATCCCACATTCCCCAACCCCTGTACGATGACTCGCTTTCCGGCGATGCCGGGATTGAGGCCTATCGCTTTCATATCTTCAGTTACATCCACGCATTCGCGAATAGCGATGGCAACGCCACGGCCGGTTGCGGCTTTTCGGCCACTGATACCGTGCAGGGACAAGGGCTTGCCTGTTACACAGCCAAAGGAGTCCAGTTGGCCGGGGTTCATGGTGGTGTAGGTGTCGGCAATCCAGCTCATCTCGCGCTCACCGGTGCCGTAATCTGGCGCGGGTACGTCAATTGCCGGCCCGATAAAGTTTTTCTTGATCAGTTCGACCGTATACCGCCGCGTGATATTTTCGAGCTCCCCTACGGAATAGTTTTTCGGGTTGATGGCTATGCCGCCCTTGGCACCTCCGAACGGAACGTTGACGATGGCACACTTATAGGTCATCAACGCCGCCAGCGCCATCACTTCATCCTCGTTGACCATGTCGCTATAGCGGATACCGCCTTTAGTAGGCGACATGTGCTGGGAATGCTCTACCCGCCAAGCGTTGATAACCTCGAGGTTATCGCCCCGCCTGAATGGGAAGCTGAATCGGTAAATGCTGTTGCAAACCTTGATCTGGTTCAATAACCCCTGCGGGTGCTTGGTGAATTGCGCTGCATGGTCAAAGAACGCGGATACATCATCGAAAAAATGGGGCTCTTGCGCTTTTTCTGCTATTGACTTAGCCATAACAATGTTTTATTTATAGATACTTTTTTGGTGACATTATTCTTCGTCCCAAGTCCGGCCGCTAAGTCTACAATGGTTGTTTACCTCAACGGATGGCGTTATCGGGTAAAATCACGCTTCTCCAATCGCGACAGCTTCTTGTCGATGGTGAATAGGTAGATGGCCAGCCCCATAAAGAGCACCGCCAAAACGGCTACTACCACGTAGATTTTACCTGAACTGCGTAAACCTGTGGCCATTTCGGCCCCGGTACTTGTTTGGGCAAAACTACACATTAACCCATTGATAACTAATAGCAAAAAAAGAATTGTCTTTTTCATATCGTTTTGTGATAAACGTTGTTAAAATTTGTCGTTTAATCGATTTATAATTGATACTATGCCAATATTTATGATGTTGCCGTATCGTTTTGATATTCCATTTTTCGCATGCGATATCGCAATGTCATTAACCATATTCCGATAAGTATCCAGCCAATCGCGCCGGGATATAACACGGCCTTCATCGAGCCATCGAGATCGAACTCGCCAAACCCGGAATTTCCGCCCGCACCGGGATGGAGTGAGTCTGTAGTTTTGGGGAGGATATACATGAGTACAATCATGATCGGAAAAGCGAAGATGTTGTATATGGCCGAAATGCGCGCCCGCTTTTGCTCTTCTTCCAGTGCGTTGCGTAATACCAGATAGGCGAGGTACATCAATGTGCCAATGGCCGATCCGTTTAGTTTAGGGTCATTAGGCCAAGGTGCCCCCCAAGTGAAGTTGGCCCACAGCATGCCGGTGAGCAAACCGAACATGCAGAATATGATCCCTACATTAACGCTCTCCACGGCCATGAAATCGTGTTGCGGGTTGGCAGAAGATAAATATTTGATGCTGTAAACCACCGATAGGGTATAAAGCGTGAACATGGTGAACCACATGGGAACGTGGAAATAAACGTTGCGGATGGTTTCATTGACGATGGGTAATGCCGGCACCGACCCTAAGAGTCCCATGATGATGCTGTATAACACCAATAAAATGGCGAGTAATTTCCACCAATATGCTTTCATTGAAATGTGATTTTTAGCCAAGTATCTGTTCTTGATATCGTTATTCCTTATTTGAAGGATCAATCCCTCCAAAGGTAAGGAAATAACAGTAAAGAAACCGCAACCGTGATGATGTTGATGGCCCCGAGTACGGCCAACTCATCGTAGCTAGCGCTGCGTTCCAACCCGTCCATGGCATTTTTCGAAACTTTGATCAATACAAGGAGCATGGGGATGATGATTGGGAAACTCAGGATGGCCATGAGGGTGCTGTTATTGCCCGCCTTGGCGCTGATGGCAGCCACCATGGTGAACACGGCCGCGAAACCGATCGCACCTAGCGCAACCACCGCCAGATATAGCGACGGGTCTCCCAGCGGGTTGCGGAAAATGACCGAATAGACAAGATATGCTATTGCCGATAACAATAGCATGATGAGTATGTTGTAGATGATTTTTGAAACGATAACCGCTTGGGCACTGGCAATCGTATAGTAATACAATTGCCGCCCGTGGCTTTCCTGAACGAAACTTTTGTTGATGGCGTTGATGGAAGCAAATAATAAAATGATCCAAAACAACGCGTTCCACGTAGTGGGGTCTACGGATTTAAATGCTTGGTAGCAGACAAAAACCGTAGATACCACGTAGAGAAGGATACCGTTGATGGCGTACTTAGATCGCCACTCCAATACGATGTCCTTCTGAATAAGAGCCTTTACCGCTTTTAATGCCTGCATTGCCGCAAAGATACGACCTCGCGTGCAATTGCGGCGACCGTAGGGCTACATTTTATATTTCTTCTTCGGCTTTCCGTTTTGCAGCTTTTACGGTACGGCGTGCTTGGTCCACACCGCTCTGGGCCATCCGATCGGCTTGCTGCATCGCTGCTTGGCTTTTGTCTTTGGCCTGTGACCGGAAGTTGTCTATTTCTTCCGTTGCCCGGTTGGCGATATCGGATGCCCTCCGGATACCTTCTTTCGTTGTTTTCCTGATGGATTTGCTGAGCTCACGTATGCCATCGCTCGCGCGGTCCATTTGCTTGCGCCCTTCTTTGGTGCCCAATAACAACCAAGCTGCCGTACCGGCCGCGAGGCCTACCAATGCATACGTTACGATACTGTTTTTCGTGTTCATCTTCATGTCCTTTCTGTTGAGCTTTTTGTTTGCTGTTATCCATATGAACAACATTTTTCCCTTTTTGTTTTTTTCCTGCTAGTGAAAGTATAACTTTGGGACAAAAAAGGAATAAGATATGCAAGAAAAATCGGATATAGGCGTTATTGGCATCGCCGTAATGGGTGAGAACCTCATTCTCAACATGGAGAGCAAGGGATTCCATGTATCGGCATACAACCGCACGGTGGACAAGGTAGAACGTTTTGTAAATGGTAGAGCCAAAGGGAAAAACATCTATGGGGCGACCTCTATCGAAGACCTGATTGGTTCGTTGAAACGACCGCGCAAAGTCATGTTGATGGTGAAGGCAGGCCAGCCCGTAGACGACTTTATCGAGTTGTTGATTCCGCACCTGGAGCCCGGCGATATCATTATCGATGGTGGCAACTCCCATTTCCCCGATACCGAACGCCGCGTGAAGTACGTGGAAAGCAAAGGGTTGCTGTACGTGGGCACCGGCGTATCCGGAGGTGAGGAAGGCGCTTTGTTGGGGCCATCGATCATGCCGGGTGGTTCGAAGGCCGCATGGGCGGCGATTCAGCCGATTTTCCAAGGGATAGCCGCTAAGGTAGCCGATGGTACACCTTGCTGTGATTGGGTAGGCGACGGCGGTGCCGGCCACTTCGTGAAAATGGTGCACAACGGCATCGAATACGGCGATATGCAGCTGATCAACGAAACGTACCACATCATGAAAGACGTGCTCGGTATGAGCCCCGATGAGATGCACGAGGTGTTTAAGGAATGGAACGAGGGCGAGCTGGATAGTTACCTTATCGAGATTACACGCGATATCCTGGCGTTCAAGGACGAGGATGGGAAGCCGTTGGTGGATAAGATCCTCGATACCGCCGGACAGAAAGGTACGGGTAAATGGACGGGAACGGTGGCCCTCGACCTGGGGGTGCCGCTAACGCTGATCGCCGAATCGGTGTTTGCCCGCTGCCTGTCGGCATTGAAGTCCGAACGTGTGGCTGCATCAAAGGTGCTGCAAGGACCGACGCCATCATTTGAAGGCGATCGGCAGGCGTTTATCAACGATTTGCGCGACGCGTTATACGCCGCGAAGGTTATCTCTTATGCGCAGGGCTACCAGATGATGGCGGTGGCTGCAAAAGAGTACGGATGGAAACTGAATTACGGCAGCATTGCCCTCATGTGGCGCGAGGGCTGTATCATCCGGTCGGCATTTTTAGGGAAGATCAAAGAAGCGTTCGACAAGGACCCTGATTTGCAGAACCTGATTTTGGATGACTTTTTCAAAGACAAGATACAAGCCGCACAGGGCGGTTGGCGGAAAGTAGTGGCCACGGCCATCACGAACGGCATCCCGGTACCCTGCCTGAGTGCTGGGTTGATTTATTACGACGGCTACCGCTGCGAACGCCTTCCCGCGAACTTATTGCAGGCGCAACGTGATTATTTCGGCGCCCATACCTATGAGCGGCTGGATAAACCCCGCGGCGAGTTTTTCCATACGAACTGGACGGGTAGGGGTGGGGAGACATCCTCTACGACATACGATGTCTAATTGAATCTGTAGAATCGGTAAAAAGGAAAAAGCGGCGAGGGCCGCTTTTTTTATGTGCTATTTCCGGGATTAATCTTCAATGATTTCGCTGTTATAGCTTTCGGGTTCGATGACCTCTTCCTTGAAATAACGCTTTTGAAAAATTAGGATAAGTGCCACACCGACGGTAATGGCCGAATCGGCGACATTGAACACTGGCCTGAAAAACAGGAAGTCCTCACCGCCCCAGATGGGGAACCACGATGGGAAATCCCCTTTGATGATGGGGAAATATAGCATATCGACCACCTTGCCATGGAGCAGACTGGAATAACCGCCGCCGGGAGGGAACAAACTTGCCTTTTCGAACCACGTGCTTTCACTGAAGATTAGACCATAGAAGGTCGAATCGATGATGTTGCCCATTGCGCCAGCAAAAATCAATGCCACGTTGAGGATGAAGCCGCGGTGGTATTTTTTCTTGACCATGTATTGCAGGCCATATGCGATGCCGATTACCGCAGCGATGCGGAACAGCGAAAGCGCTAGTTTGCCCGCCTCGCCACCAAACTCCAAGCCGAATGCCATGCCGTTGTTTTCGGTAAAGTGGATGATGAACCAGTCGCCAAGAATCTTGTATTCCTGGCCGAGCGTCATGTTCAATTTGATCCAGAACTTGGAAAGCTGGTCTACCAAGAGCACCGAGGCAATCAGTATGAAGGGTTTGGTATAGCCTTTCATCGTATGGGTCGAAAGCTATTTAATACTGTTTCAACTTCGCTTCCATACTCAGCGTCGTGTGCGGTACGGCGCGGAGGCGTTCCTTCTGGATCAGCTTACCGGTTTCGCGGCAGATGCCGTATGTCTTGTTCTCGATGCGCACCAGCGCAGCCTCCAGGTTATCGATGAATTTCTTCTGGCGCGCCGCCAACTGATTCGTCTGTTCTTTCTCCAACGTTGCAGAACCATCTTCCAATGCCATTACTGCTGTTGAGCGTCTTGGTCAATGCCGAAAGCTCTTCTTTGGCAACGCGGAGCTTGTCGAGGATGATTTCCTTGAATTCCTGCAATTCCGCATCACTATAACGTGTTTTTTCGTTGTTATTTGCCATAATTTTAAACTTTTTCGATTAATACATTCAATTCCTTTTCTGCAATCTCTATCCGATCATCGGAAATAAGATTACCCTCGAATATCAAAGAGTCTGCCAAGATCTCGGTGCGAATATAAGATAAATTACCTGTTGCCGCTTCCGTAATATCGGGGATGTCACTCAGGCTTACCTTTATCCGGTCCGTTACCTCGAATCCGCGTTCTTTCCGTAGGTTTTGGATGCGGTTTACAAGCTCACGCGAAATGCCTTCCCTTTTCAGGGCCGGCGTGATGCTGATATCCAGCGCCACGGTTAGCCGGCCGAGGTTGGCCACTTGCCAACCGGAAACGTCTTCGGCAATGATTTCCACATCGGCCAACTGGATGGAATAAGGTGTGCCAGTGATGGCGATGGAGCCCTGCGTTTCGAGTTCCGCGATTTCATCGGCGGTAAACGCCTGGATGGCCGCGGCGACCGTTTTCATGTCTTTACCGACCTTTGGGCCCAGTGCTTTGAAGTTGGGTTT
>CAZTJY010000035.1:20041-30175 GCA_964613725.1 uncultured Parapedobacter sp. | reverse complement strand
AAAAAAATGAACGGCGAACCCGTTCCCCAAGAAAAAGTAGACAAGATCCTGGATGCCGCCCAATTGGCGCCCACATCGTCGGGATTACAGCCTTTTAAAATCATTGTCATCACCAACCCCGACTTAAAAGCTAAGATCCAGCCCATTGCCATGAACCAAAGCCAGGTTGTCGATGGATCGCACCTGTTGGTGTTTGCCGCATGGGATAACTACACCGCACAGCGGATCGATGATGTATTCGCCCATACGGCCGCCGAGCGCGGCATCCCTACCAGCACCTTCGACGATTACTGTAACCGCCTAAAGACCATCTACTTGAACCGCACCGCGGAGCAGAATTTCGAACATGCCGCACGCCAGGCCTACATTTCCTTTGGCCTCGCCATAGCCGCCGCGGCAGAACTAAAAGTAGATGCCACTCCCATGGAGGGATTCGACAACGCTGCCCTCGACGAGTTATTGGAACTACCACAGCAAGGGTTGAAGAGCGTCACCCTGCTGCCGTTGGGTTACCGCGATGCAGAAAACGACTGGTTGGTCGGCCAGAAAAAAGTGCGCATGCCGAAATCCATATTTTTATCGCAAATCGCCTAACGCGTTACGCGCTGCGCTTCGCAAACAAATGGATGCTTATAACTGTATGATAAAAACAAGATGGCAACACAACGAACATTTGGAAAATCCGACTTACAGGTTTCGCCGATAGCCTTCGGCGGCAACGTTTTCGGTTGGACATTGGACCGGCGGCAGTCGTTCCGTATCCTCGACGCTTTCGTAGACGCTGGGTTCAACTTCATCGATACGGCCGATACCTACTCGACGTGGGTTCCGGGCAACCAAGGAGGTGAGTCCGAAACCATTATTGGCGAGTGGCTCAAACAACGGAGCAAACGCGACGATCTCATTATTGCGACCAAATTAGGTGGCGACATGGGCAATGGGAAAAAGGGATTGAGCGCCGGTTACATCACCGAAGCCGTAACTGCGTCCCTGAAACGGTTGGATACCGATTACATCGATTTGTACCAAAGCCATTATGACGATCCAGAAACGCCGGTGGAGGAGACGATGGAGGCGTTCAATGTGCTTGTCAAAAGTGGGAAAGTGCGCCACCTCGGCGCTTCCAACCTATCTGCAGACCGCATCGTGCAATCCAACCGGTTTGCGGCAGAAAATGGACTACAAGGCTACATTAGCTTGCAACCCCTGTATAACCTGTACGACAGGCGGAAATTTGAAACCGAATACCTGCCTACCGTCGAAGCGGAAGGCTTAGCCGTGATGACGTACTATGCATTGGCCAGCGGATTCCTCAGCGGCAAGTACCGCGGTGAGGCCGACTTCGGGAAAAGCCCGCGTGGCGGAGGCATGAAAAAATACCTCGACGAACGCGGCTTCCGAATTTTGAAGGCGCTCGACCGTGTTTCGGCCGAAACGGGTGCCCCAGCTGCGCAGTTGGCACTCGCCTGGCAACTGCACAAGCCAGCAGTTACGGCCCCCATTGCCAGTGCGACGACAGAAAAGCAGCTTCAGGACCTCGTCGCTGCTACTAACCTCAAGCTAACACGCGAACAGCTGGCCTTATTAGATGAAGCGAGCGCATATGGATAGCATAGGCTCGATAGCCATACACTAAATGAAATACAACGATCATGAAGATAGAAATTTGGTCAGACGTCATGTGCCCGTTCTGCTACATCGGTAAGAAGCACCTTGAGGCCGCATTGGAACAATTCGGCGAGGCCGACGCGATTGAAGTGGTATGGAAAAGCTACCAATTAGACCCCTACATCCCGCGCAACCCTCACTATAAAAACACCTATGTTTACCTTGCCGCGAGCAAAGGGATGAGCTATGATGAGGCCAAACAGATGACGGCGGGGGTATCGCAGGCGGCGGCCAGGGCGGGTTTGATATTGGATTTCGAACGCGCCGTGGTGGCCAATTCGTTCGATGCCCACCGACTGGTTCACCTTGCACAAACCAAAGGACTGGCCAATAAGCTGAAAGAAGGCCTTTTCCGCGCACATTTCACGGACGGCAAAGACATCAACAGCCGCGAAATCCTCCTTGCAATTGGTTTAGCCGCAGGCTTGGAAGCGGATGATATAACCGCCGTACTGGATAGCGATCAGTACAACGACGAGGTGGCCCGCGATATCCATGAAGCGCGCGACATCGGCGTGCGAGGTGTCCCATTTTTCGTATTCAACCGCAAGTACGCCATTTCGGGCGCCCAACCACCCGATGCATTCCTGCAGACATTGGAAAAATCGGTTGCCGAATGGCGTGCCGAACGCTCCAACACCCTCACGGTAACCGAAGGGCCCACATGCAGCCCCGACGGCCACTGTGATTGACTGTTATATCGTCACTCGGAAGAAAAGCCATAAATCCACAGGATAAATCAACGGATTTAAAAACAAATTTTTACCTTTGGTGTATATAAGCTGTAAATCAAAATCTTTTATCCGCTATGGCAAGTACCAACAGAAGGAAATTTTTGAAGACCACCGTGGGTTTTTCGGCAGCAGCAGTTGCCACAACCGCCCTGGGCGTCAATCCGCTGAATGCATTGGTGGGATGTACATCTTCCAATTCATCCGGCGATTCATCGGAATCGGGTAGCGCACTTGAGTTTTCACAGGATCCACTGGGTTTCGAGTATAATGCGTTGGAACCTCATATCGATGCGCGCACGATGGAAATCCATTATACCAAACACCACACCGGCTACATCGACAAGGTCAACGACGCACTGAAGGCAGACGGAATAAATTATTCGACGGCAGAAGAACTTTTCGCTAATATCTCGAAGCTTTCCGACGGCATACGTAACAATGGCGGCGGTGCATGGAACCACACCTTTTTCTGGAAATCCATGCGGGCGCCTGTAGAAGGCAACGCCCCGACCGGCGACCTGCTCGAAGCGATCAACGCCGCATTCGGCTCGTTTGATCAGTTCAAGGAGCAATTCGCTTCCGCGGGTGCCACACGTTTTGGTTCGGGCTGGGCTTGGTTGGTGAGCGACAATGGGTCGCTGAAAATCGGATCGACCCCCAATCAAGACAATCCATTGATGGACGATGCCGAGCTGAAGGGAAAACCCCTATTGGGTATCGACGTGTGGGAACACGCTTACTATCTCCACTACCAGAACAAACGCGGCGACTACATCAACAATTGGTGGAACGTCGTGAACTGGGATTTCGTGGCAGCGCAGATGAACGCGTAATTTTTTCTGCAATAATGAGAAAAGGCCCGATGGAATTTGAGTACACCGGGCCTTTTTATTTTCACCGTATAATCAACAATCGGTCTATTTTTCTAAGGCCGTCTTCAGGGCATTTAATTGGCTGTCCACTAGCTTTTGCAGGGGCTTGAGTGCAAGCATCTTCATCATCATATTAAGGTCGGCCTCAATAAACAGTTCGGCCAAGGTCGCGCCCGTGTCCACCGGCTTTACGTTCCACCGCAGCGTCACGTCAAAGGGTGCTTTTTCGGCAGGCACGAATACCACTTCGCTATTTTCCGTACGGCGGTCGACCTTCAACGCCAGCTTCGCCATGTTCTGGATGGTAAACCGGGCCTCGTCGCGTGTGGACGACCAATCGTATATCGTGTCCGGCATCAACTGCTCATGGTTGTTGCAGTCGGCCAAAAACGCGTAGACGTCGGCAACCGGTTTGGCAACAACAATCTGATTCGTTATAATCGTCATCGGCTCTTATTGTCTTGGTTACGCACCGTCGGGCGACCAATTCGCCGGGTCTATGCGCCATGCTTCTAACAGCTCGATGTCACTGCTAAGGATATAATTATGCCTCGCAGCCACTTCGAGCAGCGTGTTGTAATTGCAGAGGCTAATGGTTCTGCACTTGGCTTCCTTAAAATTGGCTTCCGCCTCAGCAAATCCATAGGTGAATATCGACACCAATCCCACTACATTGCAGTCGGCATCGCGCAGTGCCTTCACCGCATTCAGGCTACTCTTGCCCGTTGAAATTAGGTCTTCGATCACCACCGCACGCTGGCCACTCACTACCTCCCCTTCAATCTGGTTCTGCCGCCCGTGGTCTTTAGAGCTGCCACGCACGTAGGTAAACGGCAACCCAAGATCCTGCGCCACCAGCACACCCTGTGGGATGCCGGCTGTAGCAACACCGGAAATCATCTCAACAGCACCGAACTCCTCCTGTATCAACTCGGATAACTTCTGGCGAATATACGTGCGGATGGGCGGATGAGATAAAGCTACACGGTTATCGCAATAAATCGGCGACTTCCAACCCGAAGCCCACGTAAACGGATTTTTGGGTTGTAATTTAATTGCTTTAATTTGCAACAATGATTCGGCAACTTTTTGTGCAACCTCATTCATATCATTCATGGCGCAAATCTATAAAATTTATATGAACCAATCTGCCCTTGTTTTGGCAGCGTACCCCCCAAAAAACACAGACAACGTTCAATCAGTTGACCATCAACATCTTGACTTGGAAAAACTTTTCAAACGATGCAAAGCAAACCAATCAGCCGCCATATATTTCGCTCAAATAGCAGATCCCCAAGCTTATTTCAGTCTCATCAAGAAAAACTTCAAGATAATCAAAGCTGCCGGCGGACTCGTAAAAAATGGGGCGGGCGACTACCTCTTTATCTATCGGCTTGGCAAATGGGATTTGCCCAAGGGCAAAGTGGACCCTGGCGAGTCGATGAAAAAAGCGGCCGTGCGCGAAGTGGAGGAAGAATGCGGCATAACCGTCGACTACCTTGGACCGAAACTCGCAACCACATACCATATGTATCAACTAAAGGGCGAGATCGTACTCAAAAAAACCAACTGGTACGAGATGGGTGTAAATAAGGTTCCCAAACTCAAGCCGCAACACGAAGAAGACATCACGGAAGCGGTATGGTTACCGAAAACAAAATTCGGGAAAGTACGAAAGAATACCTACCCCTCTATTGCAGAAGTATTGGATACAGTAGTCATAAGTCATAAGACTTACGACTCAAAAAAACTTATGGACTAAAGACGTTAAAAAGACCTACGACTCAAAACCTCCTTGACCGCCGCAGGTACCAGTTGGCTTACATCACCCTTGTTCGCGATAATCTCACGGACGATGGTGGAGGAAATGTGCGACAGCCCACTGCTACTCACCAAAAAAACAGACTCGACGGTGGGTGCCAATGCCGCATTGTTCAGGGCAATAGCTTTTTCAAATTCAAAGTCGCCCGCATTACGCATCCCACGGAGGATAAATTGGGCACCGACTTCCTTACAGAGATCGACCGTCAACCCGTTAAACTGTACCGCATCCACGGCGCCCTTATAACGTGCAAATACCGATTGCAGGATGGCCAACCGTTCGTCGTGGCTAAAGAATCCCTTCTTGGTGCTGTTGACACCTAGCGCCACATAAATCTTATCGAAAAGTGCCATAGCACGCTCGACGATATCGATATGGGCGTTGGTAATTGGGTCGAACGATCCGGGGAATACAGCTATTCTCATATGCTATCCTTTTCGTCAAACTTAGATAAAGTTGCTTTAACAAGCAATTATAATTGCGATAAATGAAAGCAACTTGATCGATCTCTCCTCTGCTGCGGCAAATCAATCGCTAACCAGCCGCGCTACAAACATACTGTCGGCTTTATGGCGATAGCCATGTAACACAGCCATCTGTTGCACGTTCAGTCCGTGCGTTTCCCGCAAGTAATTCACCACGCCTTCGTTTTCTTCAGCAAAAACCGAACACGTGATGTAAACAAGCGGTTTCCCCGGTTTCAGGTGTTTCACTACTTGCGCAGCGAGCCGCCGTTGCAGGGCCGCAAAACGGCCGATTGCCCCGCTATCGAATACCGAAAGCATTTCCGGTGTTCGGCCCCAGGTGCCCGAGCCTGAGCAGGGGGCATCGAGGATAATGCCGTCAAACTGTTCGTCGCCCAGTACCGTTACCGTGTCATTGTTGAGATCGATAATTTTTTCCCTGTAGGATTTAACTCCTGCCGTGTCGAAACGTTCCTCGAGGTTACGTAGTATGCTGCGCCGAGTATCAGATACCAGTAAGCTCAACCCCGCTGTTTGATCCATCAACAAGAGCGACTTGCCTCCCGCCCCAGCACAGGCATCCCACCACCGTTCGCCCGCGGTCGCCTGGAAGTATGCGCCCGTTTGCTGTGATGAATAGTCCTGCACCTCGTATTTGCCCCGCAGGCCTGTGATACGTTCCAAGGCTATGCCATTGGGCAAGGCTACGGTGCAGGTATCAACGATGCGATAGTCCAGCTGCGCACCATCCAATGCTTTCAATACCTCGTCGCGAAAAGACGGCCGCAACCGGATGTAGAGGTCAGGTTGCACAAAAAGGCTCTCCACGAAAGCGCGGTGATCGATACCCGCCGAAAGGAATGGTCGGAACGGAAAGACATCTTCTAAGCGAAATGCGGTATGGGCCTCCAGCAACGAGATTTTCTCCGAAAGACCAGCTTGAATATGGGTATCAAATTGGGGCAGGATAATGGATGTCAACGCACTGTCGCTGCTACACAGCAGGTCGGCCAAGGCCAACCGTACAGGAAGCTCCTCAAGCGGTGCCGCTTTCCCCAAACGAAAATAGTGGTATGCTAGCCGGGAAGCCATGCGCCGGTCTTTACTTCCCATCTGCCGGTTGCGCTTGTAAAATCCCGTTAGGAAACGGGCCAACGGCATACCACTTTCCCCTGCATACTCATGGAGTAGGCGCTCAACCGTCTGGATTTGCTGCCGCATCCGCTTTTCCGAGACCATACGAGCGCCGTTTAATTGATTGGCCGGAAACCGCCGCTGCCATACTGCAATATGGAAATCGCATTGTTCACGTACCCCCAGGTCGGGTTATATTCCCATTCGAATGCATTGTGCAACCCTTTATAGGCCGTATCTTCCAAGCGCTTCCGGTAGTCGGGGCCATATTTCACCAACAAGCTGCCGAAATAATATGCGGCATCGTAGCCCTTATATGCAAATTCGGTGGGGGCGATACCGAATTCGCTCCGGTATTGCTGATCGAATCGGCGCACATCGGCAGCACCGCTATCTACATAATATGATGTGGTGATACGGGTCTTGAACGCGGCCAACCCATCTGCAGCGTCGAAGCCCAGCTTCGCCCAACTTGGGTGCCCGAATAACTGGATATCGTAAGACAGTTCTTCCTGTAGCCGCCGCAGTTGCGCTAGAATCGGTGACACTTCATACCGGTTTGTGGTGGCCAATACCACCAGGTTTTTACCGTCAAGGTGCACCCTGCTTTCCAGGCTTTCCTCATCCTCGACTTCCACGACTTGGATGTTACCGCCTTTCAGTTTACGGATTTCCGTTTTAAGGGGCCCCAGCAATTGCCTGCTCGCATCGTCGGGGGTCCGGTAGAAAATCACCACGTCACCCTGCCGGTACTGTTCGGCAATGTGGGTAGCCAATGCCCGCACGTGCACGGGAAGCGGTGCCGTCATGGTGACCAGGTTGGAGAAATTAAACTCTGACGGCATACTCGCCGCCAATGGCGAAATCTGAAGCGCTTGCTCAAGTTGCGCATTGAAGCCAAACACCTGGATTTCCTTCGGATATACAGGCCCCACGACCAACGCGGCACCCTGCACCTCGTCCAGTTTGGCGATCCGTGCATTCTCGCCGGCATCGTCGCGGGTATCCAACACATTCAATTTGAAGTTTGCACCTTCGGCAGAAAGCACATCCAGTCCAATCTTAAACCCTTGGTAGAAATCCAGCGCCAGAGCCGACCGTTTGAGGTCCGCGGCACTCGGGGCGTGCGGATTGGCCTTATTGAGCTCGAATGGCAAGAGCAGTGCAATTTGGTCGAAAGCTACGGCATCCGCTTCTTCCGGTTTCTCCGGGGCCTCCTCCTTGTCCGTAGGTTTCTCCGTTTTCGGAGGCACATCACTCCCCGGTGCTTTAAGCACCCTCACTTTCGGCGTACATGCCGCCAACAACACCAATACCGATAAGCCTAACAGGCACTTACTCCCATTCAATGGTGGCTGGAGGTTTCGAACTAATATCATATACAACCCTATTTATCCCCTTTACGTGATTGATTATCTCGTTTGATATCTTGGCCAACAACTCATAGGGCAGGTGTATCCAATCTGCCGTCATCCCATCGAGTGAACCGACGGCACGCAGCGCCACCACGTGTTCGTAGGTCCGTTCGTCGCCCATCACCCCTACCGATTGCACCGGCAGGAAAATCGTTCCCGCTTGCCACACTTGATCGTACCAACCGGATTCCCGCAGGTTACGGATGTAGATATCATCAGCCTCCTGCAAAATCCGTACCTTTTCGGCCGTGATTTCACCCAATATACGGATCGCAAGTCCTGGGCCCGGAAACGGGTGCCGGCCAAGGATACTCGGCGCGACGCCGAGCGCTTTGCCGACCCGGCGCACTTCATCCTTGAAAAGGGTATTTAGGGGTTCCACTACTTTCAGCTTCATGAAATCGGGCAGGCCGCCCACGTTGTGGTGCGATTTGATGGTGGCGGATGGGCCATTCACCGAAATCGACTCGATAACGTCGGGATAGATGGTACCCTGTCCAAGCCATTTCACTTCTACACCAGCCGGTAGTTCGGCCTGTACGGCGTGTGCCGCGGCATCAAATTCGTCGATGAATGCGGCACCGATGATTTTACGCTTCTGCTCTGGCTCACTCACGCCGGCCAATTTGCTGTAAAACCGCTCTTTGGCATTTACCCCTTTGATGTTCAGCCCCATGTGCTGGTAGGATTCCAACACCTGTTCAAATTCGTTTTTCCGCAACAGCCCGTGGTCTACGAAAATACAATGCAAGTTCTTGCCGATGGCCTGGTGCAACAATACGGCCGCAACCGTCGAATCGACGCCTCCGGAAAGCGCCATGATCACGTGGTCGCTGCCCAGCTTTTCCTTCAACGCCGCCACCGTTGTTTCTGCGAATGCATCGGCCGTCCACGAGGGTGTACACCCACAAATATCAATAACGAAGTTCTTCAATAACGTTGTCCCGTCGGTACTGTGGGTCACCTCGGGATGGAATTGTATGCCATAGGTCTGCGTACCCTCGATGTGATAGGCGGCCACATTTACCTTATTGGTACTGGCAATGACGCCGAAACCTTCCGGAATCGCGGAGATGGTATCGCCATGCGACATCCAAACTTGGGAGTCGGCGGGGATGTCGACCAGCAATGGGCTATCGTGGTCTACGAAATGGAGGTTGGCCCGGCCGTATTCGCGGATCGTAGACGCTACCACCGCTCCGCCTGAATGCTGCGCGATGTACTGGGCTCCATAACAGACGCCCAATAAGGGGAATCGATTCTGGATTGATTGAAAATCGATTTGTGGCGCATCATCTTGTCGTACAGAATAAGGACTACCCGAAAAAATGACACCTTTCACCGAAGCATCGAACTCGGGGATATGGGTGTAGGGATAAATTTCACAATATACATTCAACTCCCGCACCCGCCGCGCAATCAACTGGGTATATTGGGAGCCGAAATCAAGGATAATGATCTTTTCTGGCATGGGCCAAAGGTACGTATAAGATACGAAATTTACCCATCTTTTCGTTTCGACCATTCCTCGGCATGCCTGATGTCCCACTCATCCGCTTGGAATATGGGGTCTTTCCCTTCCGCCTTTTGCCTGCGGTAATCCTTGAGGGCTTTCAACGCTGGTTTCCGCAGCAATATAATGGCAATCAAGTTGAGCCAGGCCATCAGTCCCACACCAATATCACCCACGGTCCACGCCAATTCGGCGGTTTTAACCGTACCGTAATACGTGGCAAACAGGATGAGGATACGAAGTGCCCATACTGCCCAGCGTTGCTTACCCCGCTTATCCAAATAGCTGAGGTTGGTTTCGGCCATGTAATAATAGGCCATGATGGTGGTAAAGACGAAAAAGAACAATGCCAACGCAACAAATCCGGCGCCGATGCTGGGGAAATGATGCGCCACGGCATGCTGCGTGTATTCCGAACCGATCTGGACGCCTGGTATGTTTTCAACAACATACCCGCCGGTGGGATCCTGCACATTGTAGGCCCCGGCAAATAAGATCATCAGCGCGGTTGC